>NZ_JBINJY010000002.1:0-281054 GCF_043951805.1 Companilactobacillus sp. FL22-1
CAAAAAGCAGTGGTGAAACATGGCTTTTTAGGTGATGCCTTTCCACTGTATGCAGCGAGTTACAATTGGCAGAGTAAAACTTATAGCAATCAAAATTTGAATACTTCTGAAGCTTTGGAAACCATTTTACATTTGTCAGAGATCGGCGAAGCTAAAAAAGTCACAGTGAACTGGTTAAAGCGGCAAGTAAATAACAAGACGCTTTATAATATTTATTCTGTTAACGGTAATGTTATTGATAAAAATCAGTCCGCTGGTAGTTATGCAGTGGCGGCAATGATTTTTGCAACTGAAAAAGATCCAACGATGTATCGCAAAGCGATGGATTTAGTTTGGAAATATCAAGTAGGAGACGAGTCGTCGCCAATTTATGGTGGAATTGGGATAAAACGACAACAACTCGCTTATTCATATAATAATTTGACTGCCTTATTGGCAGCAAAGTATTGAGGCAAAGAGATGAAACATTTTTTTGCTCGTTCAATCAAAAAATTTACTAACAGAGTCTCACCAGCTTTGTTAGCAGTGATTTTAGCCGCCATTATTAGTGGTATCTTGCTCTTTGTCCCTCCAATTAACGGCTTGGCTGATAATGGCGATTTTTACCGGTCAATACTTAGCAATGGAATCTACCGATTGCATACAAGTTATAGTCAGTATAGCGATTATGTCATACCTAAATTTGGCATTATGCAATACTTTAATGAAAATCAAGTCTCAGTTTTATCATCACAGTCAATTTTTATCCAAATTGCTTTATTTTTAAATAAACTATTTTATAGTCGGACGATTTTTGATATTCGTTTCATGGGATTGGTCTATTATCTATTTTATTTAGGCGGAATTTATTTATTGACGAAGGCCTTAGTGCATCCTTTTAGAAAGATAAGTAGTTATGTATTAGGTTTGTTGATTGTCTTCATCTTTGCCGACTCAGCATATACCTTGTACTTTAACTCTTTCTTTGCTGAGCCAGGGATGTTGATCTGCATGCTTTATCTCTGTGCAGCAATTATTTCTTTAGCTCGCGATGTCTATCAAAAGAAATGGACGATGATCAGTTTATTCTTTGTCAGTACGGTACTCTTGATTACTAATAAGCAGCAGAATGCACCCTTGGCTTTGAGCTTTATCGTCGTTGCCGTAGGATTAATGTTCCTACCGAAGTTTAAAGCTAGAAAATTAGCTGTCGGATTAGGGATCACCGTCGTGATGTTAGCAGGAATTGGTATTTATGAGTCAATTGGTTCAGAAATTGTTGGAGCAAATTCCTTTCAGACCTTTTCTCACGGAGTACTTTTAGAGACTGGTGATCCGACCAAGAAAATTGAAAAAGGTGGAGTAGACGGCCAGTTTGCATTGATGAGAAATGAAAATTACTATGCAAAAGCCTACACGACCCTTGATCCAAGTAGTAAATATGTTAAAAAACATCTGATTGATAAGACCGGATTTGGTTGAACCATCCGTTATTATGCAGGTAATTTAAAACAATTTAATAATTTGCTTGATGTCGCTGCAGCTGATGTCACGGCAGTCCAGCCAAGGGCAGTTGGTGATTTTGTAAAAAATTCTGGTCATAAACCAGGAGAACAGACTAAGTACTTTACACTGTACAGTTCGTTTATGGCCGCTTTTTTCCCAGGGAAGTTTGCTTTTGACTGTTTGCTGGCCGTAGGATTTATTGCGGTGTATGCGGTAGGGTTTTATTTAGACTTGAAATCTAAACGACATTTAGGAATCTTACGCTTCTTTTTAATATTCGGCTTGATGACGATCGTTGTCTTTGTGCCGATTGTTTCAATCGTAGGAGATGGTGATGCTGACTTAGCTAAACATCTTTTCTTGATTCCAGTCAGCTTGAATATTGCAGCCTTGATTTTTGTCTCTGATATTATGAATCATACCCTTTGGAATACTGAAATAAGGGAGGTGGACCGAGGTGAATAAACTTTGGAAGCTATGTTTATTAGCATTGTTGTGTCTGCCACTGTTCGGCCAAACCTTAGATGTCAAAGCAGCGTCAACTGATAAGGCAAATAATTCGGTATTGTTGGTTTATGATTCTTTGAATACAACTGAAAATGGTCAAGAGAAGATTGATACGCTTCAGCGAGTTTTAAGCGGGATGAATTTACACGTCAAAACTATTTCCCAGTCGCAATATAAAACTGGCATGCTAAGTCAGCGTTACATTGCGGTAATTACTTTAATTAATTGGGCCAAGGCCAATCTGATAAATCAACAATTTGTTAAAGACCGGCAGCATTATAATGGTTTAAAACTGCATATCGGTCAGAATCTCAGTCAAGACGAGATCAATCAGTTAGGTGTAAAAGTTGATAAATTATACCAACAACAATTTATTTTGAAGAATACCAATCAAGAACAATTACTGCATTATACAAAGAGCTTGGATGTAGTGAATGTTGATTCAAAGGATAAAAATGTTGTCGGAATCCTTTCGACACAAGAAGCTAATCAAAAAGAGTATCCCTTTGGATATATTAATGGCAAGAATGCTTATTTGCCGTTCTTCTCGACCGACGGTTTAGGATTATTGACGGAAATACAACTGATAGCCAAATTGATAGGTAAACAAGAAACGTTTAAACCACTGTTGACAATTACTGATGTCACACCTTATAGCGATTTGAAATTGTTGGAGCAATTGAGCCGTTTCTTTTATGATCACGATATTCCTTTCGCTATCAGTACAGTTTCTGTGAGCAAAAATACTGAAATGAAAGCCTTTAGTCGCTTCACAGCGGCGTTACGTAACGTTGAAAATCGCGGTGGGGTCATTTTTTTACAGACACCTAAAGTAACTAGCGATGCTGATAATACCGGAACATTGTTGTCCGATAATATGTCCACTTATTTAGTCAGTTTGGCTAGACATCAAGTTTTCCCAGTGGGTATAAGTAGCAGCGGCTTTTGGAATCAGGATAAGATTTTGCGGACTCATTCGTTAGAGTTGGCCGATCATTGGCTGTTATTACCCAATGCTAGTACTGTCACACATGTAAAAAAGGATCAGAATGCGGGAATTGCGAAAGAAAGTTTCTTCGCTATGTCGGCTGATTCGTTAAATGGTGTAAAACGTAATAACGCTACACGTTTTCTTGTGCCAACAGCATTAACTTATGTAATGCCTGACTCTCAAGAAAAGCTTGAGCGTATCGAAAACAGTATTGAGGATCAATCGTTGACTTGGTTTGATCCCGTCGAGGATAATCTGCAAACGACCATCAAAACCGATACTACTATTCTGCAGTTTCGACACGGAGACTATTTTGCAAATGGTGCTAGTGAAGAGATTCAAACTTCGAATAATGTTTTTGGAAAGTCATTTTCAGATGGTCAGCAAAAGACACTCTTTAGTAAATATTTTAAGATCCAAGGTGGTATTTTAGCCATCTTCTTTGGTATCATAACGGTAATTTTAGCTGTATTTATCTACATTGGGCAAAGAATTTATTGGAATCGATTTAAACGTAAATAGGGGGGATTTTTATTTCAGTCTTAGATTTTTTCTTGATGATTGCCGTGGTTTCCATATGGGGAACTTTGGTTGTTAATTTAATTTTGACCGTTGCTGGCTACACGTGGTATCTAAGGCATGTTAATCAGCCTGATCCTAAGCTTGGTAAGGATGTTCCGTTTGTCTCGATTTTAGTACCAGCACATAATGAGGGAATTGTAATTGTTAAAACCGTTTTGTCGCTGTTAAGTTTTGATTATCCACAGGATCGTTACGAAGTGATTGTCATCAATGATAATTCAAGTGATAATTCAGCCGAACTCTTGAAGAATTTACAGGAACAATTTGGTCATACCCGCCTGAAGGTAATCAATACTGATAAGGTCACTGGTGGAAAGGGTAAATCCAATGCCTTGAATATTGGTTTAACTAAAGCAAAGGGCAGTCTAATTTCGATTTACGATGCCGACAATACACCGGAACACCAAGCCTTGCGAATTTTAGTAGCGGAATTGTTGTCTGATGATCGATTGGCCGCTGTAATTGGCAAGTTTCGGACTAGAAATAAGAATGCTTCGTTATTGACCCGTTTCATCAATATTGAGACCTTATCATTTCAGTGGATGGCCCAAGCAGGGCGGCAACAATTATTCCATCTCTGTACAATTCCAGGGACTAACTATGTCATTCGTCGCAGTGTGATTGAAAAAGTTGGAGGCTGGGATGTTAAAGCTTTAGCTGAGGATACTGAAATTAGTTTTCGAGTCTATCAGATGGGTTATCGAATCAAGTTTCAACCGCGGGCAGTTACTTGGGAACAAGAACCTCAGACTTTAGATGTTTGGTTTCACCAGCGAACTCGTTGGGTCAAGGGAAATATTTATGTCATTATTAAAAATGCTAAATTGCTCTTTCAAAAAAAGGGCCGTTATATTCGTTTCGATCTGTTGTATTTCCTAACGATATATTTCTTATTGATGACATCATTGATCTTGTCTGATTCAGTTTTCATTTTATCAGTCGCGGGAGTCGTGCATTCTAATCTGCAAGGTTTCAGTAATTATTTGTGGCTATTTGCAGTTTTAATGTTTGTCATCAGTACTTTCGTGACGATTACAACCGAACGAGGAGAACTGACTTTTAGTAATTTATTGTTAATCGTCTTTATGTATTTAGTTTATAGTCAAATGTGGCTAGCAGTAGCCGCTTATGGAATGGTGGGGTATATCCGTGAACAAGTCTTTCATCAACAAGCAAAATGGTATAAAACAAAGCGTTATAAATAGTTGGATTACTTTTTTCATAGCTGGAATGATGTTGGTTATCTTAAGCTTTCAAGCTGTACCTGTTCAAGCAGCTGATAATCAGACCTATACCCAACAATTTCAAAACACGACCACGACTCTATCTGGAAAATCAGTCGAGTCAAATATGTACTTTACAAAAATGGATTACTGGGACTTGAAAAAAGTTACCTTTAATCTTAACTATCAAGTTTCACAGTTAGCTAATCAACAAACATCTGATATTACCGTTGCAATCAATGGAGTGAAGTTTTATTCGTTCCGTCCGCAGAATAAGTCAGGTTTTCAGACTGAAAAAATTGATATTCCAGTTAATTTGGTCAGTGGCAGTAATCAGTTGACGATCAGTGGTCAAATCTTGAATCAAACTAGCGACAAGAACTATCAATTACAACAAACACCGGCTAATTGGCTTACTATCGGTCAAGCTTCGAATATCAATTTTGATTATCAACTTAAGGAAGCTGAGAATAAAGTAAATTCATTCTACAGTCATTTCACAGGTCAGGACACGATTGCTTATCAGAGATCTCGTATCGTTACAAGCAATAATCCTAGCACTGATGAATTAACTGCCAGCATGATTGCTCTATCCGGCCAATCTCGTATCATCACTACAGAAAATGATCAAATTCAAGTTGTTCCAATTAGTGAAATGAAAGCTCAAGCTAACGATTATTTAATGGTTATTGCCAAGTATGACCAATTGCCAGCAGATTTAAAGAAACAAGTTGCTGCAAACGATGTGACTGATCAAGCGATAATTAAGACTTATTACAATGACAATAAGCATTATTTAATCGTGACGTCCAAACGGGCAAGTCTGTTGAAAAAAGCCGCCCGTTTTGTTGCTAATGAGGAATTGATGAAAGAGTCTGATCAGGCTCAAGAGTTTATTAATGCCAACACCGATACCTTTAGCTCATCGTTACATGACGATGGAACTCATATTTTAACAAATTCTACAGATCGAGTAGAGGGTGCAGGTCATAAAGAGACAAGTTATTTAGTCCAATTGCCTAATGACCGTGCCAATGCCGATGGCTCGAAGATTAAACTTTCATTTAATTATAGTAAGAATCTCAACTTCAATCGCTCTTTAGTAACAGTTTATGTTAATAACACAGTTGTAGGGAGTAAGAAATTGAGTCGTGCTAAAGCGGACAATGACAGTTTGACTTTAGACGTACCACGAAACCTTTCTTTAGGGAGTAGTTTTACTGTACGGGTGTCCTTTGATTTGGAGATGTCAGGTAGCAATACTTCTGATAATAGTAATACCCCGTGGGCTCAAGTTATGCCAGCCTCAAAAATGTTGGTTCGTTCGCAAAGAAGCAATGATTTGCTCTTTACAAATTATCCAACCTTATTTATTAACAATGAGACTTATGATAACATTGCCGTTATAACGCCTAAAACAATCGATTATAATGATTTTAAAACGTTAACCAATATTTTTAACTTGATAGGAAACTTTTCTAAGAGTAATACGGGAGATATACAGTTTTACAACCAGCTGCCCAGTCAACAAGTATTAAAAAATGACAATGTGATTGTCATTGGTACACCGCAAAATAATCCCATGATCAAGCGGTTGAATTCGAAGTTGTATTTTAAGTATTCCAGTGATTATCAACGACTTGTTTCAAATGAAAAATTGAGTATTGAAGATAATTACGGTAAAAATATTGGTACGAATCAGTTACTACGTTCACCTTATAACGATAAAAAAGGTTTACTAGTCGTTACAGGTAGTTCTTCAAAGGATGTATACTTGGCATCGACACAAATCAATTTTCAAAAGAACATTCAACAATATAATGGTGATGCAATCGTAGTTGATATGAATAACAATCATTTTGGCTATCGTTTTAAGAAGAATAAGGCTATTGATCAATCATTAGACAACCAACGTAAATTCGCCAAGAATTCACAGCTGATTTTATATCTGGGAATAGCTAGTTTAATTGTCATTATGATAATCATTGGCGTGATCTTCACTGCAAGAAAACAAGCACATTTGAATGGAGGCGGTCATAAAGATGAAAAATAACCGCGATGAAAAAGATTCGTTATTACAAGATATCGGTTTGCTAGTTTTTATCGCACTTTTTGGCGCCACTGCAGTTTTTATGGTTTTATCAGGTAATTTACTCTTAAATGTCATCTATTTATGTTGTACTGTTTTTTTGTTGATGATCACATATTTTTATGGGATTTTACCCAGCTTAATTTCAAATATTGTTTTTATCGGCATTCAAGTCATCATTATGACTTATCAGTTCGTTACTAAAACCTATGAAATTCCTTGGCAAATGAGTTTTTGGCTGTTGATGCCTATCTTTTTATCGTCATCCTTGTATCTGATGGTCAAAAATAGTGTTGCACTGCAGAAGTCGAATGGGGAACTTCGTACAGCACTGATCGAACGTGGGGCCTTTGATGAACAAACTAACCTACGGACGACAGTTGCTTATATAGAGGATATCGCAGTGTTTGCTGAAACTAATCGTCGTTTTGAAATACCGGTTACGACAGCGATTATAAAAATTCGCTATTTCAACGATTTAAGAAGAATGATGAGTTCTAATCAGTTGAAGACGCTTCTAAAACTAACTACTGATACGATCAAGGAACAGACCCGGACCAACGATATAACTTACTTGTTAAATAACGAAGATCCTACCTGGGCCATTCTTTTGTATACTGATAAAAAAGGAGCTACCATTGCGACCGATCGAATCAAAGCTGGCTTTGAAAAGAATGTTCGAGCAGAAGTCTCACTCAATACGATGGCCATTTCAATGGTGATAGGAATTGCTTCATGGGATGATTCGATGAAAACACCGTATGATTTGATGAATGCAGGAATCCATGAGACACAATATGATGTCTAATTTGATATGTAAGACTTTTTAGCCCAAAATAAATACCCGCTGACTTTTTAGAATCAGCGGGTATTTATTTTAAATGATTGAGAGCAGCTAATTATTTTAGACTCTCAAGATATGTATGACTAGACGATGTGTCTAGTTTTTTTAATGTGTGATGATAAGTAAAAAAATCGCAAAAAAGATAACATCCAGAATGGCCGACCATTCGTACCATTTGTCTGGCTTTCTAAACTCTACTGTATTATGCCCCCATTTACGAGGGTTCCACGACGGATATTCTTTTTTGGACATGTTCTTCATTTTGCATCTTCTCCTTATACTATGTACTTCATTATATCTAGGATTGAAGTTATTTGCCACTATAAAAATTGTCTTTTTGCAGAAAAATTAAAAAGAAAGGGCTTGCATTTTAATTTTTAAAGCATATAATTTCATTTATTATCTGTTGACAAGGTATAAAGAAATAAATAATGGAGGTAAACAAATGGAATATCGTGTATCGTTAAATACAAAGTCTCAGTTGTTTACCGTTGAAGATAAAAACACACATGTTTTTGCAGACGGTAAAACAATCGAAGAAGCCGTCAGTAAACTAAAGACCGCTTAATGAAACAATCATCAATATAAAAATGTAAATAGTTTATCGAAGGACATGGTTCTGACATTTTGTTGGAGTCATGTTCTTTTGCAATTTTAGGTAGTAATTATTTTCAATTGAATGTAAATGGGAATCCTTTAAATTTACCTTTTTGTTTTTTAATCATTTTTTTGTGAAAATAATAGAACTGCAAGAATAGATAATTCTAAATATTTTAAAATGGTTCTCACTCTAATTGGTGAGAGCTTTTATATTTTGTCTAAAAAGCATCGGCTTCAAACTACGTGTAGTGTAATATGATAAGTATGGAAAGCAGGTAAGGAAGTGAAAGATAAACACAAAAAAGCTCTGATTCAAAGGAAGTAGTAAAACGTCTAGCCATCCTAGCAGTTGTCCTAGATGTAATTGATAAGCTACTTTCAATAATGTCAAAGCTTTTGAATATTAAGATTGCCCCTTTTCTTTATGTACCCAAACTTTAACACGCTTTTCATAAAATTAAAATGAAAAAAGATAAGTATAAATTAATAAGTGTAGGTTAGTTATATTAATAATAACAACTATTATCTCAATAGTTACTAAGCTAGTAGAGATATTTTAAAAGGAGAATTTTATGACTGGAAAATTATCAGAAGCAAGAATAAAAGCTAATAAAAAGTGGGATGAAAAAAACAAAGAACGAGCAAGTTATTTAAGATCCCGCTCTAGTGCTAAAAGTTTTATTAAAAATAAAGCTACTAAAGAGGATATAGAAATGTTAAAAGATGTCATGAAAAAAAGATTAGAAGAATTATAAAATTGTATTGCTTTTGCACTACGTGTAGTACATTAATAATGGCTGTTAAGAGATAAGATAAAAAAGAAAAGGAGGACATAAAAATGATGTTAAATTTGATGAAGTAAGAGCTAAGAATTACGATGTATTGGTAAACGAGGATGATGGTGTAACTAACATATTTCGATGATCTTAAAGAAACAAAAGAGGCCATTACTGATGATATTAAGGATTATTCAGAGAATAACTAAATTGTTCTTACGCTAAAAAATTAATCATAGATATTCTCATGTGTAAGGACCCTTTTATTATAATTGAAAATGAATGGTGATTTTAATGGTTAATAATTCTAAAAAGAGTACTACATGAATCAAAAAAATCAAAAGGAAAAATGGCTATAAATATCAGGCTATAATTTCTATAAATGGTAAGTATCATCACTTGGATACTTTTGATAATTTTAACTATGCTTATAAGTTTAGACAAGAAGCATTAGAAAAACTTCGTCCTAAGGAAAAAACTCATTACGTTAAAAAAAGCAGTCTCATAGATCTAACTGGTCAAAAATTTGGATACTTGACCGCTTTAAGTAAGCTCCCTTATGATAGTAGAAATAACAGCAGGTGGCTTTGCAAGTGCGATTGTGGTAACACAACCAAGGTTATTTCTAGTGCTTTGACTAGGGGTGTAAGAACGTCTTGTGGTGCTCACACAAAGTTGGCGCTGAAATCTCTTAAAGACAAGTTCTACATTGATGATGTGGCGGTCGGAAGAATTGACAGTACCAAAATTAAACAGTCTAAAAGAAACATAACTGGCGTTACAGGTGTGTGGTTCAGAAAGCAAAGAAAGAAATATAATGCTGAAATAAAAATTAATCATGTTAAGACATTTTTAGGAAGTTTTAAAAATGCTTGAAAAAGCTAAAACCGCCAGGTTTGAAGTTGAAAGAAAGATATTAGATGAACACCCAATGTATAAAAAATAGCTCCTACTCTGATTGTCTTTAGAGTAGGAGTCTTTTTATTTAGGTACGAAAAAATCGCTAGTCATTTCAGACTGGCGATTATATATTTATGCTCTTACTATATTTTTTTCGTGACACACTTTTTTCATAACTATCTGTGATACATCGTAACTTTTAAAAATAAAAACATTGATTTATCAATGCTTCAGAGCTTATCGAAACGTATCAAAATCCAATAAAGCGAACTACGAGAATCGAACTCGCGACACTAGCTTGGGAAGCTGGTATTTTACCATTAAACTAAGTTCGCATTTGACAACCCTTATATTATACAATATTTTTTGTCGAAAAGATAAAGAATATTTAAATTTACACGTAGAATTTACAATATAAATTGATTTTTGGTTTTCATTACCATAAAATCAGAGTTGATGATAGATTTCTATCAATAAAATGCTTCAAGGAGAAGATTAGAATGAAAAAGACATTGGTTACTTTTTTGGCTGCTGTTTCATTGATGGGTGGTTTTGCAACTGTTGCTACTGGTTGCTCAAATACAAACAGTACGAAACAAGTTGAACAACATTCTGCTAAGAAAGTTACAAAAGACGAAATCAAAAATCATGATTACGTTGGTGTAAGTAGTGATAACAAGGACGAGTACATTACTTTCTTTACTGGTAAAGATCATAAGACGGTTCAATTCGTTCGTGTAAGCAAGAGTGGTTCACAAAAGGCTATTACTGATTTCAAGAAGGCTAAGTTAGTTCTTAACAAGAAGGATCCAAAGAAGTTCAAGATTGATGGTTTCAGAATTATCAAAGAGCCTGATTTTGAATGGAACTTCGTTAAAGTTGGCAAGACAACAATCAAATCTCCTGATGGCAAGAAGTGGAAATTATATAACGGTACACATAAACAAGCTGTTAAGGCTGTTCAAAAGAATGGAAAATAGAAATTTGAAAGAGCTTAGGAACTTTTCCTAGGCTCTTTTTGTGATCAAAATTCGGATAAGAATGAGATTATAGAACGATAATTTTTAACTACTGATAATTTAACTTTAATCCTCGATAACACTGAAGTTATTGGGGATTTTTGTTTCTTTAAATATTTATCAACTATTTTTAGGCATTTCATGATCTTTATTTTGAACAATATTTTATAATAATTATTATTTCAGAAAATAATTTATAAAATTTAGTGGTGGAAATTGCAGTTTTTAAAATTTATTTTAGATTAAAAAAATTTTAATTGGCGCTAGTCCTTGTCAAATATAGCAGCAATCATGACAATTTATAAAATTAAAAAATATTTCAGAATGGAATAATTTACTGGAAACGCTTGCAAATGTAAGGGCTGTCAGATATAGTGGGTGTTGGTAACGGAATTCAAAATAAGGAGTGATTTTTTATGACAAAGCCAATCCATGTTACTTCAGAAATTGGAAAATTGGATGTAGTAATGTTGAAACGTCCCGGACAGGAAGTTGAAAACATTACCCCCGATACAATGCCCCGACTATTGTTCGATGACATCCCATACTTACCAATTGCTCAAAAGGAACATGACAATTTTGCAAACATTCTAAGAGATAACGGAACCGAAGTCCTTTATCTTGAAGATCTCGCTGCTGAAGCAATCGACGCTGGCAATATCAAAGATGCCTTCGTTGAAAAGATGCTTCGCGAATCCGACTATGCTAAGGGTGCAGATCATGATGCATTGAAAGAATTTTTGATGAGTCTTGATTCTAAAGCTTTAGTAAATCAATTGATGATCGGTGTTCGTAAAAACGATCTAGATTTCAAACCAACAGATCTAGTTAGTGCTGCTGAAGATGAGGATTATCCATTCTTCATGGATCCAATGCCAAACCTCTATTTCACTAGAGACCCGGCTGCTTCAATTGGTGATGGATTGAGCATTAACCATATGACCTTTGCTGCAAGACAACGTGAATCAATGTTTATGGAAGCAATTATTGATTATCACCCACGTTTTGCTAATAAGGGACTTCATGTATGGCGCGACAGAAACCACACACATCGTATCGAAGGTGGAGACGAATTAGTTCTTAGTGATCATGTTCTAGCTATTGGTGTTTCTCAAAGAACATCAGCAACAGCTATTGAAGATATTTCCCGTAACTTATTCAAAGACAGCAATTACGATACTGTTATTGCTATCAAGATTCCACATAACCACGCTATGATGCATTTGGATACTGTCTTTACAATGATCAATTACGATCAATTTACAGTTCATCCAGGAATCCTTGGTGAAGGTGGCAAGATCGATACTTGGACAATTCATCCAGGTAAAGATGGCGAACTAACATACGAACACAACCAAGATCTTAAAGCTGTCTTGAAGAAAGAATTAGGCTTGGACGATCTTGATTTGATCCCAACAGGTAATGCAGATCCAATCATCGCGCCTAGAGAACAATGGAACGATGGTTCAAATACCTTGGCAATTGCCCCAGGTGTTGTTGTTACTTATGATAGAAACTACGTCTCAAATGAAATCCTTAGAAAGCATGGCTTAAAGGTATTGGAGACTGTTTCAAGTGAATTATCACGTGGTCGTGGGGGCCCTCGTTGCATGAGTATGCCACTCGTTCGTGAAGACTTAAATAAGTAGAATTCTCTAGGAGGAATGATTTTGGACTATAAAGGTAAAGAAAACTCAGTATTTCAAGGCAGAAGTCTTTTAGCAGAAAAAGACTACACACCAGCTGAATTAGAATATTTAATTGATTTTGCAATTCACTTGAAGGCTCTTAAGAAAAAGGGCATTCCTCATCACTACCTAGAAGGCAAGAACATTGCTTTGCTATTCGAAAAGAATTCAACTCGTACACGTTCAGCCTTTACAACAGCAGCTATCGACTTGGGTGCTCACCCAGAATTCTTAGGTGCAAATGATATTCAACTTGGTGGTAAGGAAAGTGTTGAAGATACAGCTCGTGTATTGGGCAGTATGTTTGACGGAATCGAATTCCGTGGCTTTTCACAAAAAGCCGTTGAAGATTTGGCTAAGTTCTCAGGCGTTCCAGTTTGGAATGGTTTAACTGATGAATGGCATCCAACACAAATGCTAGCTGACTTCATGACAATGAAGGAAACATTCGGCAGCATTAAAGGTAAGACTTTGACTTTCGTTGGTGATGGTCGTAACAACATGGCTAACAGTTTCTTAGTTACGGGTTCAATGCTTGGTGTAAACATTCACATCGTTGCACCTAAGGAACTATTCCCAGATCAAAGCGTGATCGATACTGCTAAAGCTTATGCAGATAAGTCTGGCAGCAAGTTCATGATCACTGACAATATCGATGAAGGTGTGAAAGGCACAAATGTTCTTTACACTGACGTATGGGTATCAATGGGTGAAGAGAGTCAATGGGACGAAAGAATCAAATTGCTCAAACCATATCAAGTAAATATGGATATGATTAAAAAGACAGGTCAACCAGATGATCAAATCATCTTCATGCACTGTCTACCAGCTTTCCATGATACAAATACTAAGTATGGACAAGACATCAAGGCTAAGTATGGTCTTAGTGAAATGGAAGTCACAGACGAAGTCTTCAGAAGCAAATATGCACGTCAATTTGAAGAAGCTGAAAACAGAATGCACTCCATTAAAGCCATTATGGCGGCAACTCTAGGTAACTTGTTCATCCCTAAGGTTTAATCAGTTATTGGAGAAGAGCTAATCTTAATGGTTGGCTCTTTTTTCATTCTGTAAATAAAAAAAGGAATGATTAATATGGAAGAAAAAAAGGGTCTATCACTTGGAGCATTAACGGCTGCGGTAGTCACTAGTTCGATTGGATCAGGAGTTTTTACTTTAACTAGTTCACTTGCTGGTGGAGCAGCTCCAGGACCTGTCCTTTTGGCTTGGATCGTTGTTGGCTTCGGAATTATGATGTTAGCCATGTCTTTAAACAATCTATTATTGAAAAAACCAGAGTCAGAAGGTATCCAAGCATACGCTCAAGCTGGATTCGGTAATTTTGCCGGATTTGTCAGTGGCTGGGGCTATTGGCTAAGTGCTTGGTTAGGAAACGTGGCTTTTGCGACTGTTTTGATGAGTTCGCTGGGCTACTTCTTTCCTATATTTAAAGGTGGTCAAAACATACCATCAATTATTTTTGCCAGTATCGTTTCATGGTCTTTGACCTTTATCGTAAATCGTGGTGTTGAATCAGCTGCGGCAATGAACACAATTATTACAATCTGTAAGTTGATCCCATTATTCGCTTTCATCGTCGTTGCCATTTTCGTCTTCAAAGGCGGTATCTTTACCGCTCACTTCTGGTCCAATGTGGCTAGTGGCGTGGCTGGAAAAGCCGATTTGACGACTCAATTTAGATCATGTTTGATGATCATGATGTGGGTTTTCGTTGGTGTTGAAGGTGCAAGTATGCTTTCATCCAGAGCTCGTGATAAGAGCGAAGCTGGTAAAGCTACAATCATTGGTATCATCAGTTTGTTAGTAATTTATGTTTTGGCTTCAGTTTTACCATACGGTTATATGTCTCAAAATGAATTGGCAAAAATCAATCAACCAGCAATGTTGTATATCTTCCAAGATATGGTCGGTAAATGGGGCGGTGCCTTTATTGGTATAGGTCTAATTATTGCCATTCTGGGTTCTTGGCTATCATGGACGATGTTGCCAGCAGATACGACAATGTTAATGGCGGAAGAGAAAATGTTACCCGCATCGTTTGGACGTAAGAATAAAAATGGTGCACCAACGTTCTCGTTAATCCTAACAGCCAGTTTGATTCAAGTCTTCTTGGTCATTCTTTTGTTCTCAAGTGAAGCGTATAATTTTGCGTTATCACTTTGTACAGCTGCAATCGTTGTTTGTTATATTTTTGTTGGTTTATTCCAAATCAAATTCTCATGGGAAAGAAAAGAAACTAAGCAACTGTGGATTGGTATATTCACAGCCGGCTTTCAAATTATTGCGATCATCTTAGCTGGTTTACATTTCTTGATGTTAGTTTGTATCGGTTATTTACCAGGAATTTATTTCTATTATCGGGCTAAGAAAGATTACAACCTTGATGGTGGAAAACTAACAACTTCAGAAATAATCTGGTCTATCTTGATAGTAGCCTTTGCAATCATCAGTATCGTTATGGTTGCTACTGGATCAATCAAAATTTAGGAAGTGTTTTTATGAAGATACCAGGGTTTGGCGTCGAAGAATGGTTAAATGTTCATGAAAGAGAAGCTAAGTATGATTTAGCTCAAAGTACAATTACATCATTTTCAATGAATGAAATTCAACAGTTGACTCAAGCTGATATTTATCAACAACTTGATGAACAGAAAATGAATTATGGTTGGATCGAAGGATCACCAACTTTTAAAAAAGAGGTCAGTCGACTCTATAAGAATGTTGACCCTGATAATATTTTGCAGACCAATGGTGCAACTGGAGCCAATCTTTTGGCCATTTACTCATTGATCGAACCAGGCGATCATGTCATCAGTGTCTATCCAAGTTATCAACAGCTGTATGATATTCCACGTTCTCTTGGCGCAGAAGTCAGCTTTTGGAAATTACGTGAAGATAAAAATTGGTATCCCGATATTGAGGAACTGAAATCCTTGATTCGACCAAATACCAAGATGATTTGTATCAATAATGCCAATAATCCGACTGGAACGATCCTCGATAAGAAGTTCTTGGAACAAGTCGTGGAAGTTGCTAAGTCAGTTGGCGCATATATTTTAGTCGATGAGGTTTACTTGCCTTTCGATGATTCAGTTGATTTTGCACCAATCATTGATCTCTATGATAAAGGAATCTCAACAAATTCCCTTTCAAAAACATATTCAATGCCAGGTATTCGTGTAGGATGGACAGCTACCAATAGTGAATTAGCGGATATTTTCCGTAAGTATCGTGATTATACGATGATCTGTTCAGGTGTTTTCAGTGATCAAATGGCCTGCTTGATTTTGGAAAATAGAGATAAAGTCTTGGCAAGAAATAAGAAAATCGTTTTGGATAATTTAGCTTACTTTAAAGATTGGGTCGAAAAGACTCCAAAAATTAGCTGCGTCTTTCCAAATGGTGTTTCAACTTCTTTCGTCAAACTAGAGACTAAGAAGTCGAGTTTAGATTTCTGTCGTGATCTATTGAAGGATACTGGAGTTCTATTAGTGCCAGGTGAAGCTTTCGATGTGCCCGGCTATGCCAGACTAGGTTACTGTGCACCTCATGAAACTTTGACTAAGGGATTAGCAATTTTGGGAGACTACTTACAAAAAAATTAAAACTTACGATGTTTTGAGGAGAAAGATATTATGACAAAAGAACGTGTCGTTGTTGCCCTAGGTGGCAATGCTATTTTGAGTACTGACGCAAGTGCCAAAGCTCAACAACTTGCTGTTAAAAAGACTTGTGAATCACTAGTTGAATTTGTTAAGAGTGACAAAGATTTGATCATCACTCACGGTAATGGCCCACAAGTTGGTAATTTGCTATTGCAACAAGCAGCTGCTGATAGTGAAAAGAATCCAGCTTTGCCACTAGATACTTGTGGAGCAATGACTGAAGGTAGTATCGGTTACTGGTTCCAAAACGCTATGAAAGAAGTTATGTTGAAGAATAATATCGACAAACAAGTCGTAACTTTGATCACACAAACAATTGTTGATAAAGATGATCCAGCTTTCAGCGATCCTACAAAACCAATTGGACCATTTTATACAGAGGATGAAGTTCCTAGTCTAGAAGCTGAACATCCTGACTGGACGATCGTTGAAGATGCTGGTCGTGGATATCGTCGTGTTGTTCCTTCACCAAAACCAGTTGAAATCAATGAATATCCAGCCATTGAAGCTATCTCAAAAGCAGGTGTTATTCCAATCGTTGCTGGTGGTGGCGGTATTCCTGTTGTTAAAGATGGCGACCGTTTGATCGGTAAAGAAGCAGTTATCGATAAAGATTTTGGTGCTTCTAAGATTGCTCAATTGGTCGATGCTGATCAATTGATTATCTTAACTTCTGTTGGTGGGGTATTCTATAACTTTGGCAAGCCTGATCAAGAAGAGATTTTTGATGTAACTGCTGATGAGATTCAAAAACATATTGACAATGATGAATTTGCTAAAGGCAGTATGATGCCTAAAGTACAAGCTGCTGTAGCCTTTGTAAAAGCTACTGGTAAGCCTGCAGTTATCGGTGCTCTTGATGATGTTAAAGAGATTATTGCCGGTAACAAGGGAACAGTTATTCACAAATAATTATTGTTATTGTGAATTTTATGTGCTATCATATTTTTGCAAAAGAAGGATTAATTGATCAGTAGAATTTCAGCGAGACTATGGTTGGTGAGAGTTAGTCAATTTTAAGATCGAGTCGCACCCTTCTTCTTAAATTTAAATAATACAATTAATGAGTGGATATTAATCAATTAGAGTGGTACCGCGGGAAATCTCGTCTCTTTTAATAAACGAATTGTTTATTAAAAGAGGCGTTTTTTTTATCTAAAGGAGGAAAATATGGATTTTAAACAACAAGTAGTAAAGGCATTAAAGCAAGTTTTACCAGCAGAAATTACAGAGCAACAAGTTGCTGATTTGATTGAAAAACCTAAGACATCTGATCTTGGCGATTACGCATTCCCAACTTTTATTTTGGCAAAGACAATGCACAAGGCTCCTAACATGATCGCTGAAGAATTAGTTGGCAAAATTGATGCCACTGATTTTGAAAAGGTAGTTAACACTGGAGCATATATCAACTTCTTCCTTGATAAAAAATCCTTTTCAGAAGACGTCTTACACGAAGTCTTAACTCAAAAAGATCAATATGGTAATGCTGATGATGGTAAAGGCCGTAATGTGCCAATCGATATGTCATCACCTAATATTGCTAAACCAATGTCAATGGGTCACTTACGTTCAACTGTAATTGGTAATTCCATTGCTAAGATTATTTCAAAACTAAATTATCAACCAGTTAAGATCAATCACTTGGGTGATTGGGGAACTCAATTCGGTAAATTGATCGTTGGTTACAAACTTTGGGGTTCAGTTGAAGAAGTTGAAGCTGATCCTATCAATAACCTTTTGAAGTATTACGTTCGTTTCCACAAGGAAGCTGAAGAGAAACCAGAATTAGACGATGAAGCTCGTGCATGGTTCAAGAAGATGGAAGATGGCGATGAAGAAGCTTTGGCATTGTGGTCATGGTTCAAAGATCTTTCACTAAAGGAATTCCAAAAGATCTACGATCGACTAGATGTTCAATTCGACCACTTTACTGGTGAATCATTCTACAACGACAAGATGGATGCCATCGTTGATACACTTGAAGAAAAAGGTTTGCTCAAAGAAAGTCGTGGTGCTGAAATCGTTGACTTGTCAGAATACGATCTCTCACCAGCTTTGATCAAGAAGACTGACGGTGCCACACTTTACATCACTCGTGACTTGGCTGCTGCTAAGTACCGTAAAGACACCTTCGACTTTGTTAAATCACTTTACGTTGTTGGTTCAGAACAAGCAGAACACTTTAAGAAATTAAAGATCGTTTTGAAGAAGATGGGCTACGATTGGTCAGATGATATTGATTACATCCCATTTGGTTTGATCACAACTGGCGGTAAGAAACTTTCAACGCGTTCTGGTCGTGTTATCTTGCTCGAAAACGTGCTTAACGATGCGGTAGATCTTGCTAAGAAACAAATCGAAGAAAAGAACCCAGATCTTAAGAATAAAGATGCCGTGGCCGAAGCAGTTGGTGTCGGTGCGGTTGTCTTCCATGATTTGAAGAATGACCGTCGTGATAGTTTCGACTTTAATCTTGAAGAAGTTGTTCGTTTTGAAGGTGAAACTGGTCCTTATGTTCAATATACAAATGCCCGTGCCTTGAGTATTTTGAGAAAAGCAAAAGAAGTTAACTTTGGTGACGGAAAAGACCTTGCAGTGACAGATCCTGAAGCTTGGGATACAATCAAATTACTCCAAGATTTCCCAAATGTCGTAGAACGTGCTGCTAAAGAATATGAACCTTCTGTAGTTGCCAAATATGTTCTCAAACTTGCCAAGAGTTTTAACCAATACTATGCTCACAGCAAGATTTTGGCAGACGATGATGGTCTACAAGCCAGATTAGCTTTAGTTAAATCAGTTTCAATCGTCTTACAAATGTCATTGGGACTTCTAGGGGTTAAAGCTCCAGAAGAAATGTAAGGTGGATTAGTTTTGAATAGACAACTTTTTGACGAACTTTCAGAGATAAAAACGACCACGCTAGACGTGGCGTGGTTTATATTAGCAATCTGTTTTACTTATTTAAATTACGGAACCTTCAATTTTTTAAACGGAATTTTAGGTTTTGTGGCCGTCTTCTTTATTCATTTATTTATTAACTTTCACAATAATTATATGGATTATAAGAACTCAAAAAGTGAAGAGTATCGCCAAAAAATCAGCACTATTGGTATTAATCGTGAATCACTGGCAATAGTCAAAAAATGGATGCTCGGTTTGGCCATTTTTCCATTAATTATTGGGGTTTTTCTGATTTATCGGACGGGTTGGGTTACTCTTGTGATTGGTGTCATTGGGGTAGCAATCGGTTTGTTATATTCAGCAGGTCCTAAGCCACTGAACTCAACTATCTTTGGGGAAGCAGCGGTGGCTATTGCCATTAGCCAGCTAATTCCTTTAGCCTATACTTATTTAGGGCTAGGGGGAACAGCTAAGTTTGATTCAAGTACTGCCATTTCGGTAATCCTAGTCAGTTTACCTAATACTTTTGCCTTTTTCTGTGCAGAGTTGAGTAATGGCACTTCGGACCTTGAAGCAGACGTAAAAAATGGTCGCCATACTTTGGTGGCTAGAATTGGTAGAGCCAACGCTTTGAGTTTATTCAAAGCTAGTTGGTCATTAGCCTTCCTATTAGTGCCAATTTTAGCTTTAACAAAAGTAGTACCTTACATTACACTATTGATCGTGCTGCTTTATCCAAACATCTGGGACGACTTTCGTCCTTATCTGAAGGAACAAGTGAAAACCAAAACTTATCCTTTAGTAATCAAAGCTGTCGGTAAATTCTCCGTAACGTATATTTTCTTAATTGCTGTCGGGGCGATTATCAAACTAGTTATGTCAGTCTTTTAACGATAGTTTATCTCAGAAAGAGTCATGAAAAAATCACTCCTAAAACTTCTTTCTGAACATAAAAGAAGAGCTCACCTAATTGTCGGGATTAGGTGAGCTTTTTGGTTGCTTTAAATCAGCACATATTAAATTATACATATTTTCTGATAACTTTGCTTGAATAATTTTATTTTGATTGGAGAAAGGTTGCTGAAAGGTTAATTTGTGGGCGAAAAGAGCCATTTCACCTTTTTTTGGATGAGGATTGTAGAGTGGATCATTGACGATCGGCCAGTGATTAAATGCTAAATGAACTCGTAGCTGATGAGTTCGACCCGTGTGTAGATTCAATTTTAGTAAGGCAAATTTTGAGGTTTTTTTGATGACTTGAAAATCTGTTTGGGCGCTGAGACCATCTGTTGCGACAATTCTTTTGCGGACGTCGGTCGGGTCTTGAGCAATGGGAAGGTCGATCGTGCCACTGTTTTGGATGGGGCTGTCTAAGTTTACTAACGCCAGGTATTCTCGATGGAGCGTCTTAGTGCTGAGCTGGCGATTAAAGATAGGGACCAGGTAAGGAGTTTTACTGATCAAGACTAAACCTGAGGTCTCCATGTCGATGCGATGGACCATATAGGGATGACCATTCTTTAAGTATGATTCAACATCGTTCATTAAGGAGTCACTTTCACTAGCAAGATTGGGGTGAGTCTTTTTTCCCGCCGGTTTATTAGCTATTAGGATGTCGTTATCTTCATAGACTATGTCTACATTGTCGTTGCCCGGTAAATAAGTTTGGGCGCTTCGTGGTGGAAAATTAAAATTCAACGTAATTTGGTCGCGGTCATTGACAATTGTATTGAAAGGCTGGTAATGTCCGTTGATCAAAACGTCTTGTTGGATTCTAAAAAAATGTTGCCATTTTTTGGGAATGAGCCATTTTTTTAAGAGCTCTCGAAGTGTAAGAACTTCATTGTTTTCGCGGTGATAGGTCACAATTTTTTGGTACATTTGGTGTCGACTCCTTAAAGATTCTGCGAGTAATTTATAAAATAGAGCAATAATGTGATAAAATTTGTTCTTATACAGAGGTATTTAAACAATGAATAATAACAATGGTTTTTGGGATTGGTTAAAACCCAAATTACTAGTTGCTTGGTCCTTTATCAAGAAATACTGGAAGAGATTCCAATTAACTCGTTGGATAATCTTACTGGTTTTAACGTTAATTTTAGTTTTGAGTAGTTACTGGACTTTTAAGGCTAAAACTAGCAACGTTCAAGATTTACAGTCATCTTTACAAACAAAGACGACAATTATCGATAAAGACGGCGATAATGCCGGTCAATTATACGCTAACAAAGGTACGTATGTTAGTTACGACAAGATTTCCAAAAATATCCAAAATGCTGTTACTTCAACTGAAGACCGAACATTTTGGACCAATCCAGGATTCAGTATCAAAGGTTATATTAGAGCTGCTTTGGGATATTTGATCCATCATGGTATTTCCGGTGGTGGTAGTACTTTGACCCAACAGTTGGCTAAGAATTCGCTTTTGACACAAAAACAGACACTTTCAAGAAAAGGTGAGGAACTTTTCTTATCGATTGAAATCAATCATGTGTATTCTAAAAAAGAAATCATCACGATGTATCTGAACAACGCATACTTTGGTAACGGAGTCTGGGGCGTTCAAGATGCGTCCGAAAAGTATTTTGGGAAAAATGCTTCTGAACTTGATCCAGCTGAAGCTGCGGTTTTAGCCGGGATATTGAAAGCACCAAATGCTTATAATCCTATCGATAGTTTGAAAAATTCAACTGCCAGACGTAATTTGGTTCTCGATTTGATGGTCCAAAATCAGAAATTGACAGCTTCACAGGCCTCATATTATAAGAATACGCCTATCAGTGTGAATGACAATTATGAAGTCAGCAGTTCGTACAAATATCCTTATTTCTTTGACGCCGTCATCGATGAAGCGGTCAACAAGTATGGCTTAAAGGAAGACGATATTTTGAACAAGGGCTATAAGATCTACACGACGCTTGATCAAAAAATGCAAAGTTCAATGCAGTCGACGTTTGATAAAAGTTATCTCTTCCCATCTAATGCCAGCGATGGTACTAAAGTCCAAGGGGCTTCTATTGCGGTCAATCCTAAGAATGGCGGTATTTTGGCTGTTGTTGGTGGTCGAGGCGACCATACTTTCCGTGGTTATAATCGTGCTACCTCAAGTCAAATGCAACGACAACCTGGTTCAACTATCAAACCATTAGCTGTCTATACGCCAGCAATTGAGAATGGTTACAGTTATGATTCAGAGCTTCCTAATGAAATCACGACTTTTGGTAAGAATAAGTATGCCCCAACTAATGCGGATGGCTTGTATTCAAAGACTATCCCAATGTATAAAGCCCTCTATCAAAGTGAGAATATTCCTGCCGTGGCTTTACTCGATAAGATCGGTGTGAAAAAGGGTGTGGATTCAGTCGAGAACTTCGGTATCAAAGTTCATAAAAATGACCAAAACTTAGCTTTGGCACTGGGTGGGTTGACGACAGGGGTCAATCCTTTACAAATGGCACGAGCTTATACGGCCTTTGCCAATGAAGGTAAGTTGGCCAATACTCACTTTATTACTAAAATCGTTGATTCAACGGGAACTGTGATCGTGAATAATACCGACACATCAAACAAACAGATTATTAGTAAGAATACTGCTAAAGAAATGACTAGTATGATGCTAGGCGTTTATAACGAGGGAACTGGTAAACTAGCGAAGCCATTAAACTATCAGATTGCTGGTAAAACTGGTAGTACCGAAGTTCCTGATTCATACGGCTATGCTGGAACTAAAGATCAGTGGATGATCGGTTACACGCCAGACGTAGTTGTTGCCAGTTGGATCGGTTTTGACAAGACGGATAAAGATCATTTCTTGCCTGGAGCAAGTGAAAATGGTTTATCTGCCTTGTTCAAAGATGAGATGACGGGTATTTTACCAGATACAGAAGAAACTGATTTTGGAGTTAAAGATGCAGCTAAATTAGCTGAGGACAATAATTCCGATAGTGGCAATTCAGATATTACTAAATCTATTCAAGATGGAGTAAACAACATTAAAAATAAAGCTTCACAATGGTATAATGATATTAAGAACTTTTTTGGTCAATAGGAGGACTTTATGAACATTTACGATAGTGCTAATCAACTCGAACAAGATTTGAGAAAGACAACAGAGGTTGCTGAATTAAAGCTTGCTTTCGAAGCTGTTAAAGCCAACGACCTCGCTTACAAGCTTTTTGACAAAGTACAAAATAAACAATTTGAACTTCAACAAAAGCAAATGCAAGGTCAAGAAATTACTGACGAAGACATTAATGCAATGCGTGAATTAACAGACCAACTTTCAAATTACACTGAAATCCAAAACTTAATGGAAAAAGAGCAAAAGATGAACTCAATGATGGATGAATTGAACAAGATCATTTCAAAACCTATCGCTGAAATTTATCAAAATTAATAACAAGGACTTAGGGCTTAAGTAATTTGCTCAAGTCCTTTTCTTTTACAAGGGAGCTTTAAAATGAAATTTTTGCATGCAGCAGACTTACATTTAGATACACCTTTTGTCGGCATTAGCAATTTTTCAAAAGATCTGCAAAAACAGTTACAACAATCGACTTATCAAGCTGCTAAGCAAATGTTTACCACTGCGATCGAACAGAAGGTCGATTTTGTGATTCTAGCGGGGGACATTTTTGATGATACGGACAGCTCATTAAAAGCCCAGATGTTTTTGCGTGATGAATTTGAAAAGTTGAATCAGGCCGATATTAAGGTTTATTTAATTTACGGTAATCATGATTATTATCGGAATAATTTTGCTGTCGTAAAGTTTCCAAGCAATGTAAAAGTTTTTGGTGAAGAAGTTCAGACTTTTGAACAGGTGACTCAAGATGGTCAAAGAGTTGGTTTGACTGGTTTTAGCTATCATCAACAACATGTTAATCAGGCGATGATTCAAGAGTATCCACAGCGTGGGGATTTCGATTATCAGATTGGGATTTTGCATGCTGGTGTTGGTGACGATAATTATGCACCTTTTCAAGTCAGTGAATTGTTAGCTAAAGGTTATGATTACTGGGCTTTAGGCCATATTCATAAACGGCAGATCCTTCACCAAAATCCTCTTGTAGTATATTCTGGCGATATTCAAGGCCGTAATCAAAACGATACGACTCCTAAGGGCTTTTATATTGTTTCACAAGCAAATCATCAAACTGAATTAAAATTCGTTAAGAGCAGCGTTTATACGTGGGATAAGGCTGTCTTGAATGCTAAGAGCGATGATACTGTTGATTCTTTGATCACTCGGATCTCAGATTTGTTAGTGACGTCTAATGTGCTATTGACGTTGACGATCAACAATGCTCAAAACTTAAATAGCGATGTTCTAAAGACGGTAGAACGAAATGAAGTCTTGCAGCATTTCAATCAAATGGAGACTGCAAGTGTCCTCTATAAAATTTATTTGAAGTTTAATGACAATCCACAATTGGCTCAAATTGATCAACGATATTGGGATGAAGCCCAAAGGATGACAATTGATTTAGACAAAATCAAAGATTTAGATACTAAATTGTATTCATCAAGTATCATTCGTGATCATATCAACGATCCGGATTTCTTGAAAGTTATAACGGAAATGACTCGCAATACAATTAATCAAAAATATACTGGAGAATAATCGTGAAATTAGTTAAGGCGAATATTTATGGCTTCGGCAAATGGGTCGACCAAAAGTTTAACTTTGAACAAGATTATCAAGTTATTTTTGGAGCCAACGAGGCCGGTAAAACGACATTGTTGCATTTTATTGAGAGTATTTTGTTTGGCTTTGCCTCCGCACGAGGCGAGAACAAGTTTTTACAATATAAACCCCATAATGGCAGTAAGTATGGCGGCGAGTTGATTTTTAAGGCTTCAGATGGCAGCTTTTGGACGGTCAAAAGAGTTGATGGTAAAGGCGACGGAGAGTTGACCTTATACCATGACGATCAGTTAGTTCCTAATAGTTTGCTGACAGAAATTGTTGGCAGTTTTAATAAGGAAGATTACGAAAGTACTCATCTCTTTGATGATAAGAATATTTTGTCGATTTATGGTCTCGATGAAAAGAAGCTTGAAACAGAGATCATGTCGATTGGAGCGGTCGGGAGTAAGGAATGGTTAGTCGCCGCTGACAACATTGAGCACGTTGCTGACGATATATACAAACCACGTGGTCAAAAGCAAACGCTAACAGTTGACTTGAAACGTCGAGACGAGCTGTTGAGCCAAAAATCTGAAATTGAAAATCAGCAGGTAGCTTATCAAAGAGTTGAACAAGAGTTGCAAGCAACCCAGAATGAGTTTGAAAAGAATGAACAATCGTTAAAACAGGCGAGTGCAACTGAAAATAATCTGCGTAATTTAGATAAGAAGTGGCTTCGGTACGAGCGTTTTCAACAAAATAATCATTTTCAACAAACCGCCACTCCAGTGATCGATAGTGGGGATTGGGAGCGGGTTCTTCAAGCCAATCAAGAACTAAGTACATTGAAAGAGACATCCACAACTAACAAATTAGCCGATTTGGATAATGTTGAGAAGAATATTTTAAATAATTACCAGATCAATCAAACACGTTTGGACTATGTCCGTAACCAGAAGTTTGAGTTGCAGAATCTGCAATTTCACCGCGATGATATGAATTCCAAGCTGTTGAAAGTTGATACACAAGTTGATCAATTGTTCCAAAATCATCCGGAATTGACAGAGCACATGTTGCCATTGACTGGGGATGAGATCGAAAAACTGACCCCAAGTGCTAAAAAGAGCAACAATTTGCCGCTAATAGTCTGTGGGGTTGCTGTGATTCTGGCCTTTATCGTCAATCCACTTCGCTGGCCGTTCATCATTGCCGCGATTGCTGGTGGTGTCTGGTACTGGTATCAAGAACAACAAAATGGAACTGATGATTTTGAAAAGTATGACTTTATCAAACAAAAAGGCTATCAAGGTTTAAAACGGGAAGTTATTTTAGGCATTCAAGGTACGGTAATTGCCCTCGATAATTATCATACGACCCAAAATGGTCTGGTTGACGGTATCAAATCAATTGAAGTTGACTTGAATAAATGGCGGAAGATTTTATTGGAATTGAATGTGATCGATGAATCTTATCGTGACGATAATTACAATGAACAAATTGAAAAATACTTTAACCGTTTGGATCAGATCAAAGCTAAGGCTGATTTAGCAGAACAAAATAAAGCCGAAAATGAGCGGGTCGATCAAGAACGGACAGTTCGTTTGAAAGAGTTAAATCAAGAGATTTTTGCCATTCTTCAAAAGTACCAAGCTGTCAATATGAATGCTTTTACCCGCATGCATACCCAACAAGTTGAAAATCAAAAATTCCTGACTGAAATCAAGCAAGATCAAGCCTTTTTGGGCAATGATCTGGAATTATTACAAAAATATGCTACGCATGATCAGTTGTTGAGTGAATTAAATCAGGCGGTGGCTCAAAAAGATGCTTTATCTGACAAGAATAACCAGTTGAGTCGACAGATGGGTTCCCTGAAAGAACAGATGCAACAGATCTTCGATAATCAGCAATATCAACATATTGTGGCCGAGTTGGCTCAGAATAAAGCAGATATTATTGATAATTATGACGAATGGATCTCGCACAAGTTAGCCAGTGAATGGATTCGGAATATGCTCAATATTGCTACAGAAAACCGTTATCCTAAGATGATTGCTCAAGCTACGCAATATTTCAACTTGTTGACCGATGGTCACTATGTCAAAATTAACTTTAAAGATAAGAATATTGCTGTAATGAGTGCGACCAAGAATAATTTTGACGTCCATGAGTTATCAAAGGCGACTACGATTCAGTTGTATCTTGCCTTGAGATTGGCTTTTGTGACCGAAATTTCTGACTTGATCAAATTGCCAATATTGATCGACGATGCCTTTGTTGATTTTGACCTCTCTCGAACCGAGAATGTTTTCAAATTAATTAAGGAAATCGCCAAGACTAATCAGGTAATTTACGTAACTGCGAACCAACCTAAGGAAATTCCTGATGACCATATTTTGAAGTTGGAGGAACCAGAAGTTGTTGAAGCATATAATTGATTTTAATAAGGGCGACGATATGAGTTTAGAGGTGATCATCAAACGATCAGACTTTCGTTTGGTTAAAAATGGTAAAAACTTCTTGTCATTAGTCTTTGAAGATAAGACTGGTCAAATCCCTGGGAAATATTGGGATGCCAGTGAAGAGGACGCCAAGCGCTTTAAAGTTGGTACCGTGGTACAACTAGAAGGACGTCGTGACTTGTATCAAGGCAAGCCTCAAGTCAATATCACTCGTCTAGGACTATTAGATCCTAATACGGTAGACATGTCACAGTTTGTGCAGACAGCACCTATAAAACGAGTTGAAATGGAAGCTGAGTTTGATGACATCTTTTTACAGATCACTAATGGTGCCTGGAATCGAATTGTGAGATATCTATTCAAAAAGTATCATGACCGCTTCTTTACAAGTGCGGCAGCCAAAGTCAATCATCATGATTTTCAGGGTGGTTTAGCCTATCATACTTTGAGCATGGTTCGGATAGCTGAAAAAATATCTGACCTCTATCCTCAAATTGACCGAGCCTTATTGATTGCAGGAGCCTGCTTGCACGATTTTGGCAAAATTATTGAATTGACAGGCAATTTGGATATCGAATATACCTTTGAGGGTAATATGCTAGGTCATATTACGATTGTTGACGAGGAGATCGTTAAGGCGGCAGAGGATTTGAAAATCAACTTAGATAGTGAAGATATGATTCTTTTGCGGCACATGATCCTCTCGCATCATGGCTTGTTAGAATATGGTTCACCAGAGCGTCCTAAGTTATTGGAAGCAGAAGTTTTGCATGAAATTGATATGATGGATGCTTCAATCAACATGATCACTAAAGCCTTGGAAAAGACTGATAAAGGTCAATTCTCTGAGAGAATCTTTGGTTTAGATAACCGTTCATTTTATAATCACAATAAAGCATAATAAAAAATCCATCTGATTCTAAGGTTTAGAATCAGGTGGATTTTTAGGTCTAGAATTGTGTTTTAACCACTAGAATTTAAAATAAAGTTTGCCAAATCAACTGAATATTTAAAATAATTAAGATAACAGCAATGATCCAAGATAAATATTTGACCCAAGGGCGATTGGCAAAAGGTCCCATTAGTTTCTTATCGCTAGTAAAGAGAATTAACGGAATCATGGCAAATGGCAAGGCAACAGACAAGAATACTTGTGAGAAGGTCAATAAGCTTTCAATTTTGGCCTCATTTCCTTTGTAATAGATGGCAAAAGCCAAAACAGGGGTGATAGAGATCAAACGAGTGAGCAAACGTTGAGCCCACAATGGCATCCGTAAGTGAATGAAACCTTCCATGATCATTTGTCCGGCTAAAGTACCAGTAATAGTTGAGCTTTGACCAGATGCTAACAGCGCGATTGCAAATAGCATACTCAACATCGGACTGGCAATTGCACCGACGATTTTAGGATTGCTTAAAGCGTTGAACAAGTCGACAAAACGTCCTAATTCACTGTGGGTACCAAAGAATAAGGCAGCTCCTAAAATCAATAAGAGGCTGTTAACGACAAAAGCAATCGTCAGTTGAATATTGGAATCAGCAATGGTAAAACGGATCGTTTTTCTGACCGAAGCTTCATCGTGAATATCATATTTACGTGTCTGTGAGATTGACGAACCAAGGTATAAATCGTGGGGCATAACGGTTGCACCAACAATACCTAATGCCATGTAAAGCATTGGCTGGTTGGTCAAAATCTTTGCCCGAGGAACGTAACCACCTAAAACGCCTAATGCATCAGGTTTAGATAGGAAAACTTCATAGGCAAAGACAAATAAGATCACCGCCACTAAAGTTGCCACAATGGCTTCAATTTTATGAAATCCTAAACGCATTAAGAATAATAAAATCAAGACATCAAAGGCAGTAATAGTAATTCCGACAATCAGTGGGAAACCAAACAATAATTCCAAAGCGATACCAGAACCGATGATTTCGGCCACGTCAGTCGCCATGATAGCTAGTTCAGTTATTACCCAGAGAATTAGACCACCAGTCTTTGAAGTTCGGTCTCGGGTCAATTGGGCTAAGTCTCGTCCGGTTACGATACCTAAGCGGGCTGACATGGCTTGCAAGAGCATTGCAATTAAACTGGACAGTAAAACAACGCTCAATAAAGTGTACTTAAATTGAGCACCACCACCGATCGAGGTGATCCAATTTCCGGGGTCCATATAACCGACGGCAATTAAAGCACCAGGTCCGGTATATGCTAAAAGTGTTTTGAAGTAGCCAGCATTGTCGGGTACTTCAATGGATCCATTGATTTCATCGAGACTTTTACGAGTCGTTCCGGTATCTTCAATGAATTTATTCTCTTGTTCTGAATCCTTTTGGTGTTTCAAAGTGACAAGGCCTCTTTTCGTAGTATGTTAATCCTACTAGTGAGGTTCCCGTTAACGGACGACGATGACTGACACAGGTGCATGTTTAGCTAAACGAGGTCCGATTGCACCAGAAATTTTCGAGTGAGGAGCTTGCGTATCGGCACCAGTTACGATCAAGTCTGGATTAAAATCTGGAATCACACGATCTAAGATAACATCGTCGATGTCGCCCCCCTCATAAGGCAGCGATTCGACATTACTCAAACCATTATCTTTTGCAGCTTGGACATAATAATCAATAGTTTTATTTAATTCTTTTCGTTTTTCATCAATTTTAGTTGGTGTTAAAGAATCAAAAATATTTATATCTTCACTTTCCATTACAGAAACAATTCCTAGGTTAGCGTCGTAATCTTGAGCCAGTGTCATCGCAAAGCGAAAAGCCTTGGTAGTTGAAGCTTGGTCATCCTCATCGACAGCTAGTAAAATTCGTCTGTAAACTAAGGGATCTTTAACTCGTTTAATTGCCATAGAAATAGTCCTCCTAATAAAAGCTGAATATTGTTCCACTCATATAATAGCGTTGTTGCCAAAGATAAAACAAGCTATAGTTTCGTCTAAAAAGGCTGATGCCAGCAATTATTGAAGGATAATTCGCCCAAAAAAAGTTAAGACTTTTTCAAAAGATAATTAGTTATGGTTAATAAAAGCATGACCTGAAAGACGATTATTTGGTAAAAAGGGTGCAATCGTCTTGAGTCACGTCTTATTAATGTCCCTTCTAATTATAATTATTATTGATCAAATTGTATCGGGCTATTGCAAAATAATCTTAGAAAAAACAAACTTTTTCATTCATCAATAGTTAATAGTCGGATAAAAAAATCTTTGCCAGACGATTTTTAATATTCAGGATAAAAAAAAGATACCCAGTTTTGGGTATCTTAAGTTAATCATCATTATTTACTTGATGAAGATGATGAGACATAACCAGAAAGAACATCCTTCAAGTCTTTGTCCTTAATTGAAACATCAGCCTTCTTCAAGACTTTAGAAATAACTTTTTGCATTACAGTTGAATCTTGCATCCATGAAGCATAGATCTTAGATTTAAGTTCAGCAGTGTGATCGCTCATCTTACCCTTAGCAGGTTTCTTAAGAAGTTTGATTACGCTGTAACCGTATGAAGTTTTAACAGGTGTTTCTGTGTAATCGCCGACTTTGTCAAGTTTGTATGCAGCCTTCTTGAAGTCTGTATCAACGCTTGTGCTGTCGTTATCGAAAGCATCCATCTTACCACCATTGTTCTTTGTGGCTGAGTCAGTTGAATATTCTTTAGCTAGCTTACTGAAGTCTTCACCGTTTTGAAGTTTAGTAATAACTTCTTTAGCAGTGTCTTCTTTACTTACAAGAATTTGAGCTACAGTAATCTTAGGTTGGTAACTCTTCCATTCTTTCTTAAGGTCGCTGTTTGTAACAGTCTTGTTCTTCTTCAAAGCAACTTTTGTAAGAAGGTTAGTACGAATATTCTTCTTAAATTGGGCAGTTGTCATACCGTTTTGTTGAAGAATTTGACTAAATGATGAACCATATTGGCTCTTGTACTTGTTGTATTCACTATTTACTTGTTTTGTGGATACATCCTTGCCATATTGGTCTTCCAAAGCTTTAGTAATTACCATTGTTTGCAATGTTTGCTTACCAGCTGAAGAAGTCTTCATTTCATCGTAGTATTCTTGTTGAGTAATTCTGCCGCCTTTAAGCGTGGCAACAGTTTTATTACTTGAACAACCTGCTACAACAGTAATCATAAATAGACCGGCAATAGCCAAGATCCATTTAGTTAATCGTTTATTCATCTTTACACATCCTTAATTAATATGTCTACAACTGAAAAGACTACCATAAAATAAAGTGAATAGTTTATCATTTTAAGAAAAAATCATAAAAAATTCATATTTAGTTCTACATTTTGTTGAACTTATCGAGATTTTCATGTAACTCTTGTAAAGAATTTTGTAGCTCCAAGACGTCAGGTTGTATGCTTTGAGTGTATTCCGTCAAATCATTTTTGAGATCTGACATAACTTCTGGAACTACGGCTGAGTTTTTTTGCAGATCAGCTAAGATGTCTTTAAAATCTTTAATATTCTTTAATAACTTGGTATCATTGAGATTAGTAAGTTTGTCTTTTGATTGAAATAATTGAATGGCGATTCCAGAAATCGAGCCAATTGTAAAACCTGCAAAAAATTTCATATTAGTCCTCCAAGTTTTGTTTGATCTTGTCGGCACGTGCTTGCAGTTCCTCATTGCTTGCAAGGCCAGTATTATCGCCCCAGTGCATTGAGAAGTCGTCGTCTTTTGAATAACGAGGGACTAAGTGAATGTGTGAATGCATTACACTTTGATAGGCGATCTCGCCATTGTTTTGGCAAATGTTCATTCCAATGATCTTTGGATTAGAAGCTTTGATGGCACGTGCAATCATCGGTACTTTTTTGAAGACACGAGCAGCTAGATCTTCGTCATAAGCAAAGATGTCTTGAACGTGCTTTTTAGGAACAACCAAAGTGTGTCCCGGCGTCACTTGAGAAATATCAAAGAAAGCTTTGATATCATCGTCCTCATAGATAGTGGTACTAGGAATTTCATTGTTAATAATTTTACAAAAAATGCAGTCATCCATAAAAAATTTCTCCTTTCAAAAAACAGCATAATATTTACTATAATGCTATCATAATAACATTATTAAAAACAGATATAGGTGGTTTAAACCATGACTTTAGAAGTAAAAGAATTGACCGGTGGATATGGTCAAGTATCAGTTTTAAAAAAAGAAACCTTTACAGTTGAAAATGGTCAAGTAGTAGGTTTGATTGGTCTGAACGGTGCCGGTAAATCTACGACAATTAAGCATATCATTGGCTTATTGACTCCTCGTGGCGGTCAGATCCTAATTGATGGAATAAGTTTGCATGACGATGTGGAAAAATATCGTAAAAAGATCGCTTATGTACCAGAAATGCCAATCCTTTATCCAGAATTGACTTTAAAAGAGCACATTGATCTGACGATTATGGCTTATGACCTGGATCACGATCAAACTTGGGAAAATGCTAACAAATTATTGAAGACTTTCCGATTAGATAATAAGTTAGATTGGTTTCCACAGAACTTTTCCAAAGGTATGAAGCAAAAGGTAATGATCGTTTGTGCCTTCATGACTGATGCAGCACTTTTCATCATCGATGAACCATTTACTGGGCTAGATCCTTTGGCGGTCAATGATTTGTTGAAGATTGTTGAAGCAAAGAAAAAGGCCGGTTGTTCCGTTTTGATGTCCACACACGTTTTGGCAACAGTTCAAGATCACGCCGATAAATTTGTTTTGATCAATCATGGTCAAGTACGAGCCGATGGTACTTTAGATCAGTTGAAGAATAAATTTGATATGGGTCAAGATTCCAATTTGGATGATATTTATATCAAGATGTCTAACGAGGATCTCTAATGAAAGAATTGTGGAGTGAACGTTTAAGAAGACATCAACTGGATCAGTTCAAATATCTGCGACTGATTTTCAACGACAATTTTGTCTTGGCTTTTATCGTCCTCATCGGTGCTTTAGGATTTTGGTATTCTAATCTTTTAGGGACGATTCATCAACCTTTGATCTTGGGAAAACCAATTGTGATCGTCTTATTATTTTTGACGTTACAAGTGGGTGGCATTGCTACTTTATTGGAAGAACCAGATAGTACTTTCCTATTAGTGAAGGAAAAAGAATTCTTTAATTATTTGAAAGCTGCCAAAAACTATAGTATCTTTTTGCCAATCGTGACAGTCGCATTGGTTAATTTCTTGTTGTCAGCCTTTGCTTCCCGTGGTGCGGGGATGAAAGTCATCGACATCGTGGCAATTGCGATTGGTTTAATCGTCTACAAGTTAGCTTTCTTGAATGTCGATTTATTGGAACTGTATGGTCGAGTTCATTTAGGTAGTGTCAAGCTGCGGTTAGTGACGAATCTATTACTGTTGTTTGCTTTAGTCGTATCAGTCTATTTCTTTAGCTGGACGATATTAATTGTGGCCGTGGTATATTATTTATTTTTGAATACACAAGTTAAGACTTTGGAAACTAGTGGTCAATTGCAGTGGGAATATGCTATTGCTACTGAAAATCAAAGAATGTTTAGAATCAAGCGATTCTACAATCTCTTTACTGACGTACCTGGTGTTAATAGCAAGATCAGACGTCGTAAATGGCTGGATGGTTTACTGAGTCCAATCAAGTTATCTTCAAGCAATACTTACTTGTATTTATTTGCACGTGGTTTTATTAGAAATAATGAATATATTGGATTGTTCTTGCGTCTGACGATTATTCAGGCTATTATGTTAGTCTTGATTGATAATTTCTACATCTCATTGATCGTGGAAATGCTGTTCATCTACTTAGTTGGTTTCCAACTCAAACCTTATTTCAAAGAGGTTATGCAAAATTTGATGCAACGGCTTTATCCAATAAGTGGGAAGACTAAAATCGCAGATTTTACCAAGTTGAGTACGACAATTTTAGCGATTCAATGGTTGATCAGTGCGATCGCAATTTTTTATAAGTTTGGCATTAGCGTGAATAGTTTGATCATCATCGTAGCTGGATTGGCTGTTTTGATTTTTGTTAACTATTTCTACATGCCTCGACAATTGAAAAAATATTTAGATTAATGGAGAGAATTAATATTTATGCGACTAAGAAACAAACCTTGGGCTAAGGATATGATCAATGACAATCTTGATTTGATCGCCATTCAGCCGGAAAATATGCAAGGTAAATGGCAAAGCCGTTTTGCTAAGGAACAACCTTTATTCATTGAAGTGGGGTCAGGTAAAGGCAGATTCATTACCGAATTAGCTAAGCAAAATCCGCAAAATAATTATATTGCGATGGAAGTTCAAGAAGGGGCCATTGCCTTAGTACTAAAAAAGCAAGTTGAGTTAAAATTACCCAACTTGCAATTGTTGTTAGCTAATGGAGCTGACCTTTCTGAATATTTTGCCGAAGATGAAATTGATGGAGTTTACTTAAACTTTTCTGATCCTTGGCCTAAAACTCGTCATGAAAAGCGTCGCTTGACTTATAAGTCGTTTTTGAAACAGTACCAATATATTTTAAAAGCTGATGGTTATTTACAATTCAAAACTGACAACCAAGGTTTGTTCGAATACTCATTGATCAGTATGAACAACTACGGAATGAAATTTGACGAACTTTCTTTAGATCTTCATAATAACGAAGGTCTCAATTTGAACAATATCGAAACCGAGTATGAAGAAAAGTTTTCAAAAAAAGGCTTCAGAATCAATTTTCTGAAAGCCCATTTTGAAAAATAATTTAATTGTGTCTACTGTACTTTTTTGATGTTTAATAGTTCGCCAGTAATTGCGTCGGCAATGAAGTGATATTGAGCCACATCGAACTCATCCATAGTAGTTACGCCACCGACGATGCCCCAAGTTGCTCGTCCATTAACGTTAACTCTTTGATAAAAGGGTTCAACCCATGAACCGATCACTTTACTATCTTCGCCTAAAACTGACTTAACCTTATTAATAATATTTTCGCTATCTAGATGGTGTTTTACTAAAACTGTAGCTGCAGCGGATGCCACTAGTACAGTACCAGCAACGATTAAAGAACCGATACCTTTTTTACTCATAAAAATCACTCCTTGATTTCGATTTAATGATATATTAACACTATTATATATCATTCCAATACTTAAGAGCACTTAATTGACCGTTTAAAGATTTAAAAGTATCTTAATTAAAGAGGTGAATAATATGAAAACATTTGAAGACTATAACGAAAAAGACTGGCATGAAGTGACTAAAGCAGGAAAGTACGTCATGTGCTGGCATGCTGACTGGTGCCCTGACTGCAAGTTTATCGAACCTAAAATGCCTGAACTTGAGAGTGAATTTTCCGACTTCACTTGGATCAGCTTCAATCGTGACGACAATATGGAAATTGCTCAAGAATTAGGAATTATGGGAATTCCTAGCTTTGTTGTTATTGAAAATGGTAAAGAAATTGGTAGACTAGTAAATAAAGATCGAAAGACTAAAGAAGAAGTTGAGACCTTTATGAACAGTGTAATTAACAAATAATTTATCAAGTGAGGGAAAAAACTTGCTATTAAGCTTTTATAATCCAGATGTTTTGGGGGATGTCTTGATCGTTGAGACTGCAGAAGATGTAGCGACTCAAGACACGACTCAAAAAGACAATGTAGTACGTATTTTTAACAGTGAAACCGATACAACTATTGGTTTCAATTTTTTTGGACTTGGTGAAGAACTAGGTATCCAAAAGCAATCAGGTCAAGTATTTCTTGACGAAAAGCAAGTTGAAGTTTTAAATAATGCACTTGCTAAAGCAGGTTTTTCTGACAAATTAGCTGTCGACAATGAACCTAAGTTTGTGATTGGTCATGTTGATGAGATTTCAGCTCATCCTGACTCAGATCATTTGCATATCACAAAGACTAATATCGGTTTGGATGAACCAGTTCAAATCGTTTGTGGTGCGCCCAATATCGATCAAGGACAGCTAGTAGTTGTCGCGCTTCCAGGTGCCGTGATGCCAAATGGCAACGAAATTTGGCCTGGTGAATTACGTGGGGTCGATAGTTATGGCATGATCTGTTCAGCCAGAGAACTAGGAATTCCAAATGCACCGCAAAAGCGTGGTATTCTGGTACTTGACCAGGGTACAGCTGGTGAAGCATTTGATTTTGAAGCAGCAAAGAATTTGTTTGATTAGGAGCTATTATGGAAAATACAGTCTATCATTTTGTTGGAATTAAAGGTACCGGAATGAGTGCATTGGCACTTATTTTGAAGGACCTTGGTTATGAAGTTCAAGGATCGGATATTGATAAATATACATTTACTCAACGTGGCCTTGAACAAGCAGGTATCAAAATTTTACCTTTTGACGCTGAAAATATTCACGAAGGTTTGACGATTGTTAAAGGAAATGCCTTTAATGATGATCAAGTTGAAATTAAAAAAGCTAACGATATGCACTTGCCAGTGATCACTTATCCAGAAATGGTCGGTAAATTGGTTGATAACTATACTTCGATCGGTATTGCCGGTTCACATGGTAAGACAAGTACAACTGGTTTATTGGCACATACTTTGAGTGGAATTGCCAAGACATCTTATTTGATTGGTGATGGTACTGGTAAGGGTATCAAAGATGCTAAGTTCTTCGTCTTTGAAGCTGACGAGTACCGCCGTCACTTCTTAGCTTATTCACCTGATTACTTGATCATTACGAACATCGACTTTGATCACCCAGATTACTTCTTTGGTGGAATAGACGATGTTGTCGATGCTTTTGAATCAGAAGCTAGAAAGACAAAGAAGGGTATCTTCATCTGGGGTGAAGATAAACATGCTAAGTCAATCAAAGCCGATGCACCGATCTATACCTATGGTTTGGATGAATCTGATTACATCAGAGCTACAAACATCAAGCGAACTGTTAAAGGTTCATCATTCGATGTTTCTATCAATGGTGAAAATATCGGTAACTTCCAAGTTCCTCTCTTCGGTGAACACAATGTCTTGAATTCCTTAGCTGTGATCGGTGTTGGTCATATGGAAAAACTTGATCACGCTTTGATCAACCGTGAATTGCAAACCTTCAGTGGTGTTAAGAGACGTTTCAGTGAAAAGAAAGTGGCTGACCAAGTTATCATTGATGACTACGCTCACCATCCACAAGAAATCAAAGCAACAATTGATGCTGCTAGACAAAAATATCCTGACAAAAAGATCGTGGCTGTTTTCCAACCACATACCTATACAAGAACTTTAGCTTTGATGGATGATTTTGCTAAATCACTCGACTTAGCAGATGAAGTTTACTTGACAAATATCTTTGGCTCAATTCGTGAAGCCCACGGCGATATTACAAGTAAAGATCTTGGAGATAAGATTCATAAGGGCGGTAAAGTTGTTACGCTTGACGACCTTTCACCACTATTGGATTATCACAATTCAGTGATGATTTTCATGGGTGCCGGGGATGTTCAAAAGTATGAAACTGCTTATGAACAATTGTTGAGTACTTTAAATCCTAATCAACAATAATAATTAGTGAAAATATCTTTTGTAGCCAATTGGCAGCAAAAGGTATTTTTTTCTAGAATTAAAATCGTGAAAATAGTAAAGTAATAAGTAAGAGTTAGGCTATGACAAAGCAGATTGTCATGGCCTTTTTTCACGAAGAGAGGTTAAAGCTTTGAAAGATGCAATTTCGACTCGAGTTAAATTATCGATTTTAGCAGTAGGATTGTTGTCATTTACTGGTATTTTGATCGAAACGTCCATGAATGTTACTTTTCCAACCTTGGTAAAAGTCTTGCATGTCAGTTTGAGTACCGTTCAGTGGTTGACGACGGGCTATTTATTGTTGACGACGATCGTGATGAGTACTACGGCTTATATTTTGAAAAAGTTTCCACCGTTAAAAATCTTTATCTTTGCGACCTTGTGCTGTTTCATCGGTTCTTTGATCTGCATGTTCGCGCCCAATTTCAGTATTTTAATGAGTGGCAGATTATTGCAGGCGGTTGCGACTGGTTTATCAACGCCCTTAATGTTCAGTTTGATTTTTGAAGAGATTCCGGTCTCAAAATTAGGCGTTTATACTGGCTTAGCGGGAATCGTGATCTCTTTAGCACCAGCTTTAGGGCCAACTTATGGTGGTGTCGTCAACGGCTTATGGTCGTGGCGGGAGATCTTCGTTGGCGTCTTGCCATTGATCGTTTTATTGTTTGTGATCGGTGTCCTGACGATTCAGGGGACTAATAGTGGAACCAAAGGAATCTCTTTTGACTATTTGAGCGTCATTTTCTTAGCGGCAATCTTTTCAATTATCCTATTCACGTTTGACCAAGCAGGAAGATATGGTTGGAATTCTCGTCAATTCTTGCAATGGATAGTCATCAGTTTGGTGATCGGTTTGTTGTTTGGTTGGTATAATCGCAAGAGCCAACGCCAATTGATCGATTTTTCAATTCTAAAGATACCTGTCTTACGAATTCGATTGTTCGGTTATTTTAGCTTGCAATTCATCAATATTGGATTGTCATTTGTCTTACCGATTTTTGCACAAACCGTTTTGAAATTAAATTCTGCTCAAGCCGGTTTAATGTTGTTGCCAGGTTCATTACTTGGGGCGGCAGTTGGGCCAATTGCTGGCTGGATGTATGACAAAAACGGAGCTTATCGACCACTTTTGATCAGTGGATTGTTGGTAAGTTTAGGCTCCATTTGTTTCTGGCTTTTCAGTGCCGATTTAACGATGGCGGGAATCATTTGGATTTATATTTTAGTTCGAATCGGTTTTAGTATGGGCTTTGGTGTCTCCTTGTCAGATGGCAGTATGCAAGTTCAAGGTGCAAAAAAGGCCGATCAAAATTCTTTGTACAGTATGATGCAACAATATGCTGGGTCGTTAGGAACCAATGTTTTGTCAGTGGTTATTTCAGCAGTTGCACTAACGAGCGGAACCCACAATGCAGTAGTTAATACTATTCTAGGTACAAAAATTGACTTTATTGTTTTGACTGTTTTATCATTGATGATATTGAGTTCAGTTGTTTATATCCACTATAAATATGAAAAAACGAATAATTAACTTAAAGGTCTTGGTTCTAAAGGAATCTGGACCTTTTTCGTCTTGACGAAGCTGTTACAAGTGGTAGGGATTTGTTAAAATAGATTTAGTTAATTTCGTTTTTATTGGAGAATATATGTCAAAAAATAAAAAGTTGCTTTTAATAGATGGAAATAGTGTGTCGTTTCGGGCCTTCTTCGCCATGCATAACGTTTTGGATAAATTTGTCAATGGCGAGGGTATCCATACGAATGCACTCTATGCGTTCAATAATATGTTAGAGATCGTTCTAAAAGAGGAGCAGCCCACGCACGCTCTAGTTGCTTTTGATGCTGGAAAGACTACTTTTAGAACGGAAATGTTTAAAGATTATAAAGGTACTCGTGCTAAGACGCCCCAAGAGTTAATGGAACAATTGCCGTTGATTCAAGAAATGTTGAATTATCGCGGTATTAAGACTTACGAATTGCCTAATTATGAAGCTGATGACATCATTGGGACGATGTCGCATCAGGCCCAATTGGATGGCTTCGACGTGACGGTTATCACTGGCGATCGAGATCTGACTCAGTTAACAACTGATAAAATCACTGTCAAAGTTAATGTTAAAGGGGTAACTGAGACGGAAGCTTATACTCCAGAACATGTTCAAGAAAAACTCGGTCTTACGCCTAAGCAGATCATCGATATGAAAGGCTTAATGGGCGATAGTTCTGACCACTATCCTGGGGTTGAAAAAGTCGGTGAAAAAACAGCCATCAAATTGCTCAATCAGTACGGCAGTATTGAGGGAATTTATGAGCATATCGACGATATGAAGCAGAGCAAGTTAAAAGAGCATTTAATTAATGACCATGACCAAGCGCTTTTAAGTAAGAAGTTGGCCACAATTAATTTAGACGCTCCAGTGGACTTAACTTTAGCTGATTTAGAATATCATGGCGACAATCAGGAACAACTGATCCAGTTTTATCAAAAGATGAATTTTAAGACCTTTTTAAATCGGATGGATATTCCTCAAGAGAATACTGCAGAAGATTTAGCTGATATTAAAGTTTTGCCACTGGATGCTGCAGCAGCAAAGAAAATTGCCAATAATACTCAACCACAGACGTTGATTGTTGAAGGCTTTGGCGAAAATTATCACTTGGCTCCCATCGTTGGTTTAGTTGTCTCTGATGGTAAGAATTGTTATGGAACAAATGATATTTCGATTCTTGAAAATGCTGATTTGAAGTCTTGGCTAGCTGATTCTACCAAAGAGAAGTACTTGTTCGATAATAAAGCAACGATTGCGTTATTGCACCGTTATGGCTGCCAACTGGAAGGGGTAAGCTTTGATATGTTGTTAGTCGCCTACTTGCTAGATACTAACGACAACAAGCAAGATATCGGGTTAGTTGCCAAGAATTACAATGTCAGTTTACCTTCTGAAGAAGAATTTTACGGTAAAGGTGTCAAAAAGGCGGTTCCCGAAGATACGGAAGTCTTATTGAATTTCTTAGCCCAAAAGGCTCAGGTTATTAGAAGTTTGAAAGACAAAATGTTAAAAGAACTAAAGGATAATGACCAGGATAGCTTGTATGACGAGATTGAATTGCCACTGTCTATTGTTTTAGCCAATATGGAGATCAAAGGGATTACCGTGGAGGTTTCTCGTCTTAAAGAGATGGAGAATACGTTTGCGACCCGTTTGAGTGAAATTGAACAAAAAATTTATCAAGCTGCCGGCAAAGAATTTAATATCAATTCACCTAAACAATTAGGTGTGGTCTTGTTTGAAGATTTGAAATTACCAGTAATCAAAAAGACTAAGACTGGCTACTCAACTTCAGTGGATGTCCTAGAGAAGTTAAAGGATAAGTCACCAGTCGTCCAGATGGTCTTAGATTATCGTCAAATTTCGAAGATTCAATCAACCTACGTTGTTGGTTTACAGAAGTTTGTCCAACCTGACAACAAGATCCATACGATTTATTTACAAACTTTGACCCAAACTGGACGGCTGTCTTCAATCGATCCTAACTTACAAAATATTCCAATTCGCATCGATGAAGGTAAGCAGATCCGTAAAGCTTTCGTACCTCAACACGATGACTGGGAGATCTTTTCTGCCGATTATTCACAAGTTGAGTTGCGAGTTTTGGCACATATCTCGGGCGATGAGAACATGCAAGAAGCCTTCCGTGAAGATTATGATATCCATGCGCATACTGCCATGCGGATCTTTGGTTTGAACAGTACTGATGAGGTGACCCCTGATATGCGTCGCCAAGCTAAAGCTACTAACTTTGGTATCGTCTACGGTATCAGTGATTATGGTTTGTCACAAAATATTGGAATCAGTCGTAAACAGGCGGCAGCTTTCATTGAATCTTATTTTGAACAATATCCTGGTGTTAAGAAGTACATGGACGACATTGTTAAATATGCGCGTGAGAATGGTTACGTGGAAACGATCATGCATCGTCGTCGTTATTTGCCTGACATTCATTCCAGCAACTTCAATATCAGAAATTTTGCCCAGAGAACGGCAATGAACACGCCAATTCAAGGTAGTGCCGCCGATATTATCAAAGTTGCCATGATCAATATGCAAAAGATGTTAGAAAAAGAACAGCTCCAAGCTAATTTGTTATTACAAGTACACGATGAAATGATTTTTGAAGCACCAAAATCTGAAATTGCAACGTTAGAAAAATTAGTTCCAAGTGTGATGGACTCAGCGGTCAAACTAGATGTTCCTTTGAAAGTTGAAACAGCCCATGGCAATACTTGGTACGAAGCAAAGTAGGTCGATAATATGCCAGAAATGCCGGAAGTAGAGACAGTTAGACGTGGTTTGAATTCTCAAGTTAAAGGACGAAAAATCACTCATGTAGAGATCCGTTATCAAAATCTGATCACGGGTGATGTCAAACAGTTTAGTGAATTTGTGACTGGGGCAACGATTACTGATGTTGGTCGGCGAGCAAAGTTTTTATTGATTCATTTAGATAATGGCTATACGATAATCAGTCACTTACGAATGGAAGGACGTTACCGTATTTCAGCTGATCCCAGTGCGATTGATAAGCATTCTCATGCAATTTTCAGCTTGGATAATGGCGAAAAAATGATTTATAATGACGTGCGTAAATTCGGTCGCATGCAACTGTGGCCCACGGCTGAATTGTCGACCAACAAGTCAATCATGAAGCTAGGACCAGAGCCATTGTCGCCTGACTTTACCTTTGAAAAACTTAAGCCAAGAATTATGCGTCATAGAAAAGATATTAAGACGGTCTTGTTGGATCAGTCAGGCTTGAGTGGCTTGGGCAATATTTATGTCGATGAGGTATTGTGGCAAGTTAAGATTCATCCTCAAACGCCAGCCAATCACCTCAATGATGAGGATATCAAGGCTATTATTGTTGCTTCAAATCAAGAGATGGAATCAGCTATTGCTAACGGAGGTTCAACAGTTCGTTCGTATATCGATGCGACTGGTCACAAAGGTAATATGCAGAATAGTCTTAAAGTCTACGGTAAAGAGGGAACACCTTGTCCCCGTTGCAAAACAGAGATTGAAAAGATTAAAGTTGGAGGTCGTGGGACGCATTTTTGTCCTAAATGTCAGATCGTCAAATGAGTAAAATATATGGATTAACCGGGGGAATTGCCAGTGGTAAGTCAACCGTTTTAGCAATGTTTCGCCAACATGGTTTTCAAGTCTTTGACGCTGATTCAGTGGCACGAGAGGTAGTCGTACCAGGATCAATCGGTTTACAGCAGATTACAGCTCAATTTGGGACCGAAGTTCTCAAATCCGATGGGACTTTGGATCGTGCCAAATTGGGAGCAATTGTTTTTAGTGATCATCAAGAACTAAAGAAATTGAACCAGATTACTCGTCCATTGATCAAAGAGAAGATATTAAAGACTATTGCGGCAGTCAAACGGTCAAACAGCTCGACAATTTCTATTTTTGAAATTCAATTGTTGTTTGAGGGTGGTTATCAAACCTACTTTGACGGTATAATTAGTCTTTACGAAAGACCAGAAGTACAGTTGCAACGGTTAATGACCCGAAATAATTTAACTAAAAAAGTCGCCTTAGAACGAATCAATTCACAAATGTCGATGGATGAGAAACGCAGTCGAGCTGATTTTGTGATTGATAATTCTTTTGACTTAGCACATCTTGAAAATGAAATCGAAAAGTTAATATCGCAACTTTAATTGAGAAAAGAGGTTAGAATCTTGATTTGTCCACATTGCCATCATGATTCATCAAAAGTTATCGACAGTCGCCCCAGTGATGAAGGGCGTGCTATTCGTCGTCGCCGTGAATGTGAATATTGCGGTACGAGAATTACCACCTTTGAAAGGTTGGAAAAATCACCTTTATTAGTGATTAAAAAGAACGGCAACCGTGAGGAATTCAGCCGTGAGAAGTTATTGCATGGAATCGTTCGGGCAGCCGAAAAACGTCCAGTAACAATGGATCAAATGAATTCTATCGTTGACAAAGTTGAAAATGAAATCAGAGCCAATGGTGAGAGTGAAGTTCGTTCACAAGTAATTGGTGAACACGTTATGAAGATTTTAGCTAAAGTCGACGATGTAACTTACATTCGTTTTGCCAGCGTCTACCGTGAATTTAAAGACATGAATAGTTTCATGCAAGAAGTTCAAGAGATGATGGCTAATGGAAATAAAATTGACAAGAAATAAGAGGGATGCCAGTGTCAACAAGTAATTTTCAATCAGAAAAGTTTACACCACTAGTTGGCTATTGGTGTTTGCCTAATGGCCATCTCAATGATGACGATCGTCACGTTTTGACGGATTTATATTTACCGATTTTAGGAACTGAAGCCTTTAGTCTCTATTTATTGTTGTGGGAAAAATTGCCGAATAAGGAATTGGTTACCCAACGCAAGTCGCATGCTGAATTATTCAGTCTTTTGGGAATCGATCAAAAACGTTTTTATGAGGCTCGAATCAAAGATGAAGCTTTAGGATTGATCAGAACTTTTGAAAAAAAGGATGACCTAGGGACTTATTATATTTACCAGTTATTTGAACCTTTAACTCCCAATCATTTTTTCAAAGATGACTTGTTGAGTATCTTTTTGTACGAACAAGTTGGCGATAAAAAGTATCATTTATTGGCCGATAAATATGCTCAGTCAGATCTCATTTTGAAGAATTCTCAAGAGATCACGAAGGACTTTTTAGAAGTATTTCAGTTAAGCGACAATGACTTGATCAATACTCCGAGTGAAGTACAGTCGGCGCGTGACAATTTTCAAGTTACTTCTAAGGCCAATAAACCAGCAATTTCAGCCGAAAAGGTTCAACCGTTAGATTGGGAATTGATTGGTGATCGTATCGCTCAGTCGGCCAAGATCAGTAAAGACAATTTGCTAGAAAATCAAGAGTTGATCTTGAGTCTCCGGTCTTTTTATGGGCTGGACGAGATGCAGATCATTAGCGCAATCAATGCAACGACTGATATTGTGAATGAAAAGATCGATCCAGTACGTCTGAAAAAACATGTGCAAGATCTCTTTGAGAAAAATGCTAATATCAAAGTTAAAGCTCAGACTGAAGCTCAAGAATCGACCGCAGATAAAAGTGTCACTAAGTTCAATCAAGCTGATCAATTGATACTTCAACAAGCCAAGTCAATGGTTCCGGCAGACTTCTTAACGGCCCAAAAGCAAAAAAATGGCGGGTTCGTCGGTAGTGTTGAGTCAAGAGCTTTACGTAATATGTCGATGAAAGCATTCTTGTCGGCTCCAGTTTTGAATATCTTGGTTTACTATATTTTGCAAAATTCACCAGCTTTAAGTTTGCCCCTAATGGAAACGGTGGCTAATGATTGGAGTCAAAATGGCGTTAAGACACCTGAACAGGCATTGCAACGAATCAGCGACTTCCAAAATCGACCTCGAAATCCTAAGCGACGGTATAATAACAACAATAATCGCCGGGTGGAACAGGCAACTGACTGGAGCAAGGTTAAGCCAAAATTACCGAATAAGACAAGTAATGTTAATCGTGATGATCTCCAAGAACGTTTGAAAAAATTAAGAAATAAGGACAACTAAGTATGGAAAATTTAGGTAACAGATTGGCAGAATATATGAATTCAAAGAATTTGACGGAAGACTATCGTCGCTTGCTTAATGGTGCCTTAAAGGATCCTGACGTCCAAGAATTTTTGAAGCAAAATAGTGATCAGATCAATCCTGATGCGATTTCTACTAGTGCTGCTAGTATCTACGAATTTTATAATCACAAGAATCACAGCAGCGAATTGTCCAAAGGTTATTATCCTAAGCTGATCGTCAATAATCACAATATCGAAGTGGCTTATTATCCTAACGAAAAAACCGTCAATCAAAAGAAGCGCTCGCAGTATGAAACTGGGTTTGTTTTAATGGATATGCCTGCCGATATCCGCAATGCCAAATTGGACGATTACGATGGCGACGGCCGCCAAGAAGCACTGGCCAAAGCTTTGGACTTTATCGACCAATATTTGCACCAAAAGAATTTCGTGCCAGGGTTATACTTGGCGGGTGACTTTGGCGTTGGAAAGACTTATTTATTAGGGGCTATTGCTAATGAATTGTTCAAAGACGATGTTCATACGACCATGATGCATTTTCCCACTTTTGCGGTTGAAATGAAAAACTCAATCGGTTCCAATAGTGTTTTGGATAAAGTCAATCAGATTAAGGGCGCTGAAATCTTGATGCTCGACGATATCGGAGCTGATTCGATGTCTAGTTGGATTCGCGATGAAGTTTTGGGTGTGATCTTGCAATATCGGATGCAAGAGAATTTGCCAACCTTCTTTTCATCCAACTTTTCAATGCAGGAATTAGAAAAACATTTGGCCATTAATCAACGGGGAGAAGAAGAGCCCGTTAAGGCTAAGCGGATCATGGAGCGGGTCAGATACTTATCCAGAGAAGTCATTGTTGATGGAAGTAACAGAAGATTTTCTAAATGACTTGCAATCTAAAGAAATAAATGTTTCAATGAAACCAATGAAAGATAACACTTCGGTTCTATTCAGGGAGGGTACGATTACTGAAAGCTTACCCATTACTGAAGCTACCACTTTCACATAAAACTGTATATTTGACGGTTACTTTATAACCATTTGAGTGAAAACTGTTTATTTGTTTTACAGTTTTAATGTGGGTGGAACCGCGTAGAAATACGTCCCTGAAGTATGTACATATTTGAGAATATGGATATACTTCAGGGACGTATTTTTTTGTTATCAAATTTTAGGAGGAAATAGTCTATGTCAAAAATCAAATTAACATTCCCAGATGATTCAGTTAAGGAGTTTGACGAAGGCACAACTACCTTGGAAGTTGCTAAATCAATTAGCACATCACTCGGTAAAAAAGCTGTTGCTGGTAAACTTAACGATGCTCTAGTTGATCTTGAACGTCCAATTAAACAAGATGGTAAGATCGAAATTATCACAGGTGAAGATGAAAAGGATGCTCAAAAGGTTCTTAGAAATACTGCTGCTTTAATCTTTGCAGCTGCTGCTAAAAACTTCAAAGCTGACCTTCACTTTGGTGAAAAGCAAGCTAACGACGATGGTTTCTATGTTGATACTGACAGCAAGTCAGGTCAAATCAGCGTTGATGAACTGAAAGAAATCACTGCTTTGATGAACAAGATCATCAAAAACAACGACAAGATCGAAAGATCAATGATGGATAAGAAAGATCTTGAAGCAATGTTCAAGGATGATCCTTACAAGTCATCACTTGTTTCAGCTATCGACTCAGTTCAAATTCCCGTTTATACACTTGATGGTTTTGTTGATTTTGGTTTTGACGCAGTTCTTCCAAGTCTTAAAGACCTTAAACACTTCGAATTGCTTTCTGTTGCTGGTGCTTACTGGCAAGGTAAGTCAAGTAACCCAATGCTTCAAAGAATTTATGGTACAGCCTTCTACAAAGAAGACGGCCTAAAAGCTGACTTGAAGCGCCGTGCAGAAATCAAAGAACGTGATCACAGAACAATTGGCCGTGACCTTGACTTGTTCTTCGTTGATCCTGAAGTTGGTGCAGGTCTTCCATATTGGATGCCAAATGGTGCAACAATTCGTCGTGTGATCGAAAGATATATCATCGATAAGGAAGTTGCTTGGGGTTATCAACACGTTTACACACCAATCTTGATGAACTTGAATGCCTATAAGACTTCAGGTCACTGGGCACACTACCGTGAAGACATGTTCCCACCAATGGACATGGGTGACGGCGAAATGCTTGAACTGCGTCCAATGAATTGTCCTTCACATATTCAAATTTACAAACATCACAACCGTTCATACAGAGACCTACCTCTACGTATCGCTGAACTTGGTATGATGCACAGATATGAAAAATCAGGTGCATTAAGTGGACTACAACGTGTTCGTGAAATGACTCTAAACGATGGTCACACTTTCGTTGCACTTGACCAAATCCAAGAAGAATTCAAGCGTACTTTGCAATTGATGGTTGAAGTTTATAAAGACTTCGATATTACCGATTACTCATTCCGTCTCAGTTATCGTGACCCAGCTAATACTGAAAAGTATTTCGATGACGATGAAATGTGGAACGAATCACAATCAATGTTGAAAGCTGCGATGGATGATCTAGGTCTCAAGTACTACGAAGCCGAAGGTGAAGCTGCATTCTATGGTCCAAAGCTTGATGTTCAAACAAAGACTGCTCTTGGAAATGACGAAACATTGTCAACTATCCAATTAGACTTTATGCAACCAGAGAAGTTCCAATTAACATATGTTGGTGCCGATGGTCAAGATCACAGACCAGTTATGATTCACCGTGGTATCGTTTCAACAATGGAAAGATTTATCGCTTACCTAATTGAAATGTACAAGGGTGCTTTCCCAACATGGTTAGCTCCAACACAAGTACGTATCATTCCTGTTAACCAAGAATTGCATGCAGAATATGCTAATGACATTCTTGCTAGATTACGTGCTAAGAATATCCGTGCCGAAGTCGATGACCGTGATGAAAAGATGGGTTATAAGATCCGTGACTCACAAACAATGAAGATTCCATACACAGTCGTTGTCGGTGATGAAGAAGCTAAAGACGCCACAGTTTCTGTTAGAAAATATGGTGAAGATGATTCTGAATCAGAAAACGCTAAGATGTTCGTTGACAGTGTTGTTGCAGACATTGCTAACTACAGTCGTAAAGATGTTACAGATAAGTAAACAAAGAGTAAATTAACAAAGATTCCCAGTGAATTGATCATTAAAGGCTGTACGATAAATAGAGTTGATAGGCACTTTGCCATCAACTCTATTTTTGTATACCATTTATTAATATAGTTATTTTAGAACATCAAAAAAGACATCACTCTGTCCTTTAGATGTTCTACCCTCTACAGCTTCACAATGAAAGGAATTTGAATGATGCCTCTAAGCAATAAGTCTATACGAATTTAGAGTACTTCATTAAAAACATCATCAAAGATGCATGTTATTCTTTATACTTATTTTTCTTCCACTAATATTGGTAATATCCGAGATTGTTTTATCGATATCATAGATATCATCAAATGCCGATAGATAAATCCTTTGACCATTAGTAAGAATAATATCGAAAAAGTACTTGTCAGTAAATTCATTCAGTGCTGATCCAACAACATAATAACTCGCAGCTATAGCACCATCAGGGCCTATTCCTTTTGGATCAGAAAGACCTTTATTGACTTCAAGAGAAATTGAACTTATATCATTAATATTAATTGAAATAGTTTTAATGAAATCAGGGAAAAATATGGCCAGTATTCTTTTTTTTAGACTATTGTAATCGCAATATTGAATACCATTCTTGGAAATCTCCCAGTAGTCAAAATACTTTTGGATATTCAAAGAGATAATACTGGAAGTAATTATAATACTTAATAGCCCAAAGATAAATCCTATCAAAAGATCTCTTGAAATCAAATAACAAACCATGCCAATACATACTCCAATAACTAGTGATATTAACAACGGAATGTAGTTAATTTTTCTACCAAATTTTCTAGTCATTATTACCATCATCCTTTAATTTCATATTAATATAATTCATAAACTGAGAAGCACTTGAATCAAAATAGTTTGGGTAGTTATATTTATTTAGGTATTTATCAAATTTGCATGCGGACATGTATTTCTCATTCATAAACAGCAAATTTTCTATTAATGCATCAATATGCAAACCTTTATCATTTATCAAACTAAATTGGGTTGTAGTGTTTTCCGTTTTCTTTCGATTCTGTAGAATTTCTACTAAAGTATTCCTTACTTGAATCTTTATTTTTTGAATTTTTATTAAATACGTGAAATAAATATCATCCATACATTCTGGATATTCGTCATGCAACATCGTAATATATCGATCAGCGGATTTGAATTGTCCTATTTTAATAAAAAGCTTTATAACATTTTCAATCAATCCCAGTTGATATTCACCATTATTCTTAGATATTCCATTTAAGCAAATTTTTATCAAAAATGAAGGTGATAATACGTCCATTCCATCTCTGCACATAATGATTTGATCCATCATTATTTTTCAATAAGGCAATACATGGAAATCCTAAAACTGATAAATTGCTTTTTTGGCTAAAACTATTAACTTTAAACAAAGTGGTATTAATATTAAAACCTTTTAGAATTTCACACATTCGTTTAACGTTAATTCCAACAAAACCATCATAATATAAACTATTAAACTTTGAAGTATTTACTTTAAATCCTTGTGATTTTAACAATGTACATATTGCAGCACATCCACAATCCTTTTTCCTTGTTGTAGAACATGAGAATATGTAAGTTGCATTAAAGTCCCCCCCTTCACTTTGTTTATACTTTCACATTAAATCTATTCCTGTTAGTCTATTATGTCAAATATATCAATGATGTATATTTTCTTATAAAATCACTTGACGAAAAAGGTCGCTTCACTGGGATTTTTTTGAATCAAATTATTCTTATAAAAAGTATCAAAAATCAAAATAAAACTAAACTAAGAAAAGCACCTGTGAAAAGATATAAAGATTTTTAGTTTGAGAAGATTGATATATCAGCTTTGTTCACACTTGATGAACAGATGTTTAAATATCATATAACAATATTTGAGATCTGATTATTTTTGAAAAATGATAATTGTGAAATTAAAAAAACTTTTTCAATGAAGTCGCTTGCCAGGTCTGGTTCTACAAATTATTGAAGATTGTGAAAGGCTTAAGTCGCTTGTCAAGCATATATGTAAGCGTTACCATTTAGCTGTAATCAGATAGTTATAGTCTTCACAAAGGAGTGCTTAAAAATGCAAATTGCTGTAATTAAGGAACAAAAAGAAGGAGAAGGACGTGTCGCAGCAACTCCAGAGAATGTCCGTAAGATGGTAGATGCTGGTAATGAAGTCCTCGTTGAAAAAGACGCTGGAGTCGGTGCTGGCTTTACAAATGAAGAGTATGTTGCTGCTGGCGGTAAATTGGTTAGTCATCAAGATGGCTGGAAGGCTGAATTGATCATTAAAGTCAAAGAGCCAGATGCTGAAGAGTATCAATATTTTAAACCAGGACAAATCATTTGGGGCTTTCAGCACTTAGCTTCTTCGAAACCAACTGTTGAAGCGATGATGAAGGCCAAAACAACGGCCATTGGTGGCGAGACGATTGTTAAAGACGGCAAATTGGAATTACTAGCACCAATGAGTGCGATTGCGGGCCGTCGTTCCGTTATCATGGGAGCTTACTATTTGGAAGCTCAACATCAAGGAGAAGGAATCTTACTACCGGGAATTCTGGGTATCGATGCTGGCCGAGTAGTTATTTTTGGTGGTGGTAATGCTGCCGTCAATGCTGCTGAACTGGCTTTAGGAATGGGAGCTTCAGTAGTTATTATTGAATTAAAAGATAACCGTCTCAAATTCTTGGAAGATAAATTTGCCGGTCAAAAGTTCAGAGCTGTGAAGTCAAATGAAGAAAACTTGGCTCGTGAGATTAAAGATGCCGATATCTTTATTTCTACGATTTTGATTCCAGGATCGAGACCACCTAAGTTGGTCAAGGAATATATGGTTAAGTCGATGAGACCAGGTAGTGTGATCGTTGATGTCGCAATCGATCAAGGCGGAACCGTGGAAACAATCGATCATCCAACTACGATTGATGATCCAATCTTTGTAAAAGACGGAATTATTCACTATGCAGTTCCAAATCAACCTGGTGCAGTTCCTCGGACAGCAACGATGGCTTTAGCAAAGGGCAATATCAGTTATCTTTTGGAAATTGCGGCAAAAGGCATTGATGAAGCGATTAGAACTGACGACGCATTGGCCTCTGGAGTCAATCTTTATCAAGGACAGATAACCAATCAAGGTCTTGCTGATTCATTGGAATTGCCATTTACAGATTTAAAAGTTAAGTAGATCTCTTAAGATTTACTAAGGCGGGGAGGTATTAATAATGATTAAAAGTAGTATCGATAGCATTGTCAATATCCAAGATATCGAAGAGGCTAAAAGTATCGTCGGTAAATATGCTCGGAAAACGCCACTAGTACAATCAATGTTTTTGAGTAGAAATGTCGTTGGCGGGGATGTTTTTCTGAAATTAGAAAATATGCAACTGACAGGTTCATTCAAATTTAGAGGTGCTAACAACAAAATTAATCACTTAACTCCAGAAGAACGTCAACGTGGCGTTATCACCGCTTCAGCAGGTAATCACGCCCAAGGAGTAGCCTTGACAGGACATCTATTGGGAATCGACACCACTGTAGTTATGCCCAATGAAGCACCTCAAGCTAAACGTGATGCTACTCGTGGATATGGCGCAGAAGTTGATATTCATGGGGCAACTTTTGACGACGCTCACGAATGGATGAAGCTGCGGGCTCAAAAGGAAGGCAAGACAATTGTCGATCCTTTCAACGATAAATATGTTATCGCTGGTCAAGGAACGATTGGTTTGGAGATTCTGGATGATATTTGGGATGTGGATACCGTGATCGTACCTGTTGGTGGCGGCGGACTGATTTCGGGAATCGCCATCGCTTTGAAATCATTTAATCCTAATATTCATATCGTTGGAGTTCAATCAGAGAACGTTCACGGAATGTATGCTTCTGTTGAAGCCGGTCACATTACCAAACATCACGATGACTTTACTTTAGCTGATGGTACGGATGTTGCAGTTCCTGGAGATATTACTTTCCCAATCGTTAGTCAGTTAGTCGATGAGATCGTCTTGGTCAATGAATCGGAGATTGCTCAAGCCATGAAAGACTTGTTGCAAAGAACCAAAGTGGTAGCCGAAGGGGCAGGAGCATTGCCAGTAGCAGCTTTGGAATCGCGCAAGATCGACCAACGTTGGTTGAAGAACAAAAAGATTGTCGCAATGGTATCTGGAGGCAACGTTGACTTGAGTCGAGTTTCTAACATCATTGATCATTTCTTCAAACCAGTTAAGGCAGATGGGGGTATCGGCTGATCAAGAAGATTTTTGACCAAAAAGCTTGGAAGCGTCTATAATAGGGATGATTGAATGTGTACTCAAAGAAGGCATGATAATCATGGATGCAAAAAGCAATAACTTGATTCAAAGTCTGGGCTTAGCTTATAAGAACCAGGCAATCAAGCAGAATTTGGAGCTAAAAGAATTGATTGGTGATTGTGCAAGATCCTTGATGGGCAACAACGATGATAAAGTTTATTTTGAAGTCGTGGCAAAATTGTCGCATGGTTTGGTCAAATGTTACCAAACACAGCATCAAAAAGTTCCCCAGGAGATCGAAGCTATTTATCAACAAATAAAAAAAGACGTTCCACTCAAGAGTGTTGAGGGGAAGCGTCTGCAAAGACAATTTATCGCCGATCATCTTTCAGCTATTTTATAAATATCTTCTATCATATGAAGGGATCTCTTAAATTGAGATCTCTTTTTTCGTGCTTAACGAATTTAATTTGGGCACTGATGATATTTTGGGCGTTATGGTCAGAATAACGCTCAATTTTTGTATCGATTTCTCGCAGGTTATCCTTTAAAACTTGTTGTTGAGCTTCAACATTTTGCTTATGTTGTTTTAACATTTTCCTGCGCTGATCAATGGAACTAGTACCTTGCATACAAAGTTGAATATATTGTTTGATATCTTTTATGGGCATGCCGGTGTTTTTTAGACAACAGATGGTTTTAATAAAGCCAAAGTCAGATTCCGAAAAAACCCGATAACCAGCATTATTTTTGGATACAAAGGGTAAAAGGCCTTGCTTATCATAATAACGAATCGTAGAGGTCGCTAAACCAAAGTATTGAGCGACTTCTTTAATTGAATATGTTTTTTCCATAAAATAATTTCCTTTTCCTATTGCTTTAAACCATGGTTTAAGGTTTATGATCACGATAAATGATATTTAAGAATAATTCAAGAGGTATAGTTATGAAGAAGGTATTAGTAACTGGTGGAACTGGTTTTTTAGGATTACAAATCATTATGCAACTATTGAATCAAGGATATGACGTTAAAACCACAATTCGTAAGGATTCAGGACGTCAAAGAATCATTGAAGTTTTGGAAAATAATGGAGTTAAAAATATTAATAATTTATCATTTGTCAAAGCTGACTTATCAAGTGATGAGAATTGGAATGAAGCCATGCGGGACCGTGAAGGAGTCTTCAGCGTTGCCTCACCAGTTTTCTTTGGCAAAATTGAAAATGAGTCTCAAGCTATCAGTCCAGCCTTAAATGGAATTATCCGGGTGCTTAAAGCGGCCAATGATAATGATGTAAAGCGGGTTGTAATGACGGCCAATTTTGGTGGGGTCGGTTTCAGCAAATTTAGTGGAGTGACAACTGAAAAAGATTGGACTGATGAAAATCAAGCTGGGTTATCGATTTATGAGAAATCGAAACTTTTAGCTGAAAAAGCGGCTTGGAATTATGTGTTGGATCCTAAAGTTAAACTGGAATTAGTGACTGTTAATCCCGTAGCCATTTTTGGACCATCACTCGATTCCCACGTATCAGGTAGTTTTAATCTTTTGAAAAATTTGTTAAGCGGCAAGAACACTTGGTTACCGGATTTACCGTTAAATGTGGTTGATGTCCGCGATGTTGCCAGTATGCAAATTAAAGCTATGGAAACGCCCGCTGCCACTGGCCAAAGGTTTATCGCATCAGCAGATGGACAGATCTCTATGCAAGAAATGGGCGATTTAATTCGTCAAACTAGACCACAATTATCAGACAAGGTTTCGTCTAGACGGTTACCAAATTGGATCATCAATTTAGCGGCACCTTTTAATAAGACGGCCAGAGAAGGTCAATTAATGTTAAGGGTAAATCGAAACGTATCTAATCAAAAAGCCAAAGACATTTTAAATTGGCAACCACAATCAAGTAATTCTCAGGCTGTCTTAAGTGCAGTTGACAGCTTAATCAAATATTCTGAAGTCTAAATTCTTGGCAATTGACTAAAATGGTGCTAAATTATACCTACTGATTGTTTTGACAGTTATTAAATTAAAGTTATCAAGAGGTATTGACAGTCTAGTACTTTCTTGATATAGTTAATAACTGTTGAGATTAAGCAGAAGCGCCCGCTTCTCACCTATGCAATTGCCTCTAGGTTAATACGATTACGTAGATAATTATAGTGGGCAGGCTTGTGCAGCCCACTTTTTTTGTGGGTTAAATTACTCCGGAGGTGACTACTCATAGCAAGAGATTTGTTAATAAATGATCAAATACGTGCTAAAGAAGTGCGATTAATTTCTGAAAATGGTGATCAAGTTGGTGTTAAGCCAAAAGCTGAAGCACAACGTTTAGCTGAAGCAGCTAATATGGACTTAGTTCTAATGTCACCGGGTGCTAAACCACCTGTTGCCAGAATCATGGACTATGGTAAATATAAGTTTGATCTTCAAAAGAAAGATCGTGAAGCTCGTAAAAAACAAAAAACAGTTAGCCTTAAGGAAGTACGATTGAGTCCTACTATTGAAGAAAACGACTTTAATACTAAGCTTAATAATGCTCGCAAGTTCTTGGCTAAAGGTGATAAGGTCAAAGTTTCTCTTCGCTTTAAGGGTAGAGCTATCACTCATAAAGAGATAGGTAAGGAAGTCCTAGACCGTGTTGCTGAACAGACTAAGGATGTTGCTACGGTAACTACTAAGCCTAAAATGGACGGTCGTAGTATGTTCTTAATGCTTGATCCAATTAATGCAAAAGATAACAAAAAGAAGAAATAGTGGAGGGATTTTCAATGCCTAAACAAAAGACACACCGCGCATCAGCAAAGAGATTTAAGAAGACTGCTAATGGTGGTTGGAAGAGAATGCACGCTTATACAAGTCACCGTTTCCACGGTAAGACAAAGAAACAACGTCGCCAATTGGCTAAGCCAGGTATGGTCAGCTCAAGTGATATGAAACGTATCAAACAAATGTTAGCTACATACTAATTCAATTATTTTTTTTAATCAAAAGGAGGAGTCATTATGCCACGTGTAAAAGGTGGAACAGTAACTCGCAAACGTCGTAAGAAAGTTTTAAAATTAGCTAAGGGATATCGTGGTTCAAAACATATCACTTTTAAAGCAGCACATACACAAATCATGGTTTCATACCGTTATGCATTCCGTGATCGTCGCCAAGTTAAGCGCGATTTCCGTAAGATCTGGATTGCTAGAATTAATGCAGCTGCAAGAATGAACGAAATCAGCTACAGCAAATTGATGCATGGCTTGAAGTTAGCTAACGTTGACATCAACCGTAAGATGTTGGCTCAAATCGCTATTGAAGATCCAAAGGCATTCACAAGTTTAGTAGATACAGCTAAGAAAGCTTTAGCTTAATTTTTTAAAACGTAATTTGGATAACCCCAAATTACGTTTTTTTACTAATTAGCAGAGATGAGGATTAAATTGATGTTTAAACCGTATATTATGCTTGATAAGATCACAGATATCGAAGTTAAAGACTTAAAAGAACTCGGTATTACAACTATCATGACAGATTTGGACAATACACTTTTGCCCTGGAACAGTAATGAATATGATTTATCACTCCGTAAATGGCTTAATCAAATGGCCCTAAATGAAATTGAAGTTATGATCGTTTCTAACAACAGTTATGAACGTGTGGAAAAAGCAGTTCACGAGTTACCCGTCAGCATCGTGGCCCGGGCTGTTAAACCATTGCCATTCGTGATCATGGAACATCTTAGAGAAGAAAGAATCGACCCCAAAACAGTTTTGTTTGTGGGCGACCAAGTAATGACTGACGTCTTAGCTGGTAACATGGCTGGGTTAAAGACTGTTTTAGTCAGACCATTGGTGAAGACTGATGCCAAAAAGACCCGTATCAATAGATTTTTTGAACGTCCGATTCTAAAAACAATGCAAAAGCATGATAAGAACTTATATTGGAAGGATTCATTAAATGACAGAAAATAATGAAACATTGTACTGCATGGGCTGTGGTGCACAAATTCAAACCACAGACCAAGACAAACCTGGTTATGTTCAAGCTTCGACTTTGAAAAAATATCTTGAAGACGACGGGGATGAAACTAAAGAATTATTCTGTAAACGTTGCTTCAGATTGCGTAATTACAATGAAATCACTGATGTAGATGTTTCTGACGATGATTTCTTGAAATTGCTAGATTCAATCAGCGATGAGGATGCTTTGGTCGTAAATGTGGTGGATATCTTTGACTATGAAGGCAGTGTTATCCCAGGTCTTCAACGCTTTGTCGGCGATAAGAAGATCTTAGTAGTCGGTAACAAAGTTGACCTTTTGCCAAATTCCGTTAACCAAAATCGACTTTTGAACTGGTTACAACAAAAGAGTAAAGAGAATGGAATCAAGTCAGTTGATCAGATCATGGTCTCAGCCGTTAAAGGTACTAATGTTGATAAGTTGATGGACTTGATTGAAAAATACCGTGATGGAAAAGATGTTTATGTCGTCGGAACAACGAATACTGGTAAATCGACTTTAATCAACCGGATCATCAGTGCCAGAACAGAAGTAAAAGATTTGATCACTACTTCAAGATTCCCTGGAACAACTTTAGATCAGATTGATATTCCTTTGGATGATGGTCATTATTTGATTGATACACCTGGTATCATTCATCGTTATCAATTAGCCCATTTTCTCAATGCTAATGATTTGAAGACAGTCACGCCAAAGAAACCATTGCGCCCAGCAACATTTCAATTACGTGATGGACAGACGATCTTTGTGGCTGGTTTAGCTCGCTTTGATTTTCTCAATGAGAGAACCAATGCAACATTTTATGTCACTCAAGGCTTACCACTCCACAGAACTAAGACGATCAACGCCGATGATTTCTATCAAAAACATCTGGGCGATATTTTAACACCTCCAACTGATGTAAAAGAGTTCCCAGAATTCAAGAGCCAGATTTTCTCAGCCCATGAAAAATCAGACATTGTTATTTATGGATTAGGTTGGTTAACTGTGCCCGCAGGGACGAAAGTTAAAGCTTATGTTCCGGATGGAGTTAGAGTCTCGATCCGCAACGCAATTATTTAAGGAGAAATTAATGATTATTAAAGGAAAAAAGAACCGTTACTTGAGAAGTCAGGCAGCAACAATGAAGCCAGTCTTACAAGTCGGTCGTGAAGGCATTACTGAAAACCTCTTGAATCAATTTGAACTTTTGATTGAAAAAGATGAATTGATCAAGGTTTCCCTATTACAAAATACGATGGTGGAACCACAAGATATGATTGATGCTGTCAACGAATTTGATAGCAATATTGTGCCAATTCAAACGATTGGTTCAAAGATGATTTTTTACAAGAAAGCTTCAAAGATCAAGAACCGTAAATATTCTCTTGAATTAGAAAAAATGTAATTTTAAGTGATGAAGATATGAATACTCAAAAACAATTATTAACTAAAGCAAAATTGGATTTTCATAGCAATCTACCCAAGCGGCATATCGGTATTCTTGGTGGTACATTTAACCCGGTTCACTTAGGTCACTTAGTGATTGCTGAACAAGTTTACGAGCAGCTTTGCCTGGATAAGGTGTTATTTTTACCAGATAAGATTCCGCCTCATCGGGGTGTCAAAAAGACTATTCCAGATATTGATGTTGATGATCGAATCGAAATGATCAAATTAGCCATTCGCGATAATTTGCATTTTGACCTAGATTTGACTGATATTCGTCGTGGTGGCGTCAGTTATACATATGACACGATCAAGTTGCTTAAGGAATTGAATCCCAACACTGAGTATTATTTCATCATTGGTGGTGACATGGTTGAGAATTTACCGAAGTGGTCACATATCGATGAATTAGTACAGATGGTCCATTTTGTTGGAGTTTGTCGAAAAGGTTTTGAGAAAAAGTCAAACTATCCTATACTTTGGGTGAATACACCTGAGCTAGAGATTAGTTCCAGTATGATTCGCCAGCGCGTCCAAGCAGGTCAATCGATCAAATATCTAGTACCTGATGACGTAGCTTGGTACATTCAAGACAGGAGGCTTTATCGTGACTGAATTTAAATATGAAGACATTAAACCTGGTTTAGATCGAGATAAGTTAGTTGATTTCATGAAGGAATCTTTAAGTGATTTTCGATTTACACATTGTTTACGAGTAGAAAAGGTGGCACGTGGTCTGGCGGCTGAATATAACGGAGATGTTGAAAGAGCTGGCTTGGCTGGCTTATTGCATGACTTCGCTAAGGAACGTGATGACCAAGAGTTCCTCGATACGATCAAGAGCCATCATTTGGACCCTGATCTGGCTAACTATAACAATGCGATTTGGCATGGTATCGTTGGCGCTGAAATTGTCAAAGATGAATTAGGAATCTATGATGAAGTAGTTTTAAACGCTATCAGACGTCATACAGTGGGAGCTGTTAATATGACTCAAGAGGACAAATGTGTCTTTGTAGCTGACTATATCGAACCGCAAAGAGACTTTTCCGGAATTGCTCAAGCTAGAGCTTGTGCTGAAAAGTCGCTTGATACCGCAGTCGCTTATGAATTAAAACATACGATTCAACATTTAGTTGATGCTAATAAAACAATCTATCCAGCAACTTTTTCAAGTTACAATTACTGGATCAATAAAGGAGATTTATAATTTGGATTCAAAGAAAATAATGGAAATTGCTGTCAAAGCAGCTGACGAAAAGCATGCTAATGACATTAAAGTTTTAAATATCAGTGAAGTAAGTATTATGGCGGACTATTTTGTGATCATGGATGCTTCTTCACAACGTCAAGTCGACGCGATCGTGCAATCAGTTTTGGATAAGGCTGGCGAAAATAACGTTGAAATTGGCCATGTTGAGGGTAACCGTAATTCAGAATGGGTTTTAATCGACCTTCATGATGTGATTATTCACGTTTTTACTTCAGAACAACGTGATTTCTACAATCTTGAAAAACTCTGGTCAGATGCTCCAGAAGTTGATATTTCAAATTTGGTAACTGAATAATGATTTATAATACTTTTGCCAAAGTTTACAGCGAGTTGATGGATGATTCACTCTATGCCAAGTGGGCTTTGTACGTTAAGAACCAAGCTGCTAGCAAGCAAGAAAAGCTGTTAGACGTTGCATGTGGAACAGGTGATTTGACGATTCTTTTGGCTGACCAATTTCAAGTTACTGGAACTGACCTTTCAGAAGAAATGCTCAAATTAGCTGAAGAAAAAGCACAAGCAGCTAACAAGCAGATTCCTTTTGAACAGAGCAATATGTTAGACTTGTATGATTTTGATAAGTTTGACTTGATCACTTGTTTTGATGATTCGATCTGCTATTTGCAAGATGAAGATGAATTGGCAATTGCCTTTAATCAAGCCTTTGAACACTTGAACCAAGGTGGTAAGTATTTATTCGATGCCCATTCGCTCTATCAAATGGACCAAGTCTTTCCTGGTTATATGTTCAACCATCGAACCGAAGATTCGGCTTTTATGTGGAACAGTTATGAGGGTGAATATCCCCACAGTATTGAACATGAATTGACTTTCTTCAATTGGAACGAGAAGATCAAGGGCTATTCAGTTAATACTGAACTTCATAAAGAGCGGACTTATCCGATTGAGACTTTTACTAATATTTTGACCGATATTGGTTTTAAGAACGTCTCTGTTACTGCTGATTTTGGTGAATCAAGTGTGCAACCAGATTCAACCCGTTGGTTTTTTGCCGCAGAGAAATAGAAGGACACAAGTGATGAAAGTTTACGGTGTAGTAGCTGAATTTAATCCGTTTCACAATGGTCATAAATTGTTCATTGATGCGGTCAAACAAAAATATCACCCTGATGTATTAATTGCCGTGATGTCGGGCAATTTTGTTCAACGGGGTGATTTTGCCATTTTAGATAAGTGGCAACGTGCCAAACTGGCGATCGAACTAGGAGTCGATTTAGTGCTCGAATTGCCCATGGGTTACGCAGTGGAACCGGCCGATTTATTTGCCCAAGGAGCAGTAAAAATTTTGCATTTAGCTGGTATTACTAACTTAGTCTTTGGAACCGAACAGAGTGTAGATTTTGACTTATTGGCGGAAAAGATGCAAGCAAGCTCCGGTGATTTCAAGCAAGATTATTCGCAGAACTTTGCTACGAACTTGACGGCTTATTACCAGTCTCTAGGAATTGATGTTCAAAAATTGCCCAATCAGTTGCTTGGTCTCAATTACGTTCAAACTATTAAAGCCAATAATTGGCCAATTGCAGTGGAGACAGTTTTGCGACAAAAAAGCGACTTTAGCGCCACCAAGGTCCGCCATAATTTGGCAGTCGGAAAAAACGTCGCATCCCTTGTCCCAGAATTGACCAGGCAAACTCTTTGTCAACAACCATTACCAACTTGGGATGACTTTTTCCCATATTTGCGCTATCAAATCATCAACTCATCAATTGAAGAATTGCACGATATCTACCAAATGGTGGAAGGATTAGAATTTAAGCTAAAAAAAGAAATTGTTAACAGTGGAAATTTCACTCAATTTCTTGAACATGTGAAGTCAAAACGCTATACTATGGCACGACTTAGACGTTTGCTGATATATGTATTGCTAAACGTTAAAAGCCAAGAGATTAATAATTTGTATAATGATTCTTATTTGAGAGTATTAGGATTTAATAAAACTGGACAAAAATATTTGAATAGTCTCAAAAAATCCGCTACGCCTTTAATAACTCGAATAGGAAAAAATGAAAGCAAACAACTTGCCTTAGAGATTAGAGCTGATCAAATTTATCAGCTAGTTACTGGGCAAGAAGAAAATTTTGGAAGAATACCTTATATGAAAGGGGTAAATTAATGCTAAATTGGGATGTTCAAGATGTTCGTCGCTACAAAGACAAACCTTTTGAATTTGAAGAAAAACTCGATTTAACTGCTGAATTAAAAAAACGTTCAGACGACGTTTTAGACGCCACACCTGTTGAAGTCAAGGGACAACTGTTCAATGACAATGGATTAGTGATCTCAGACGTCAAAGTTAAAACAACCTTGAAAGTTCCATCAACGCGCAGCCTTTTGCCTGTAGAATTGCCAATCGATATCCGGATCAACGAGGCTTATAATATTGATGGCGTTGACACTGAGGAACTAGAGGACGACAACGTTATTATTCCCATCGACGATGATAATCCAACAATCAACATTTATGAATCGATCATCGACAATATCTTATTGAATATTCCTCAAAAAGTTTTGACTGAAAAGGAGACCAAAGATAATATCATGCCTTCGGGCAAGAATTGGGAAGTCATCTCAGAAGATGATTTTAACAAGCAAAAAGAGGAAGAACACGTGAATCCTGAATTTGCTAAATTAAAAGATTTATTTAAAAATAATGACGAAGAGGAGTAGCTTTTATATACTCCTTTTTTATTTTTTTGGTAGTATTAGTATGTGAACAAAAATCGGAGGTAATTATTAATGGCAAAACCACAAATTGGTGTTATCGGTATGGCAGTTATGGGCAAGAATCTTGCTCTAAATATTGAAAGCCGTGGATATGAAGTTGCTATCTATAACCGTACAGGTTCAAAGACCAAAGCAGTCGTAGAAGAGCATCCAGATAAGAAATTAGTACCAAGTTATACAATTGAGGATTTTGTAGACTCACTAGAAAAACCTCGTCGAATCATGATGATGGTCAAGGCTGGTGCTGGTACTGATGCAGTCATCGAACAATTATTGCCTTTACTTGATAAAGGTGATGTTTTGATCGATGGTGGTAATACATTTTTCGAAGATACTATGGAACGTAATGCCCGCTTAGATAAGTCAGGAATCAACTTTATCGGTATGGGTGTTTCCGGTGGTGAACTTGGTGCTTTGGAGGGTCCTTCATTGATGCCAGGTGGTCAAAAGGAAGCTTATGACCTAGTTGCTCCTATTTTGGAACAAATTTCAGCTAAAGCTGATGAAGACGGTGCACCTTGTGTTACTTATATCGGACCAAATGGTGCCGGTCACTATGTCAAAATGGTCCACAATGGTATCGAATATGGCGATATGGAATTGATCGCTGAAAGTTACAACTTGTTGAAACACTTGTATAACAACGACGTTAACAAGATTGCTGACATCTTTAATGACTGGAATAAAGGTGAATTATCAAGTTACTTGATCGATATCACAGCTAAGATTTTGACACGTAAAGATGATGAAGGTTCAGACGACTACATCGTCAATAAGATCCTTGATAAAGCCGGTAACAAGGGTACTGGTAAGTGGAGCTCACAAAGTGCCTTGGAATTAGGCGTTCCCCAATCATTGATCACTGAATCAGTTTATTCACGTTATGTTTCGGCTTATAAGGACGAACGTGTAAAAGCAAGCAAGGTTTTGCCAGCTCCAACTAAGACACCAGAAATCAAGAATGCTGATGAATTAGTTGCTAAGATTCGTAAAGCATTGTACTTCAGTAAACTCATCAGTTATGCTCAAGGTTTTGCTCAAATGAAGGCCGCTTCAGACAAGTACGACTGGGATCTTAACTACGGTAAGATTGCCCAAATCTGGCGTGCTGGTTGTATCATCAGAGCTCAATTCTTACAAAAGATCACTGACGCTTACGATGTTGATCCTAAGCTTGATAACTTGCTCTTAAATGATTACTTCAAGCAAATCGTTGAAGAATATCAAGCTGATGTTCGTGACGTGGTTAGTTATGCTGTTCAAGCTGGTATTCCAGTTTCTGGATTCATGGCAGCTATTTCATATTACGATCAATATCGTTCCGAAGTATTGCCAGCCAACTTGATTCAAGCCCAAAGAGATTACTTTGGTGCTCACACATACGAAAGAAACGATAAACCAGGTATTTTCCACTATACATGGTATGAAGAACAATAAACACGTGATTGTTTTATCAAAGCTCTCATTTCACGGTCGTGATGTGAGGGCTTTTATTGTGGAAAAAATTTTGTTTCAAAAAAAAATAAATTAAAGCTTGTCTTCTTTTAATTTTTGCTATATGTTAAAATCATTAATGCATTGCCAACAACGTGACATACACAAATTAATGATTAAGCTATAATTAAAGATAATTTAATAATCTACAAATAGGAGATACGTATGGCTAAAATACTTGTTATTGAAGACGAAGAGAACATGGCAAAATTTGTTCAGCTTGAACTTCAACATGAGAACTACGAAGTAACAGTTGAACGTGATGGTAGAACCGGCCTCGATGATGCATTATCAGAAGATTGGGATTTGATCTTGCTTGATTTGATGTTGCCAGAGTTAAACGGTATCGAAGTTTGCCGTCGCATTCGTCAAGAAAAAAATACGCCGATCATCATGATGACAGCGCGTGATTCAATTATTGATCGGGTATCAGGACTTGATCACGGGGCAGATGATTACATTGTTAAGCCATTTGCAATCGAAGAATTATTGGCTCGTATCCGGGCTTTGCTCAGACGAATTGATTTAGATATTGATGTTACTAGAAATAACGACCAAGTTTTGAAGTATAAGAACTTAGTGATCGACAAGACAACTCAAACTTTGAAGCGCAATGGCGAAGTGATCGACTTGACTCGCCGTGAGTACGATTTATTGAGTGCCTTGATGGAAAATGTTGGGACTGTTCTAAGCCGTGATGACTTACTAGAGCGTGTTTGGGGAACTGGTTCTTCAACTGAGACTAACGTCGTGGACGTTTATATTAAATATTTGCGTAATAAAATCGATCGTGCTGGCGCACCAAGTTATATCTCAACTGTGCGTGGTAAAGGGTACGTGATGCGTCGATGAGAATCTCAATTAGATTTAAATGGACTGCCTTAATTTCTTTCGTGATTTTGTTGGCCTATATTGTGGTCGGCATTTTAGCAATGAGAACAGTTCAAAGTGTGGCTTCTGTCAGTGAAATTCATTCCTTCACCACTAAATTAATCCTCGGCGGTGTGGGTGTCTTTATCTTGGGTGTTTTGGTCAGCTTTTATGCTGTCACTTTAGTCTTGAATGATTTGAAGAGAATCAATCACACAATCGATGATTTGAATAAAAAGCCCGATTCTGACTCCAGAATCAAGATCCGTAAACGTAACGATGAAATTTATGATTTAACGATCAATATCAACAAAATGCTGGACCGAATGCAGGCTTACACTAACCAGCAAAAAGAGTTCGTCGAAGATGTTTCTCATGAGTTGCGGACTCCGGTGGCTGTTTTGGAAGGTCATTTGAGCATGTTGCAACGTTGGGGGAAAGATGATCCTGAGGTTTTGAATGATTCAATCAATTCTTCGTTGCAAGAGTTAAAACGTATGCAGTCGTTGATTCAAGAAATGCTTGATTTGACTCGAGTAGAACAGATCGACAGTGCTTATTTGGAGCAGACAACTGAGGTCAAACCACTGTTTACTCAAGTGGCTAACGATTTCAAAATGTTGCATCCAGACTTCGTGATCAACTTTGATGATGACATCAGAGCTGGCAGTGAAGTTAAAATCTATCGCAATCACTTAGAGCAAGTTTTGGTCATTTTATTAGATAATGCCTTCAAATATTCAGCTGATCGGAAAGAAATTAATTTCTCCGCTTCAACTAATTCAGCATTGTTAGAAGTAGTTGTCCAGGATTATGGCCTAGGAATAGCTAAAAACGACCTGAAACGTATTTTCAATCGATTTTATAGAGTTGACAAGGCTCGGTCTCGAAAGCGTGGAGGGAACGGTTTAGGCCTTTCTATTGCTAAAAGATTGATCGAGATCTACCACGGCAGTTTGGAAGTCGAGAGTGTCGTTGGTTCAGGGACTGTTTTCAAGATCGAATTGCCATTGGTGCCACCTGTTAGTGAAGATGATGCTGATGAAAAAAATAACAATAACAAAGAAAAGAAGTAGCCTCTTAGCCAGGCTGCTTCTTTTTTGGTATTCTGTAGAAAATACGTCTTTTTAAATTTTTTTAGGGGGAAGTCATGCATATCAAGAAATTAGCAATTTTAGTCTTCGCTGCTCTATTTTTCTTAACCGGCTGTAACAAAGTAACGAAAGACAAAAACGACCAAGCGGAGTCAAAGAGCCCTATTAGTGTTGATTATGCCAATTTAAGCGATTCAGAAAAGTCAGAAATGACTTTTGAATTTTTCAGGAGTAGTGATTCACATCGAGTTGATCTGAAAGTAATCAATCGGACTAGTAAAAAGGTCAATTTTTCCGGAAATAAATTTGAATTGATCTCACCACAAAGAACCACTATTGATTCCAATCATGACAATATCAGTCTCGACTCCAACAGTACGAAAACTTTCAAGGATCTGTTCAGTGGAGTCGATCCAACTGCCTTTGAACGCATTGGCTTGTATTGTTATAAAAATACCGCTAATAAGTTGGCTTATAGTTTAAGTAATTTATCGGTCGCTAAATCAACTAATCTAAAGGATACTGATGTGCAAGCGAGTTTTAAAAACTTCGGCAAAAAAGTAAATAATCGTCCCACTAAGAAAAAGACTAATTTGAAGCCAGTAACTAACGTTCAACAGGCGATTGCTTTAGTTAAAAAGCAAAATGGTCCCGCTCCAAAAGGGATGTTGTATGATTATATGCGAGATGCCACTTCGAGTACCGATAATACGGTGAGAACTGGCGACGATCAAGTGGTCTATTGGGTGCGCCTGTTTGAAAGTGACGGGCATGTGACGATAGCCAAAAAAGATTGGACGGTCTTTCATGATGGACGGGTCTTACCAGTTAAACCAAGTTCGATTGGTAACCCTCAGGACCCTAAACAGTCGGACACGGTGCCAGCCAAAGAACCTTCCCAAACTGATGATTCATCGACAAGAACGAATTCAAATCTAAATTAAAAAGGCGGTAATCTTTGAACAATTAATTGTGTTCAAGATTACCGCCCTTTTATTAAACTAAGTGAAAAATTCTATTTATCATCAGGTGTACGGTTACGTTTTTGTTTACCTTTGTTCAATTCACGAATATTCTTGTGTATTTCATTAGCTTTTTTACGGTCAGCAGTTGGAGTAGCACTGGCAGTTGAAGTTGTGGAACCATCGGAATTGTTTAAGATATCATCGAGCATTTCCTTAGTAACAACCACTTTAACAGGATTCTTGGCTAACTCTTCATCAGTTCTCTTTCTGATCCTTGGTGTAATGATGTAGTTAGTGATCAATTGTTGAATGACAATAACCACACCACCAACTAGGAAGTAAAGTGCTAGTGCTGCCGTTGAGACCAAAGAAATGAAGAAAGTCATCATTGGATTCATTAAAAGCATCGTTTGCATTTGTTTTCTTTGTTCTTGTGGGACGATCTGCAACGACATCCAGCCTTGAACTAAGTAGAAAATAGTTGCAATGATAGCAATCATCATACTTGGTTTTCCTAGTGGAATCGACAAGAAGGTTGCGGCACCAATTTGTTTTGAATATTGCACCGCTTGATAAATACCAATCAAGATTGGCATTTGTAGTAGCAATGGTAAACATCCCAGTCCACCAGTCAAACTCATGTTATTTTGTTTATAAACATCCATCATCAGACCACTGATCTTAGTTTGAGCAGCTTGATCTTTTGATTTCTTTTGTGCATCTTGAATCAACTTCAATTGAGGTTGAATTGCTCGCATTTTTTCTTGTTGCGTTGTCGATTTGTATTGTTGGTTCAAAGAAAGTGGAACTAACAGTAAACGAACGACGAAGGAGATAATCATGATTCCCCAAGCGTAAGCATTTTTTCCACCGACAACTTGAGCCGTCTTTAAAATCAAGTTTTGGAAAGGAACTCCCAGCCACTTGTAGATGAAGCCATATGGCCCACTAGTTGGCGCATGTAAATTAGCTGAACCTTGTGCACAACCCGTCAAAACTAGTGTCAGTACTAGGACGAGTGATAGTACCGATAGATATTTGACATATTTTTTATTCACTTAAATAAACCACCCTTTTAATCGTATACACAGTAATATACGTTAACTCATTTGACGTTTCAACCAATCACGGTAAATTTTGTGTAATGTTGTAAGTCGTCAGAAAAAGTATAGTCCATTTTGGTTACTTTTCCAAAGGGTGATGGCGAAGATTTTACCCGATCAAGAAAAATATACAGAACTTTTTCATCGGCCTCAGCTTCAATCGAAACTGAACCGTCCAATTCATTCTTAACCGTGCCAGTAACTTCCAATTCTTGAGCTACTTGAAAAGTCGAATAACGAAAGCCGACCCCTTGAACGAGACCGTCAACATTAATGGAAAGATGCTTCATGAGTTTTCACCTCAAATCTTTGAATGTGTTAATATCTATATTATAGAACAAGAGGGATGGATGATATGAAATATATTGAGTCGAAGAAAAATGATGAGATCAAACAACTGAAGAAATTGTCAGCAACCAAAAATATTCGTAAAACTGGTACGTACATGATTGAAGGTTTCCACTTAGTCCGTGAAGCTGATCAATATGAACAAGACTTTGTAAAATTATTGGTTACTGAAAAATATGAAGATGACCGTTTAGTAAAAAAATATCATGATATCGCTGTGACAATTTCCGAAGATGTCGCCAATGAATTGTCAGAAACCAAGACTCCACAAGGAATCTTTGCCGTTATTAAAGTTAAAACTGCAGATGATTTCCAAGAATTTACTGGCAAATGGGTAATGTTAGATGACGTGCAAGATCCAGGAAACGTGGGAACAATCGTCCGGACTGCTGATGCAGCAGGTTATGATGGTGTGATCACCAGTTTGGATACGGCTGATTTTTATCAACCAAAAGTTCAACGTTCAATGCAAGGCAGCCAATTTCACTTGCCAATTTATCGAATGGATATTAACCAGGCTATCAGTCAAGCCAAACAGTCAGGCCTAAAGATCTATGGTTCCGAAGTCAATGCTCAAGCTAAACCATATACCAAGCTAGAGAAGAGCGATTCCTTTGCATTGATCATGGGAAACGAAGCCCATGGCGTTACTCAAGAAGTTTTAAATGAAACAGACGAAAATATTTATATACCTATCCTTGGCAAAGCCGAATCACTTAATGTAGCCGTTGCGGCCGGAGTTTTAATGTATGGTCTACAAACGCTTTAAGACTTGCGAAAGTTTAAAGTTTTTGTATAATCATTTATATATGAATAGGAATTAAACTTTGATGAAAAAGAGTAACTGTGAAGTTCATGACAGGAAGAGCCGTTCACTGAAATAGGCTTGATGAATGAAACAGCGAATTCACTTTCTGAGTTTTTTAGTTGGTTACTATATAACCGCTTGAGTGCATGTTTATTTAACATGAACTAGGGTGGTACCGCGAGTCCTCGTCCCTTTTTTTAGGGATGAGGACCTTTTTTTGTAGAGGGCGAACCTCGACGCTTAGACATCGAGCACACCCCGTTTTAACTGCATCAGAATAGTGGTAGCCGCTATCTATAAAGAAAAAACTCAATCAGAGCAAAATCAAACTAAATTCAAGTAACTTATATGAGAGGAAAGACAACAATGTCATTAAACGATACGTTAAAGAACTTAAGAGAAAACGGTATTGATGAAGCCAAGCGAGCTGAAAAGCTCCAAGAATTGAATGACTTGAGAGTTAATCTCTTAGGTAAAAAGGGGCCAATCACCAAAGCTTTACGAGGTATGAAAGATGTTCCAGCTGAAGAGCGCCCTGAGATCGGTACTTTAGCTAATAATGTTAAAAAAGATATTCAAGCTGCAATCGAAGAAAAAATGGCTGAGTTGAATCAGAAGTTGATTGCAAAGAAATTGGAAGACGAGACAGTTGATGTAACGCTTCCTGCAACTAAGCGGACACAAGGGACTAAACATATCTTGAATCAAACGATTGAAGATATCGAACAATTTTTCATTGGCTTAGGTTATGAAGTTGCCAGTGGTTATGAAGTTGAAGAGGATCATTACAACTTTGAACGTCTTAATATCCCCAAGAACCATCCTGCCCGTGATATGCAAGATACCTTTTATTTATCAAATGAATTATTGATGAGAACTCAAACTTCAGCTCAAGAAGGCCGTGATATGGAAGTACATGACTTTTCAAAGGGTCCTTTAAAGATGGTTTCACCAGGTGTTGTTTACCGTCGTGACGATGATGATGCAACCCACTCACATCAATTCCATCAAATCGAAGGTCTAGTTGTTGATAAAAATGTCAGCATGGCCGATTTGAAAGGTACATTAGACGCACTCTGTCGCCATGTCTTTGGCCCAGACCGTGAGATTCGTTTCCGTCCTAGTTATTTCCCATTTACTGAACCTTCCGTTGAAGTTGACGTATCTTGTTTCAACTGTGGTGGACAAGGATGCCGAATTTGTAAATATACTGGTTGGATCGAAGTTTTGGGTGCTGGTTTAACTCATCCAAACGTTTTGAAGATGTCTGGTATTGATCCTAATGAATACAGTGGAATGGCTTTTGGCCTTGGCCCAGAACGTTTTGCCATGCTCAAATATGGAGTTAACGATATTCGTGACTTCTACCTAAATGACGTAAGATTCCTAGAACAATTCAAAGGAGTAAATTAAGATAATGAAGATTTCTGTAAATTGGTTAAAAGAATACATCACTGTCGACCATACGGTTGAAGAAATGGCTAACAAAATCTCTTTGACTGGGATTGAATCTGGTCCCGTAAAGTTAGGTGAAGAATTAACTAACTTAGTAGTCGGTCACATTACCAGTGTCGTCCCTCATCCTGATTCTGACCATTTAAAAGTTTGCCAAGTCGATGTTGGTGAGTCAGAGGACATTCAAATCGTCTGCGGTGCTCCGAATGTTGCTGAAGGTCAATATGTAATTGTTGCCTTGCACGGGGCTCATTTACCAGGTGGAGTAAAAATCAAACGTGGCAAGCTACGTGGTCAAGAATCTAACGGTATGATCTGTGGTCTTGATGAAGTAGGGGTTCCAGCGCAATACATGCCAAAGGAATTTGAAAATGGAATCTACGTATTTGATGATCCACAAACACCAGGAACGCCCGTCTATGATTTATTAGGCTTGAAAGATCAGATGATCGATATCGATATCACACCTAATCGCGCTGATACCTTAGGTATGCGTGGTGCCGCTTGGGAAATTGGTGCTACTTATGACGAAAAGCCTTCATTCAAGCAACCTGAATTAAATACTGAAAAAGTCGGCGATGTTGCTGAAGTTTCAGTTGATGTTGCTGAAAAAGATCTTGTTCCCGATTATTTATTGCGTGAATTAAAGAATGTCAAGGTAACTCACAGTCCATTGTGGATGCAGAGAAGATTGTGGAATCAAAATATTCGTCCGGTGAACTCAGTGATCGATGTTGCCAACTATGTAATGATCGAATATGGTCAACCAATTCAAGCTTATGACTTGGATAAACTAGCTGCCAAAAACTTAACTGTTAAATTTGCCAATGACGGAGATGTTTTAAAATTAGCTGACGGCGAAAAGAAATTGACTCACAATGACTTAGTAGTTGTAGCTGATCAGCAGATACTAGATTTAGCTGGAGTTCAAACAAGTGCTGAAGTTGCCGTTGATGAAAATACGCAAAATGTTTTAATTGCGGCTGGAGTTTTTGACGGCGCCAGTGTCAGAAAGAGTGCCCAAAGACATGACCTCCGTGGCGATGCTTCAAACCGCTTTGAAAAGGGCGTTGATAATGGAATCGTTGAAGAGGCTTTGACACGTGTTGCCCAATTGCTTGACCAAACAACTACTGTCGAAAAAATTTCTGAAACCGTTGTTGGTAACTATACAAAGGCAGAACCAACTGTGATCAAAGGTAGTATTAATCACATCAATCACTTGATGGGCTTAGAATTATCAACTGATGAAATCGTCAAGATTCTCGATCGTCTCGGCTTTGGCGTTGAAGTTGCTGGTGACGCTTTAACCGTTACGATTCCTACACGTCGTTGGGATATGAGTATTGAAGCTGATTTAGTCGAAGAAGTAAACCGAATTTACGGTTACGAGAATTTACCTAATACACTGCCAGCAGGTATGGAAACTAAAGGTGGCTACGATGCTAAACGTGAGTTAGCCAATGAATTACGTGATGTTTTGTTAGGTGAAGGCTTGGATGAAGTGATCAACTACTCTTTGTTGAGTAAACAAGAAGTTGAAGATTTTAACGTTATCAAGAGCGAATATACTAAACTATTGCACCCAATGACTGAAGATCATGAATACTTGAGAAACAGTTTGATTCCTGGATTAGTGCACAATATCAGTTATAATCAAGCACGTAAGAATGATGACTTACAGATTTTTGAACACGCTCGTATTTTTGACCGGCCAACTGGACAAGACCGTCCTAACGAAGTGACTTATTTGTCAGGCGCAATCAGTGGAAATGTCGTGGCGGATGCTTGGAATACGACTGCACAAGCCGTCGATTTTTACTATGTCAAAGGTATCGTTGAAGAAGTCTTGCGTTTTGTTAATGCTGATGCGGAGGTTCAATTTGTCGCTACAACTGAATATCCCAACATGCACCCTGGACAAACCGCTAAAATTCTAATCAATGACCAAGTAGTTGGTTTCCTTGGAAAATTGCATCCTAATTATCAAGCAGATCATGCAATTGCTGAAACTTATGTATTTGAATTGAATGTCGATAAGTTGTTTGACTTAGACAAGCGAGTTGTTCAAGCTCAAAGTGCGCCAAAATATCCTGCCATTAGTCGTGATTTAGCTATTTTGGTTGAAAAGAATGTTGAAAACGGACAAATCATTTCCGAAATTTTTGCCCATGGCGGGAAGTACCTGAAAGATGTTAATATATTTGATGTCTATGAAGGCAAAAATATTAAACTAAATCATAAGTCACTTGGTTATCACTTGGTTTTCCAAAATCCTAACGATACTCTGACAGATGATGAAGTTGAAAAAGTATTCTCACTGATTAAAGATAATTTAGTACAAAAATTTAATGTAGAAATTAGATAATTATGCCTTAAGTATCACAACTAATGGTATAATCTAATAAATTAACTCGGGAGGCTGTGTCTTGAGCCAAAAGGATGAAAAAAAACAAGCGTTGAGACAAGAGTCTGACGATAAAGTGAAAACTCGGGCCGAAGAAAGAACCGTTGCAAACCACATTGCATACTGGATCGTTGGGGTTATTGCTGTTTTAGCAGTTGTCGTTGGAATTATCGGTTTCAATTATGTAAATAGTTCATTGCAACCATACAATGCCAATAGTAAAGATGAAGTGGTGGTTAAGATTCCCATCGGTTCTTCAAGCAAAGAGATTGCGAAGACTCTAGAAAAAGATAAGGTCATTAAGAGTGCGGCCGTCTTTAATTTCTACATCAAAGCTCAAAATTACACCGATTTTCAAGCCGGATATTATAGATTCAAGCAGTCTTGGGGCGTTAGTGATGTCGTCAAGCAATTGCAAAAGGGCGGTAGTGCCACTCCTCCAGCATCATCATCTGGAGATACAGTCTTAGTTCGTGAAGGTGTAACGATCGATCAAATCGGTGATGCTATTCAAAGCGGGACTAAGAAAACTTTGAAGTTCAAGAAGTCTGATTTCTTAAAATTAATGAAAGATCAAGCTTACTTGAAACAACTTCAAAAGAAATATCCTCAATTGCTCGATTCCACGATGGCTAAAAAGAACGTTCGTTATCATTTAGAGGGTTATTTATTCCCAGCTACGTATAGCGTTTATAAGGGTATGACTTTGAAGGAACTAGTTAACCAGATGGTTGAAAATGAAAATGAAAAGATGGAACCATATTTCTCAACTATCAAAGAAAAGGGTTATACTGTCCAAGAAGTTCTGACTATCGCTTCCTTAGTTGAACGTGAAGGTTTGGATACGACTAACCGTAAGAAGATTGCCGGTGTATTTTATAACCGTCTGGCAATTAATATGCCATTGCAATCTGATATTTCTGTAATGTATGCTTTGAATACTCATAAGACAAAATTGACCAACAAAGATACTAGTGTCAAATCGCCTTACAATTTGTATAAGAATGAAGGATATGGTCCTGGACCGTTCAATACTCCAAGTTTGGATTCAATTGAAGCTACCTTGAACCCATCTGACCGTGATCAAGATTATCTCTACTTCTTTGCTAATTTGAAGACTGGTAAGATCACTTACTCACATACTTTGGAAGAACATAACAGTCGATATGCAGAAACAGGTCAATAGTATATAATTAGTAATATAAAAGAATGTCATCTAGTCGTTATTGATTAGATGACATTTTGAAATTAAAAAATAATAAACAATGAATTTTGAAAGAGGTATTAGGAAATGGCAGATAGAAATTACCCTATGACAGCTGCTGGTCTACAAGATTTGAAGGATCAGCTTGAAGAATTGAAAAAGGTAAAACGTCCCGAAGTAATCAATCGAATTAAGATTGCTCGTGGATTCGGTGATCTTTCAGAAAATTCTGAATATTCAGCTGCTAAAGACGAACAAAGTGTTATTGAATCAAAGATTTCTGAAGTAACAGAACGTATCCAATATGCTGATGTTATTGATGTAGATAAAGTTGCCAATGATGAAATTTCAATTGGAAAGACCGTTACGGTACAAGAAGATGGTGAAGAACCTGACGTCTATACAATCGTCGGGGCATCTGAATCAGATCCTGATAATGGTAAGATTTCTAACGAATCTCCAATTGCCAAAGCTTTGATTGGTAAACATACTGGTGAAAAGGTAACCATTGAAACACCAGTTGGCAGTTACGATGTTACAGTTAAAGACGTTGCAGTTGCCGAATAGTATTGTTTTCTGCTATGTTTATCTTAATTAAAAAATTGAGGTGGGCAGCATGGAAATAGAACTAACTGACAGAGCAACAAAATGGTTTGAAGATGAATTAGGATTACAACCCGGTGATGGTGTACACTTTTACGGTAAGGTCTACGGCAAAACAATGGTCCACGAAGGCTTTTCAATTGCAATGCGTAAAGAAAAACCAGTTGATCCAGTGGCCGATACGGTTGTGCATGGAATCAGCTATTATATTACGGACAGCGATACATGGTTCTTTGCTCGCTATGACTTATTAGTAGAATATGACCCAGATTTGGATGGCCCCAAGTACATCTTTAAATCGAATGAATAATTATTTGCTTTTTGAAGGATAGATATGAGAAGAATACTGGATATAATAAAGAAAAGAACAGGTAGTCAAGCTAAGTCTACTATTCCATTTCGACTAAACCTGCTTTTTTTTATTGTCTTTGTCCTATTCGCAACCTTGGTCGGACAGTTGGCTTATCTCCAGATCGTTTATGGTGGTAAGTTCACAGCTGAAGTTGACAGAACAGATAAGACAGTAATGACAGGCAGTGTGCCACGTGGAATGATCTACGACTCAAAGGGAAGATTGCTAGTCGGCAATTCGACTTCTAATGCAATTACTTACACAAAGAGTGGTTCAGTTAAATCGAGTGATATATATACGATTGCTAACCGATTGACTAAGTACATAGCTATTACGCCAGATGATTTGACTGAACGTGATAAAGCAGATTATATCTTGGCAGCTCCGAATAAGTCAGCCAAGGTAGCTAAGCAAATGCCTAAGTCTTATCGAGTGGATTCAAATGGTGATGCACTCACTCCCAATAAGATATATTCAAACGAAGTTAAATATGTTCAGGCTCAAGGGATACATTTATCTGATAAAGATCTTCAAAGAGCTTCTTTATTTAAGAAAATGAGTTCAGCTTATTCACTTTCAACAGTGTTCTTAAAAGATAAAAATCTAAGTGCACGGGAAATTGCTGAAGTTAGTGAGCATTTGACTGAACTTCCTGGTATTAGTATCGGTAGCAATTGGAATCGTGATTACCCTCAAGGTAAATCGATTGCCAGTATTATTGGTGGCGTCTCGACTGAACAACAAGGTATCCCAGATGATGAGATCAACTCAATGTTAGCTTCTGGTTATTCAAGAAATGACCGAGTTGGTACAAGTTATTTGGAAAAAAATTATGAATCGATTCTTTCTGGTACTAAGAGTCAACGCCAAGTTCAAATTGGTTCCAACAATCAAATTAAGAAGAGCACCATTCTTTATAAAGGTCAAAAGGGTGGCAATCTTAATTTGACCATTGATTCGAGTTTCCAAAAGAAAGTTCAAGCTGATCTTGAGGAACAGTACAATGCAGCCAAGTCTGCTGGTATCACCCAATATTCTGACGGTGCTTATGCGGTTGTCTTGAATCCTAAGACCGGAGCAGTTTTAGCCATGGCTGGAATTCACAATAATCCGAAGACTGGTAAAACAACTGAAGATGCTCTAGGTGTTATCAACCGGACCTTCGTTATGGGTTCTGCTGTCAAAGGTGCGACTGTTTTAGGTGCAATGATGGATGGTGTTATTAGTCCAGAGAACAATACTCAAGCTGATGATCCTATTTATCTACCAGGTACACCGGTTAAGAAGTCTGTTTATCCAGCAGGCACGTTCGGTAGTTTGGATGCTATCCATGCGCTTCAATATTCATCTAATATTTATATGATGAACTTGGCCTTGAAGGAAGCCAAAGCTACCTATGTTCCAAATAAACAAATTACAATGAACTCGGATATTTTCTCGAAGTTACGTGGTTACTTCAATCAATTTGGACTCGGAGTTAAAACCGGAATCGATATTTCTGGTGAAACAACCGGTATCGAAGGTTCAACCCGTAATAGTGATGGCAGTTTGAAAACTGGTTCTGCACTTGACTTGTCGTACGGAAACTACGATGCTTATACGTTGATTGAAATGGCTCAATATATTTCAACAATTGCAAACGGCGGTTACCGTATGAAGCCTTATATCGTACAGTCCATTCAAAAGACAAAGGATGATGGAACGAAGGGTGCTTTAACTTCAGTAACTCAACCACAAGTCTTAAATAAAGTTGGCTTCACCCAAGATGAATTGAACGTTGTACGAAAAGGTATGTATGCCGCAGTTCACGGAAGTGGTTATTGGACAACTGCAACTAAGTTGAAAGATTTATCACCAGCTGTTGCTGCTAAGACTGGTACTGCCCAATCATTCTATTACGACCCTGATAATCCATCGAGTGATCCACCAGAAACAATCACAACTAGTTTGGTCAGTTTTGGACCTTATGATGATCCAAATGTTGCTATGGCAATCGTCTTTCCAAATCTAACCAGTGAGAATGGTAGTTACCCTAATTTGTTGGCACATCAAATTTATACTGATTATTACAAGATGACAGGCCAGAAATAATCTAAATTAAGCCTTTTAATATAGCGTAAAAAATGATATATTTAATTAGTTGAATTTAGTTAAGTTTTTATGAAAGGATGTTCCAATATGAGAGTTAATATAACAATGGAATGTACTTCATGTCATGAACGTACATATCTAACAAGCAAGAGCAAACGTAACAATCCCGATCGTCTTGAACTTAAGAAATATTGTCCACGCGAACGTACTGTTACATTGCACCGCGAAACAAAATAAACAACAGGTTAAAACCCCTGTTGTTTTTTTTACTAAGGGAGTGATCAGTTGGATAAGGTCAGTTTTAGAAAGCAACAAATCGATCTCGTCAGTGACTTTATGAAATCTGATAAAGCACAAAAAGAGATCAACGATCTCTATCGACAATTATTTGATAATTTGGATTTCCAAAATACTCCAAGTATTGGGATTACTTTGAGTATGAATAACGAAATACCAACATTTCCAATCATTAATCAATGTTTTGAAATGGGAAAAGATGTATATATTCCTAAAACATTCGATGATTATTCGATGACTTTCGTCAAATATACCAAGGACACGGAATTGGTTGAATCAAATTTTGGGATTAGAGAACCGAAGGATTATGAAAACAACATCATGGACCCACCGGATCTCTTGATCGTTCCTGGTTTGGCATATTCGAAAAATAATGATCGCTTAGGGTTTGGAGCCGGCTATTTTGATCGCTACCTAGCTAAGTATCCAACGAAGACAATTTCCTTAGCTCTATCCAAGCAATTCTATCAAGAGACACTTTGGCCCATCTATGTGCTAGACAAGCAAATTGATGAGGTTTTAGTCTCTACAGGTGAACCAAATGAATAGGCTCGATGAATTTAAAAGCTCGTATATGGCTTGGTCATTATTGATCTTAACGGTTTTCGTTTATCTGGTTGAGACTTTTAGTGGCGGTTCACAAAATACCCAGACCTTGATCTATTTGGGAGCAGAAGCCAACGTTTTGATTAGAGATGGTCAGTGGTGGCGACTGATTGCACCAATATTTTTACATATTGGTATCTTCCATATTCTGATGAATGGGTTTACACTATTCTATGTCGGTCGAATCCTAGAACCAGTCGTTGGTCATTGGCGCTTTCTTGTGATCTACATGGTGAGCGGGATTATCGGTAACTTAGCCAGTTTTGCTTTTGGAGCTGATAATGCTATCTCCGCTGGGGCAAGTACTTCCTTGTTTGGGATGTTTGGGGTATTTTTGTCTTTGGCCTTGATTTATCGAGAAAATCGTTTCTTATATGAACTGGGTAAAAGCTTTTTAGGATTGATCGTTATCAATTTGATCATGGATCTAACCATATCTGGGATTAATATCTGGGGTCATCTCGGTGGCGCATTAGGAGGGATTCTTTTGGGCTATGCCTGTGGTTTGCCAAATAGTAATCGTCCGAAGATGATCTATCGAATTTTAGTCATAGTGATAACTATAGTTGTTTCTTATCTTATGTATGCAAAGGGTATGATGTTTATTGGATAATATGAGCTTTAGAACTCTCTATGATGTCCAGCAGCTTTTGAAACGCTTTGGAACTTTTGTCCATGTTGGTAAAAGGATTTGGGACATCGAGCTGATGTCGAGTGAAGTAAAGCGCTTGTACGAAGGCGGATTAATTGATAAACAGACTTTTATTCGTGTTCAAATGGTCTTAAAACGGGAACACAGAAAAGAAGAGAAAAAAGAAGAAGAAAAGGACAGATCAAAGTGACAGAGAAAAAGTTAATCGGTGTTGACCTTGGTGGTACAACAATTAAATTTGCTATTCTTACTGATAAAGGTGAGATTCAACAAAAATGGAGTATTGAAACCAATATTCTATCTGATGGACAATTGATCATTCCTGATATCATTGATTCAATCAATCACCATATCAAGATGTATGACATGACTCCAGACCAATTTGACGGTATTGGACTAGGTTCACCTGGTACAATTGACCACCAAAAAGGAACAATCAAAGGTGCTTTTAACCTTAACTGGACTAATGAAGTTTATCCAGTGCGTGATATTCAAAAGGGTACTGGCTTACCAGTTGTAATCGAAAACGATGCTAACGTTGCTGCACTTGGCGAAAGATGGCAAGGTGCTGGTAACAACGCAAATGACGTTGTCTTTGTAACACTTGGAACTGGTGTTGGTGGTGGTATCATCACTAATGGAAAATTAGTTCAAGGTGCTAATGGTGCTGCAGGTGAAATCGGTCACGTTACCGTTGATCCTAATGGTTTCTTATGTACTTGTGGTAAGAGAGGCTGTTTGGAAACAATCGCTTCAGCTACTGGTATCGTTCGTGTGGCTAGAGACCGTGCTTCAGAATACGCTGGCAACTCACAATTGAAGGCCATGCTTGATGATGGTCAAGATATCTCCGCTAAAGATGTTTTCGATCTAGCTAAAGAAAATGATGATTTAGCTTTGATGGTTGCCGATTATGTTTGCGAATCACTTGGATTTGTGCTTGGAAACATCGCTAATACTTTGAATCCTAAGTACATCGTCATTGGTGGTGGAGTTTCTGCTGCTGGTGAATTCCTACGTGCTAAGGTTGAAAAGGCGCTTCGTACTAACTTATTCCCAACAATCAGAGATACAACTGAGTTGAAGTTGGCTAGTTTAGGTAATGGTGCCGGAGTTATCGGTGCTGCTTCATTGATTAAAGTTGATTAGGGGTTTTGTTGATGCAAGTTTTAAATGCAGTTTTGTATGTTATTGTAATCGGATTTTTAATCTATTGGGTCGGTTCTTGGCTATATTACATGCTTAAAGGCCGTAGTATGGGTGGAGCACTCGACCAAAAGACATTTGAGGAATCGATGCGCAAAGCTCAAATTGTTGATTTAAGAGAGAAAAATGCCTTTGACGCTAAACATATTTTAGGTGCCAGAAATTTGCCATATTCACAATTAAAGTACAATGAGGGTGAATTGAGACCAGATCTTCCGGTTTACTTATATAGTGACAATAAAAATATGTGCGTTCGTGCAGCTCTTAAGTTACAAAAGAAGTGGGGCTTTACTGACGTTAAGTGGTTGTCTGACCGTTTCAACGACTGGGAAGGTAAGACTAAGAAGACTACTAAAATTTAAAAAAATGCTGTGCAGAGATTATTCTGACACAGCATTTTTTATTATATATAATAGTTAAGTGGATTAGCCTTGATGTGCTTGTAGACTCTTACGGTTAGCACGTCTGCGGTTGGATTCGATTCTTTCGTTTTCATCGTTTTCAGGTTCAATGACCTTTTTTTGAAAAGCATGCAATGCACCATAAACTGCGGTAGCAGTTGTTAGTGAACCAACAAGGAACCCTTTAACAAAACGAAAATGTTTTTGTTTTTTTGCCATAATAATATTCCTCCTGTCTTTAATTCTCATTATGGCTTATTTCGATTAAAATATCTATAAAAGACTGTCTAAGAGAGGTAATTTTTTGATAAAAGTTGTTGCAATTGTAGGACCCACCGCCGTAGGTAAGAGTGCCCTGGGTTTAAAATTAGCCCAAAAATTTCAAGGGGAAATCATTTCTGGAGATTCCATGCAGATTTATCGTCATTTAGATATTGGCACAGCTAAGGATTCTCCAGCAGAATTGCAGGCGGTCCCACATCATTTGGTCGATATCTGCGATCCCTCTCAACGCTATACCGTAAAAGATTTTCAAACGAAAGCTCGGAGTATCATTACTCAACTTTCAGCGGAACAGAAATTACCATTAGTAGTTGGGGGAACTGGTTTTTATTTGAGTTCGTTGATCAATAATCTAAACCTCGGTGGTGATGAAAAAATTGACCAGAATATTCGTCAAAAATTGATGGCACTGGAACAAGCCGGAGAAATTGAAAAACTTCAAGCAATTTTAAAAGGTACAGATAAAAGAGCTTATGAACAAATTGATATTGATAATTCCAGACGTTTGATCCGGGCAATTGAAGTGAAATTGACCACTGGTCGTTCTATCGTTGACCAAGAGAATGGACATACTTGGGCTGACTTTTATTTGGTTGGTTTGACAGACGATCGCCAGAAACTCTACCAAAGGATCGATTCTAGGGTAGATAAGATGGTGGAGCTGGGACTTTTGGAAGAAGCACGATATGTTTATCAGCACCGGGATAGCTTTTTACAAGCTAAGAATGGAATCGGCTATAAAGAGTTGTTTCCTTACTTTGCAAAAGAATCTGATTTAGAGAGCTGTTTAACGGAACTGAAGAAGAATTCTCGACACTTTGCCAAACGTCAGTTGACATATTTCCGTAATCAAATGTCGGTAGATTGGTATAATATTAGTGATGAACCAGATTATCAAACGGTAATTGAGGGGAAAATACGAGATTTCATGGAGGGAAAAAATGTCTAAATGGAATGCAGAATTTCCAGATAAATTAAAACAAGTGATTGCAGACGTCGATGCGCAAATTGCACCTAAATTGGCCCAAATCGATGAGCAAGTCTTGGACAATCAAAACAAAGTCCTGGCAGCTTTTCGCAAGGAAAGTATCGATGAGTCGAGTCTACTAGGGACAACTGGTTATGGTGACGATGATCGTGGCCGTGATCAACTAGAAGCTGTTTATGCTGATGTCTTTCATACTGAAGCTGCTTTAGTTCGGCCACAATTTGTTTCCGGAACACATACCTTGGCTACAGCCTTGTTTGGACTTTTGCGTCCGGGAGACAATCTCTTGTATGTGACCGGTGAACCTTACGATACGATGCAAGAAGTCATCGGGACTGCTGGCAATAAAAAAGGCTCATTGATCGACTATCAAATTGGATTTGATTTTGTAAAAATGGCTGGCGATAAGGTCGATTATGAGTTGATGAAACAAAAGATAACTGAACAAAAGCCAAAAGTGATTGCCATCCAAAGATCACGTGGTTATTCGACACGTAAGAGTTTGACTGTTAAAGAGATTGCAGAGATCATTAAGCAGATCAGAACCGTCTCGAAGGCAACCGTTTTTGTCGATAATTGTTATGGTGAATTTTCCGAGGAAATCGAACCAACTGACGTCGGCGCAGACTTAATGGCCGGTTCTTTGATTAAGAATGCTGGTGGTGGCTTGGCTAAAGTCGGTGGCTATATCGTCGGCAAAAAAGAATTAGTTGAATTAGCAAGTTATCGTCTGACCGCACCTGGTATCGGAGCCTCAGAAGGGGCTACAATCGATCGTCAGGCTGAAATGTTCCAAGGATTCTTCCTAGCACCTAGAGTGACTGGAAATGCCATCAAGGGAGCAATTTTTGAAGCAGCCATCTTTGAAAAATTGGGATTGAACGTATCGCCTAAGTGGAATGATGATCGTACAGATTTGATTCAAACGATTGAATTTGGCGATCCCGACAAGATGGTACAATTCGCACGAGTTGTTCAAAAATTCTCACCAATTGATTCAAATGTTTCCCCTGTTCCTAGTGCTATGTCGGGATATGAGGACCAAGTTATTATGGCCGCAGGGACGTTTGTATCAGGTGCAAGTATCGAATTTTCTTGTGATGGACCAATGCGGGCTCCATATATCATCTACATTCAAGGCGGATTGACCTACGAGCATGTGAAGATTGCTATTTCCAATGCTTGTAAAGAATTATTCTTTTAAAAGTTAGACTACTCTTCAGGAGTAGTTTTTTTTTGCCCAAAATGCGAACAATCGGCTGAAAAATTAGTTAGTTCTAAATATAATAATATTTTTATTATTGCATCCTTTAAAAATATGAAAATAGGGATATTTTTATGCTTCGTTAAAGAAGTCTGATTTACAAGTCAGAACATTTAGAAATTAGTCTCAACTAACTAATGTATTTGCCTTGTTTCTTACAATAAATTAGTTGACTTCATTGGGAAACAAATAAAAAGTTTACGAACTATATCATGATACGAAAATAAAAAAGTTTGGGTATTTTCCTTGATTTTATTTATAATCCGAGTATGATTAAGAATCATAATTAATTGGAGGTAAGCAATATGAGATATAAAGTTACTTTAGACACGAAACGTCAATTGTTTACCGTATATGATAAGAAAAACAAACGGGTTTCTGCATGCGGTAAGTCAATTGAAGAAGCTATGAATAAATTGTTGAAGATGGTTGCATAGTATAGTCAATTATCATTTTTTAACAGGAATGTAATTTAGAATACAGTTTTTTTACAACTGTCGTTAAAAATAGATTTCTGGCTTAAGAGATGTTATATTGAATTTGCAACGAGAGTTGCGTTTTTATCCTCAACAATAATAATTAATAAGAGTCAATTCCTTTTGTGGAATTGGCTTTTTATTTTATAGTATTAGGTGAGCTAAAGAAACAAGAATTAAGTACAAAAAAAGCCCACGATCGTTGATTTATCAATAATCATGAGCTAATAGTGATTCTAAGGCAATAAAAAAATGTCACAGGTGAGATTCGAACTCACGACCTACGGTTTAGAAGACCGTTGCTCTATCCAACTGAGCCACTGTGACATCACTCGTACTATTATAGAGAAAAGTACTTAAAGTTGCAACGAGAAAATTGAAATTAATTAATATTTTTTTTGAAACGATTTTCCCAACAAAAAAGCCGATAACGACTGACTTATCAGTAATTATCGACTTATTCATATTTTAGTGTCACAGGTGAGATTCGAACTCACGACCTACGGTTTAGAAGACCGTTGCTCTATCCAACTGAGCCACTGTGACATCACTTGTATTATTATAGTGAAAGGTGTTGCAGGCTGTCAATCCAAAAAAGATAATTTGTGCAAGAAAAAAGGTTCACTTTTAAATAAGTGAACCATCCCTAATAATAATTTACTAAAATGACATCATTTGCTAGAAATAAAGGCTTTATTTTCGCCTTCAAGTTCAGCCAAAATTTCTCTATCTTTTGTGGAAGTGTTGGTTTTTTCGGCCTTTATTAACGATTTGATAAATTCTACTATTTTCATAATCTTCATCTCCGAAATAACAGCAGCTTTTAATGTCATCAGAATCTGGACAGAACACCTATTAGGTAAGGCTTCCACCCCTTACCTCAGTTCTTATTATAACAGAATTATTACAATTGTTACAAAAATATTACTTTTGGCATAATAAAATTATTTTAGGGTTGAATCAGTTCCTTGCGTCGGTTATCAATGATCTTTTGTAATTCTTTCAGATCATCTAAAGTTGACTTTTTACGGATAAAACTTCTTGCTGAAGAACGCATGGCAATATAATTAGCGCGTTCGCGGTGATTTTTGTGCCATTTTTCGTTAGCACGTTTTTGTGCATCTGTTAATACCATATATTTCTCTCCCTTAAAAAACATATCTCTGAAATTATATACAATGTCATTTTAGTAAACAAGGAAAATTATGAATAAATTTATATAAAATTCTTGTAAAAATGTTTACATAAAAATCTTGTGCATTCATATCATTAGTTTAAAATATTATCTAAATTGATATTTTGTTCATTGGGGGTTTATTTTAAATGAAGAAGATAATAAAAACAACTACTGGGACATTTCATGGCATTATGAGCGGCCATCATCTGGATTTCTTAGGAATTCCGTTTGGATACGGACGCCGTTTTAAACGTGCTGAAGAATTCTCGATGGCTAAATTTGGATCAAATGAAGTCAATAAAATGCATTATGCAGTTCATCATGGTATTCAGCCCATGCAAGATGAGGCGCTTGAGCAAAATAATCAAGTCCGTTTTGGCGAGAACTGTTTAAACTTAAATATCAGTACCCCTGATGTCGACGGTAAGTTCCCAATTGTGATCGAACTCTATGGCGGCGGCTTCTTACGGGGTGGCAACTATCAGCCGCAAATGACTTGGCTAGATCAACAGCCCGTCGTCCACGTAACTCCTAATTATCGTTTAGGCCTTTTTGGTTGGGGGGTAATCGATGGTGGGGATACTAACGTCGGTTTATCTGATCAGTTATTAGCCATCCAGTGGGTCTTAGACAATGCCCAAAGTTTTGGGGGAGATGTCAATAATGTTTCCTTAGCTGGCTTGTCCGCTGGTGCTAAGTCGATTTCAGCGTTAATGGCATCTAATTCGCCGATGCTTGATCGGATTCAAAAGATCATGCTCTTTTCCGGAGGAGTACAGACGATCCGTGATTTAAAGACGGCCCAAAAAGTGATCGAACGGATATGTCAGACTAATAAAATCAAGACTAGCAAGGATCTTTTCAATCTGACCGATGATGGTCTGCAACTAGTCCAAAGTAAACTCGTCGCTGATCATACAGCAACTAATTGGTTTGGTCCTGTGATAGATGATGATTTGATCAGTCAAGATTGGTCTGATAAGTTATTGCAACGTCTGTCGCGGACACATTTTAAGACAATTATTTCAGCTGGAACTAATGAGTTGGGTGATTATAAGAAGTTTGGTATCAATCATTTGGAAGAGGAAATAATCCCAGATTTGTTTGGTAAAAATGCCGAGGTCTTAAAAAAGCAACTTCTGCCAGAGACTTTTTCCAAGAATGACTTCGTACAAATGCTTGGTACAGCCATGTATCGTTTACCAGCAAGACGCTTAGCAGATCTTTTGGCCTCACAACCAGCGGCTGAAGTTTACTGCAATTCCGAAAGTGTTTTCGAAGGTCATCACGGCGGCTTAATTAAGTACCTGAATTTGCCAGAAGCTCAACTGAATATTGACTATCGTAAGAATCGTGAATATCTGTTGGAATTATTGTTAGAATTTATTAACACTGGTAAACCATATTCCGAAGCAATCAAGTATGAATGGCCACTCTTTGATCAGGACCGATTAGTTTTAGAGAGTGATGCTGACGATTTAAAGAGCGTTTCGGTTATCGATCATCGTATTCCGGAAGGGTTACCTTGGCAATCTTATAAATTATAAAAAAATAAATGCCTATATAACAGTGAACTTAATTATTTAATATAAATCCTCTCTTGCAAAGCCGATAATTAACATTTACAATACTCGTCGGAGTGTATAAAGTTTAAGCGTATTATTGTGCTGGAATTTTAGAGGTGGAGATTTGAGAAGAAAGTTTTCGTTTATTATTACAATTGCTTTCATTCTAGTTGATGTTGTTGCAGCCTTTTTAACACAACAGGCAATTATTAGTAATTTAATGGGGATTTTGATCGGTATTAGTTTAATCGTTGCCTTAGCGTTGATTACCAGAATTATCAAAAACTGGAATTTGCCACGGGGCAAATATGTCATCGCAACGATTTTCTTCTTTCTGATCTTAGGAAGATTAGTTATAACTACCTTAGCGTAGATAAAAAATTGAATATTTCGTCATAGGATTGTGTGAGAATTAATCTACGCAGTCCTTTTTTAGTATAATGAAATCATAGTTTTGATTTTAAAGGAGTTACCCATGCCAAAGCTTTCTGGGAAAAATATTATTTTAGGTCTTTTATTTTTAGGGTTGAGTATTTTTTATAGCATTATTTTTTTACAACATATCGATTTCAGCCAGACAACGATTTTTAATCTCGTCCATTTGAAAAGTTTGGGTAACGTCTTCACTTCACCGATAAATTTTGACTATTGGAATCATTCGGGTTCACAGATCAATTTATTCAGTCCTTGGCTGAGTTTGCTGCCAGGGTGGTTATTGGTCAGTCTGGACACTTATTTTGGTTTTATCGTCTATTTTGGGCTGATAACTTTTTTGACATTATTGAGTGCATATTTTTATATGAACAAATTTGCCAATAACACGTTTGAGGCTCTATTCTTTGCTGTTTTTTATACTTTTTCAATTGGCCGTTTCAATTTGATCTTTCATCAGCAGCGGATTGAGAACTATCTGGTCTTGATTTTTCTACCGATGGTTTATTACGGAGTAAATTTGTTTTTTAAGAATCAGCGTTGGCAAACATTGACTTGGGGTTGTGGATTAACTTTCTTGACAGCACCTTATATGGCGATTGTGGTCGTTTTAACCATACTACCCATATACTTCCTAGTACTATTTAAAAAATCGACTCACAGCTGGAAATATTGGCGAAAATTGGCGTTGAATTCTTTGATCGTTTTAGGGATGTCAGTCTTAATTTCAGTCGGATTTGTGGGACCCATGCTGCAAGTTCAACTGTCTAGGCCCCTAGTACAGACGCCGATTAAAAATATCGATTATCAACAGTGGTTCCAACGGCTTAATTTACCAGCAGTACAAGTGTATTTGTTGATAGGAATAGCTTTTTTGCTACTATTAGTCGTTATCGTGACTTTCCTTAAGAGCCGTTTCAGTTATAAGATAATGATCTTAGAAATGATCCCCCTAACTGTGATTTCACTGATCAAGTTGCCGAAGTTTGATTTAGATTACTCTCGATTGATTTTTTCAGCACAAATTATTTTGGAATTATTTCTCATAATTTTAATATGTCGGATAGTTATTTTGGTTTTCCAAGAATTTCCAAGTTTGATCAAATTAATTCTCATGGTCGTAACAATCGGTGCGATGATTTTCTTGACGATCAATCAAGCAGCTCAAATTCACCCTCAGACTAATTTAACAGCGGCCCAGAATTTTGATTATCAAAAGTTCATTGTGAATTACCATGATCAAGCGGCTAATGGCCGTAATATTGTTTTAGTAGACCATGAACCGGTGAAAGTTTCATACCATACTAAGCCTAATAATTATTGGCTTCAATATTACGATACCGGGACTTCTATTCTGGACTTGCCAATCCAAAATTATGACGCCTTTAACGTTCAGCTCAATAATGAGGCGGTGAAAGTTTTCAAGTCAGCTCGTCAGACAATCAGTTTAAAGACGCAACCGAACAAGAATATTATTGAGATTCAGTCAGGCTATAATGTAGTTGGAATCGTTTCATTATTGATCAGTTTGTTAGGTTTTCTAGGGTTAAGTTATTGCTCCTGGCCAAAGAGTCGGTTTTTCAGCAAAAAAAGTCCTAAGAAGAGTTGAAAAAGCAAGTAAAATTTGCTATATTTTATAAGTTGCAATCACTATTGCATCTACAACCGCTCAAAATCGGGTTTAAGCTTAGTGCACCTGATTGGCGAGTCTTAGAAGGGAGTGTACGCTTATGTACGCAATTATTAAAACTGGTGGTAAGCAATATAAAGTTGAAGAAAATGCTTCAATTTATGTTGAAAAGCTTGATGTCAAAGAAGGGGACGCAGTTACATTTGATGATGTAATCTTAGTTTCTGACGGCGACAACATTAAGATTGGTAGCCCTGTAGTTTCAGGCGCTAGTGTTTCTGGTAAGGTTGAAAAACAAGGTAAGGAAAAGAAAGTTGTTACTTACAAGTACAAACCTAAGAAGCATTCACATACAAAGACTGGTCACCGTCAACCATATACAAAGGTACTTATCGACAGTATCAAGGCTTAATCATGATTAAAGCAAGTTTTCACCAGAATTCAGATCAGAAGATTGATTCCTTTTTAATTAAAGGACATGCTGATTCGGGCCCTTATGGTCAAGATTTAGTTTGTGCCGCAGTATCGGCGGTGACAATTGGAACAATCAATAATCTGGAAAAACTGACTGAGGTTAAACCTCAAGTTGTCATGGATGAAGTAAACGGTGGGCATCTCGGATGCCAATTTGACAAAGCGATATCACATGATACTGCCTTGTTATTGGATAATCTATTTTGGATTCTTAAAGATATTGAAAATAGTTATTCCAAAAACATTGAAGTTCAAGTACAAAAAAATAAGATAGATCTTGATTAGGAGGTAAACTTCATGCTTAAGATGAATTTACAATTTTTCTCTCACCATAAGGGTGGTGGATCAACAAGTAACGGCCGTAACTCTGCAGGTCGTAGATTAGGTGCAAAACGTGCTGATGGCCAAGCTATCAAAGCTGGTTCAATTATTTACAGACAACGTGGTACAAAGATTCACCCAGGTACAAACGTTGGACGTGGTGGCGACGATACATTGTTCGCTCTTACAGATGGCGTTGTTAAGTTCGAAAGACTTGGCAAAGACAAGAGAAAAGTTTCAGTATACTAAAATATTGATAAAAAAGAGGACAATGTTCCTCTTTTTTTTATATAATAAGGTTGAGTTATTGCCATTAACCAGTAAATATTGGTAAGATAATGTATAGTGTTTTTTAATTGGCAAAAACAGTGAATTAATCAAGGGAGAAAAAAATGGCTATTTCAGTAAATGATTTTAAAAATGGTTTAACAATTGAAGTAAAAGATGGGATTTGGCGTGTTATTGAATTTCAACATGTTAAGCCAGGTAAAGGTAGCGCCTTTGTTCGTTCAAAGTTAAAGAACTTGAGAACCGGTGCTGTTCAAGAAATGACTTTCAGATCAACTGCTAAGGTTGAAAAAGCCAACATTGAAAATAAAAAGATGCAATATCTATATGCCGATGGTGAAAACCACGTCTTCATGGATACTACAACTTACGAACAATTAACTATTCCTGCAGAACAAATTCAAGATGAATTGAAATACTTGAAGGAAAACATGGAAGTTAATATTATGATGTACAACGGTGAAACACTTGGGGTTGATGTACCTAACACAGTTGATCTTAAAGTTGTCGAAACTGAAGCTTCAATCAAAGGTGATACACAATCAGGTGGTTCAAAACCAGCTACAATGGAAACAGGATTAGTTGTGCAAGTACCTTTCTTCGTTAACGAAGGCGACATGTTAACTGTTAATACACAAGATGGTACTTACATTTCACGTGCTAATTAATAACTGATTATGGAGATAAGTTTATGGCTGAACAAAAATATGTTTCTCTACAACAAGATAGTGGAAAAATAAACGGTAATGTTGAAATATCACATCAAGTTATTGAGATCCTCTTGGGAATTGCAACCAACCAAGTCGATGGCGTCTATGAAATGCGTGGAACTATTTCAAGTCGGATAGATTCACTCTTTGGACGGATCAACCATGGTAAGGGTGTTGATGTTTCATTTGATGAAGATAAAATATCGGCCGATGTATATGTATATCTTGAATACGGCGTATCGATTCCAAAGGTGTCCTTGGAGATCCAAAAATCAGCCATTGAACAACTTGAATTCATGACCGATTTAGATTTAAGTGAAATTAATGTGCATGTTGTCGGTTTGATCGCAAAAAGAGAAACTGGCGAAATAGACCGTGTAACAACAGACGAAAAGGAATAATACTAGTGATAAGTAGACATAAGATCAGAGAACTAGCAGTTCAATCACTATTTTCCATTGAAACGACTCAGGAGACTCCCGAACTTGCAATCGCATCTACCATGCAATTATGTGATTTAAATGACGAGACAGTCCCTGATTATTTGACATTCTTAGTTTCTGGTGCCGTAGAACACCAAGCAGAACTCGATTCACAAATCGCCAAATATTTGAAGAATAAATGGACGGTGCAACGTTTGTCTCGAATTGATCGAGCAATTTTGCGTGTCGGTCTATTTGAAATGGAAAACAGTTTAGAAGTACCAAAGAAAGTCGCAATTGACGAAGCTATCGAAATTGCTGGCGACTTTGGCGACAAGGACTCTAAGTCCTTTGTTAATGGGATTTTATCTAATTTTGTAGAAGGGTAAAGGCTGGTAAATTTACCAGCCTTTTTATGGTAATTAGTGTGAAATTATTAGAAGGTAAAAAAGTAGCAGCCGCTTTAGATGAAACAATGACCCAACGGGTAGACCAATTGAAGGCTAAAGGTATTACACCTGGATTAGCCGTGATCTTAGTTGGCGATAATAGTGCCAGCGCCGTTTATGTGCGAAACAAAAAACGCCGTGCGGAAAAACTTGGAATTGATTTCCAATTGATCCATTTCCCAACTGAAGTTACCGAACAAGAATTGTTAGCCAAGATCGACGAACTGAACCATGATCCAGCAATTGACGGTTTCATCGTGCAATTGCCTGTCCCAGATCATATTGATGAAGATAAGGTCATTGAAGCGATTGACCCACACAAAGACGTCGATGGATTTACACCGATCAGTGTCGGCAATCTCTGGATTGGAACACCACTAACCAAACCAGCCACTGCTTCAGGAATTTTGATGATGCTAGACCACTACAACGTTGAGCTTGATGGGAAAAACGTTGTAATCGTTGGTCGTAGCAATATTGTTGGAAAACCAACTGCTGCTTTAATGTTAGATCGTAATGCCACTGTAACGATCACTCATTCACATACTAAGAACCTAAAAGAAATTACAAGTAAGGCTGATGTGCTCGTCGTTGCTATTGGAAAAGCTAAATTTATCACAGCTGATTACGTCAAAGATCAAGCAATTGTGATCGATGTTGGAATGGATCGTGATGAATTTGGAAAGCTTTGTGGAGATGTTGATTTTGATGACGTCAAGGCTAAGGTAAGTATGATGACACCTGTACCCGGTGGTGTTGGTCCAATGACAATCACAGCATTGGTAGATCAAGTGATCGAATTAGCCGAAGGCAGGGCCAATGGATAGTGAACAATATTTAACGGTTACAGCTTTGAGCCAATATTTGAAAAGAAAATTTGACGTGGACCCTTATTTGGGCCACGTCTATTTGGTGGGGGAGATTTCTAATTTTCGATTGCGTCCTCATGCCCATCAATACTTTTCTTTGAAAGACGAAAAAGCTAAGATTTCAGCAATTATGTTCAAAAGTAGTTTTGAAAAGGTCAAATTTCAGCCCGAAGAAGGGATGCAAGTCCTTGTTCAAGGCCGGATCTCTTTGTATGAACCAAGTGGTTCTTACCAGATCTATGTTGACTCAATGGAGCCCGCTGGTTTAGGTGCTTTGTATGCTGCATTTGAACAGTTGAAAAAGAAACTAGCTGCCGAAGGCGTTTTTGATTTACCTAAAAAAACGATCCCACAATTTCCCCGTCGGATCGCAGTAGTGACTAGTGAGTCTGGAGCGGTGATTCATGATATTATGACCACCGTTAGCCGACGTTTTCCAATCGTTCAACTAGTTTTATACCCTGCTCAAGTTCAAGGGGAAGGGGCTGCGGAAACGATCGTCGAACAGATTCAAAAAATCAATCAAGCTGGAAATTTTGATACGATGATCATCGGTCGTGGTGGTGGGTCTATCGAAGACTTGTGGCCATTCAATGAGGAGATCGTCGCTCGGGCAATCGTTGACAGTCAAATTCCCGTCATTAGTTCTGTCGGTCATGAAACTGATACGACAATTGCAGATCTTGTGGCCGATTTAAGAGCTGCTACACCGACCGCTGCTGCAGAATTAGCTACCCCAGTCTTGAGTGAAGTGCTGCAACACCTTCAAGATCTTCGTACAAGACTGTATGGCGCTCAAAATAATATCTTGATGAGTTATCAGCAACGACTCAAAACTCTGTCTCAGAACGTCTTTTTACAGCATCCTGAGCGAATCTATGCAGTTTACTTACAAAAGGTCGATTATTTGAAAGATAAATTGCACAATAATATCAATAACAATGTCAATAATTCTAAAAGCCGTTTGATCAATGATGCCAATCGCTTAGTCCAAGTTTCTCCACGTGAGAAAATCTATAGTTATTCAAATCAAGTAAATCGTAATTATCAGATTTTAATCAACAATGTTAATAAAATTATCAATCGAAATCGTAATTTATTTAACAAACAGGTAGTAGCCTTAGATTCACTTAGTCCTTTAAAGACTTTGAGTCGTGGTTATGCGATTGCAACCAATGAAACTGGTCAAGTCTTGCGTGATGTGCAGGATTATCAAGTTGGTAAACCAGTAGATTTGAAGGTCGAACACGGACATGTTAAGTTAATAACCAAAGAAGTAAGCGAGGATAAAAATGGCTGACAAAAAAACTTTTGAAGATAATTTAGCTGATTTAGAAAAAATAGTTGCTGACCTTGAAGCTGGCAATGTGCCATTGGAAGAAGCAATGGAGAAGTTTAAAAAAGGCGTTACGCTTAGTAAAGATTTAGAGAAAACCTTGAGTGATGCTGAAGCTACCGTTACTAAGATCATGACTAAAGATGGCCAAGAAGTTGCCATGAAAGATGATCAATCCGAGGAAAATAAATAATTTATGGAAATTAAAAAATTTAACGAATTTTCAGCCCAAGTCCTACCTGACTTCAATAAATTTTTAAACGATAAGTTAAATACCGAGATCAAGCAAGAGACTTTGCGAGAGGCAATGCTGTATTCATTGGATGCAGGTGGCAAACGAGTTCGTCCGATGTTATTATTGGCCACCGCATACTCTTCTGGTATAAAGCTGGCTGATTTGCCAAAATTCTTTGATATTGCCGGCGCTGTGGAATTGATTCATACATATTCTTTGATTCACGATGATCTGCCAGAGATGGACGATAGTGATTATCGGCGTGGTAAGTTGGCTAATCATAAGAAATTTGGTGTCGGCCCAGCGGTTTTAGCCGGTGATGGTCTTTTGACTCAAGCTTTTTATTGGATTGCTAAGTCTGACTTAAGTACCGATAAACGTATGGCTGCAGTCAGAATTTTGGCTCACAATGCTGGTCCAATGGGAATGGTAGCTGGTCAAATGACTGATATCACTATGGAAGACAAGCAATTGACTGAATCACAGTTGACAACTTTACATAAGGAAAAGACGGCTGATTTAATTACCGCTGCCGTGACGATCGGAGCTTTTTGTGCCGGACATGACCTGTCTAAGAACTTAGTTCAATACGCAAATGATATTGGATTGGCTTTCCAACTCAAAGATGATCTCAATGACGCTGACGATGGCGAAGACGTTAATAAGAATACTTTTCCTAATTTAATTGGAAAAGAAGCCACTGAAACTAAGCTTTCAGAGTTGACTAAAGATGCATTAAACGCTGTCTTAAAAGAAACAGAATTTGATAAAAACTTATTAGTAAGCTTTTTGGATTATTTTAAAGAATAGGTGACACATATTGGCAAAAAAGAGAATTGATGTTTTATTAGTTGAACAGAATTTATTTGAATCAAGAGAACAAGCTAAGCGTTCGATCATGGCTGGTGAAGTTTACAATCAAGATAATTTGCGTTTCGATAAACCCGGTGAAAAGGTTGATCCAGAGACAGTCTTTCACTTGGCTAAAAATGCTCATAGTAAATATGTCAGTCGTGGAGGCTATAAGCTGGAAAAAGCTTTGAAGTCTTTTGATATCGACTTGAAAGATCGAATCTGTCTTGATATCGGTTCATCAACTGGTGGTTTTACTGATGTGGCTTTACAAAATGGGGCTACAAAGGTTTATGCCCTAGATGTAGGATACAATCAGTTAGCTTGGAAATTGCGTCAAGACGAGCGGGTCGTTGTGATGGAACGAGTTAATTTCCGTTATAGTAAACCAGAAGACTTTCATGAAGGTTTGCCTCAATTTGCGATGACTGATGTGTCATTTATTTCTCTTGAATTAATTTTGCCACCAATGTTCAATATTATTTTGCCAGGAGCCGATGCTGTTTGTTTGATCAAGCCTCAATTTGAAGCTGGTCCAGAAAATGTAGGTAAACACGGAATCGTTCGAGATCACAAAGTTCACCAAATGGTTCTGGAAAAGATCACTGATTTTGCTAAAAATGCTGGATTTATTGTGTCAGGACTCGACTTTTCACCAATCAAAGGTGGCGAAGGCAATATTGAATTCTTGATGCATATTCAAAAGCCAGCCCAAGAACAAGCTGGTGAAATTTTAGAAAATGTTTCCATTGCTAAGACGATGGAACAGGCATACTCAAGTCTTAATAAATAGGTGAAATAATGCTAAAAAAATTAATCATCAATAATTTTGCAATTATTAATAAATTGCAGATTGATTTTCATGACGGAATGACGGCCTTAACTGGTGAGACTGGTGCTGGTAAATCAATTATTATCGATGCGTTAGGATTATTAGTTGGTAGTCGATCATCAATCGATTTTATTAGAACCGGACAAGAGCAATTAAATGTGCAGGGACTATTTGAGGTGAAATCAAGTAGTCCTCTTTTTGCAATTTTGGACGAGTATGGCATTCGTCACGAAGACAACCAGTTGATTATCAAACGTGAGATCAACCGTAAGGGACGTAATGTTTGTCGAATCAATAATGAATTAGTCAAAACTAACGTCTTGCGACAAATCGGTCGCTTTTTAGTCGAGATTCATGGTCAAAATCAACAACAAGAACTATTAGATGAAGACAATCACATTAATATCTTGGATCGTTTCGCTGACGAACAATTTCAAAATGATTTAATGCAATATCAAAAGTTGTACGAAAACTATCAAGACAAACGTGCTCGTTTAAGAACAATCCAAAAGAATTCGCAAAATTTGGTTCAGAGAATCGATATGTTGAAGTTTCAGATTGAAGAGATCGACAGTGCTCAATTATCAGCCGGTGAAGATGACCAGCTTGAAGACGAAAAGAATCAATTGGCCAATTTTGAAAAGATCAGTTCAGCTTTGCAGGAGAGTTATCAAGGATTGTCCCAGAATAACACTGGCGTAGTCGATGCTTTGGGAAATGTTCGTGACCAACTAGAAGATATTATGGATTACGATCAGTCTTACAAAGAACTCTACGATTCAGTCAATGGTGCTTATTATCAGCTCCAAGACAATGCGGCAACGATTGCTGACCAATTAGAGAGTTTGGACTTTGACGAGAACCGCTTGGATGATATTCAAAAACGTCTAATTACCTTAGATGGTCTTAAGAAAAAATATGGTCCTACTTTAGATGAAGTAATTGAATTCGGTCAAAAGGCTCACGCTGAATTGCAAGAGATTGATATTGATGATACAACGGAAGCTAAATTGGAAAAAGAAATCGCTGATTTGCATACCAAATTGGAAGATTTGGGCAAGGCTCTTTCCAAACAACGTCACCAGACAGCGACGATGTTAGAAAAGGCGATCAATCACCAGTTGAATGACTTATACATGCCAAATGCCCGCTTCGGAGTTAGTTTTACGTCACTCGAGGAAGATAATTTATCAATTCAAGGAATCGATCAAATTCATTTCGATCTGAAAACTAATATTGGTGAAGACTTTAAACCGTTAGTAAAAGTTGCCTCTGGTGGTGAATTGTCGCGTGTGATCTTAGCTTTTGAAGCCATTATTGCTGAAAAGATGAATGTTGAAACAATCGTTTTTGATGAAATTGATACTGGAGTCAGTGGCCGAGTGGCACAGGCGATTGGCGATAAAATTTACAAAGTGGCGCAGTCGCTGCAAGTTCTTTGTATCACGCATTTGCCACAAGTAGCGGCGATGAGCGATCGTCAATTTGAAATCAAAAAAGAGACCGTAAAGGACAAAACCGAGACTAAGGTTTCGTTACTAAACGATCTCCAACGTGTGGATGCTATTTCACTGATGTTAGCTGGAACAAAGGTGACTGATTTGACTAGAAAGCATGCTAAAGAATTATTAGAATTAGCCCAAGGCGAACAAAAGCGGCTAGACTAAGTTGATTGACTTGATTTGATCGAGCATGACGATCTCGAAAAGTGCTTTGTTCAACTTAAAAACGTATTTATTTTGATTAACTTGTGAAATAAATTTGCCTTGAAGCTGCTTGTCGTTTAACATTGTAATAACGACAGAATAATTGTTGTGAAAACTTTGTTCTGCGAAAAGTTCTAATTGCATTAAAGGCATTTGTTTTACTAGAGTTTTAGGTGTAACTTTAAGGTTAAAATCGAAATTATTATTAAGGAAATTTGTGGTATTGCTGATTAAATTGTTAGTGAAACGATTGTGTAGTTGTTTTGCTTGCATTTTTAAGCCCCCGAACACTTGTTTGTATCTACATTATACGAACAAGCGTTCGAAAGAGCAACTTTATTTACAGAATTCTTAATAATTTTTTTCGACCTCATGCGTGACTCTTGAAAAACGGCTGATTTTATTGCATGATAGATATCATATTATATAGATAGTAGGGATAATTTAATTATGTCAAAAAGGGGAATGTTAATCGTTTTATCAGGTCCATCTGGAGTAGGTAAAGGAACTGTTAGAAAAGCGATGTTGAAGAATTCATCAATTAAATTTGATTATTCTGTTTCGATGACTACTCGTCAAATGCGCCCTGGCGAGGTCGACGGAGTCGATTATTATTTCCGAACCAACGATGAGTTTGAAGAAGAAATAAGAAATGGTGGCATGTTGGAATATGCTAAATATGTTGACCATTATTACGGCACACCATTAAAATATGTCAATCAAAAACTTGATGCTGGAATCGACGTCTTATTAGAGATCGAAGTTAACGGAGCTATGCAAGTTCGTGAAAAGATGCCTGATGGCGTATTTATTTTCCTAACACCACCTGATTTGACTAGTTTGAGAGACCGGATTACTCATCGTGGTACTGACGATGAAAAGACGATCGACAAACGCATGGAAAAGGCCAAAAAAGAAATTAAAATGATGACAAGCTATGACTATGCCGTCGTTAATGATAAAATACCTAATGCAGTTGAAAAAATTGAAGGTATAATTAGAAGTGAACACTTGAGAGTGGCACGTGTAATTGACCAATACAAAAAAATAATAGGAGATTGATAATTTATGATTATTTATCCATCAATTGATAAACTTTTAGATCGAGTTGATTCTCGCTATTCACTAGCAGTATTAGCTGCTAAACGTGCACACCAACTAGAAAATGGCGATATTGAACTATTGAACCATTACGAATCACCAAGAACTGTTGGTCGCGCTTTTGAAGAAATTGCTGACGATAAAATTGAAATCGATCCAAATTCAATTTTGCTTGAAAAAGAAGCCGAAAAGGTTGAAGAAGAGAAAAAAGACGAAAACTAATAAATTATTCCTTCACTGATTTTCGAATTAGTGGGGGCTTTTTTATTTAAAAACAAACAATTTTGCAAATAGGTGGTTTTAAGATGTCAGTAGCAGAGATAATTGTTGATGTTCCAACGATGCAGACTAATCGACCATTCGAATATTCAATTCCCACTGCTTTGACTGATGTAGTTGTGCCGGGGATGCGAGTTGAAGTTCCTTTTGGCCGTGGTAAAAGACAAATTCAAGGTTTTGTAATGAAAGTTAAATCTGACAGTGATTTTCAGGGTAAACTCAAGCCGATTACCCGCGTGATCGATCTAAAACCGGTCCTATCTCAGGAAATGTTAGCTTTATCGTCCTGGCTAGCCGATCGGACATATTCCTTTCAAATTTCTTGCCTGCAAACGATGTTGCCTAGCGTCATGCGGGCTAAATATCGTCAATTTGTCGTGCCTTTGAAAACCAATGATCCTGAAGTTTCTGATTTATTGAAAGGCCAAGCTAGCTTAGAGATTACCAATCAGATCGATGCAGAGACTATTAAGGTCATTAATAAATTACGGAAAAAACAGCTGGTCGATATTCAATATGTGGTTGAGAATCAGGCGGCTCAAGTCAAACGTCAAGCAATCACGACGGATCTGAATGTGATTCAGTTACATGAAGCCAAGAGTAAACTGCGGGCTAACGCCAAAGCCCAAATTAAATTACTCGATTTTTTGATTTCTCAAAAGGTCGAGTTGCCAATTGAATTTAGCGATTTAGAAAAAAATTATGGTATCTCCCGTGCAGCTGTAAAGACGGCCGAAAAGAATGGCTTAGTTAAAATCGTCGAATTGACCAAATTACGTAAACCAGTCGGGATTGCCCCTGAAAAAACAACTAAATTAGCTTTGACAGATGAACAAACCGAAGCAGTTAATGCAATCGACCATGCTATTGTCCAAGAAAAGCCAACAACCTTTTTGATTGAAGGCGTTACTGGTAGTGGCAAGACCGAAGTATACTTACAAACGATTGAAAAGGCGATTGAATCTCAGAAGACAGCTTTGATGCTCGTGCCGGAAATATCTTTGACTCCGCAAATGGTTAACCGGGTCGTAGGTCGCTTTGGCGATCAAGTAGCAGTTTTACACAGTGGTTTGTCCAATGGCGAACGTTACGATGAGTGGACCAGAATTGAGAATCATCAAGTTAAAGTGGTTGTCGGAGCTAGAAGTGCTGTCTTTGCGCCTTTAGATAAAATTGGTTTGATCATTATTGATGAGGAACATGAAGCTAGTTATAAACAAGATGACAATCCTCGTTATCATGCCAGGGATGTGGCTCTTTGGCGTGCAAATGTCAATAAATGTCCAGTCGTGTTGGGGAGTGCCACACCTAGCTTAGAGTCGCGGGCTAGAGCCCAAAAGGGTGTATATCAGCTTATTAGAATGAAAAAACGGATCAATAATCAAACCTTACCTAAAGTTAAGATCGTTGATATGCGTGATGCCAAAAATTCAGCAATCAAAGGTGACTTTTCACCTGATTTGACTCAAGCCTTGCATGAAACATTATCGCGACATGAACAGGCAATTATCCTTTTAAATCGTCGTGGTTACTCATCATTCATGATGTGTCGAGAGTGCGGTTTTGTATTGAAATGTCCAAATTGCGATGTTTCACTAACTTATCATAAGGATCTGGGAAAAATGAAATGCCATTATTGTGGACATGAAGAACCAGTTCCTAAAATCTGTCCTAATTGTCACAGTAAGCGAATTGGTTTTTACGGTACGGGAACTCAGAATATTGAACAACAATTAAATGACCTTTTCCCAGAGGCTAAAGTGTTGCGCATGGATGTCGATACGACTAGAAGAAAGGGTGCTCATGCAAAAATTTTAAGTCAGTTTGGTCATCATCAAGCGGATATCTTGTTAGGTACCCAGATGATTGCCAAAGGCCTGGACTTTCCAGACGTGACCTTGGTTGGAGTTATTAATGCTGATACTACTTTGAGTTTGGCAGACTTTCGAGCTAGTGAGCGTACCTTTCAACTATTGACTCAGGTCAGCGGTCGGGCTGGTCGGGCTCAAAAAGTCGGTCACGTGATTATTCAGACTTTTAATCCGGATCATTACGCCATCAAGGATGCCGCCAAGCAAGATTATGAGACATTTTTCAAACAAGAGATGTATCTGCGTCATCAGTCGAATTACACGCCATATTATTTTACAACGCTGATCAGTGTGGCTAATAAGGATGAAGGACAGACGCTCAAGCAAAGTTATTGGCTGAAAAAACAGCTTCAGAGCGTCTTATCGAAAGATGCAATTTTGTTAGGACCAAGTCCCACGATGATTTCTCGCAAACAAAACAAGTATTATTATCAAATTATTGTAAAATATAAACATGAACCGCAATTGCATCAGAGGCTTTTGGAAATATTGAATGAGACCCAAGCTGATGCCAAAAAAGGTTTCACAGTTGCAATTGACAACGAACCACAACATATTGATTAATGAGGGTGATTGAATGACAAAAATAATTTTCTTAGGTACACCAGAGTTTTCAGCGACAGTCTTGAAGGGCTTGCTGAAGGAAGGCTATGAGGTAATTGCTGCAGTTACCCAGCCCGATAAGCCAGTGGGTAGAAAGCAAAAACTGCAAAAGAGTCCAGTTAAGCTCGTGGCTGAGGATGAAAACATCAAACTTTACCAACCAGTTAAATTGCCAGGTAGTCCTGAAGTTGAAGAATTGAAAGCTTTAAAGGCCGATTTGATCATCACCGCTGCTTATGGACAATTCTTACCAACCAGTTTTTTGGAATCAGCTAAGGTTGCAGCTATCAACGTTCATGGTTCACTATTACCCAAGTATCGTGGTGGCGCCCCTATCCAATGGTCCTTACTCAATGGCGATAAAGAGACTGGAATTACCATTATGTACATGGTCAAAGGCATGGATGCTGGAGATATCATTAGCCAAGAAAAGCTGGCAATCACTCCAGAGGACGATAATGGGACGCTGTTCGATAAAATGGCAATTGTCGGACGAGAACTTTTACTAGATACAATTCCTAAGATTCTTAGTGGCGATATTCACCCCATTAAACAAGATCCCAAAAAAGTTGTATTCTCGCCCAATATTTCTAAAGAGCAAGAAAAAATTGATTTTACAAAGCCGGCTGAAGCAGTCTTTAATCAAATCAGAGCTTTGAGTCCTGACCCAGGCGCTTGGACGATGATCAACAATCAGAGAACAAAGATTTATCAGACTACGGTTGAAAAAATTGATTCTCATCAAGCAATAGGTACAGTTTATGATTTAGGAAAGAAACGGTTAGTAATTGTTTGTGGCGACGGGCAAGGGCTTAGTATTAAAAAGATCCAACCAGCAGGCAAAAAAATGATGGATATTGCTAACTATATGAATGGTTTAGGCAAGAATTTAGAAAAAGGACAACAAATAATAGATGAAAAATAATCCTCGTGAATTAGCAGTCGAAGCACTAACCCGAGTATTCCAAAATAAAGCTTACTCAAATATTGAAATTAATAATCTTTTGAAGAAGTCTGAATTAACAGACGCTGATAGTCGCTTGATGACCAATATCGTTTATGGCGTCATTCAACATAAGTATGTTTTGGAATATCAATTGGAGCCATATATCAAAGATAAAAAACTCGATCTATGGTTGAATTTGTTGTTACAAACGGCAATTTATCAAATGTGTTATTTGGACAAGATTCCACCTCATGCAATCTTGAATGAATCGACAGAAATTGCCAAAAAGCGTGCTAATCAAGGTGCTGCTAATTTAGTAAATGCCGTGTTGAGAAACTTTCAACGTCACGGTGCAAAAGCGATGCCTGGCAAAGAGACGGTTTATGATCTCAGCAAGCTTTACAGTGTCCCACGTTGGCTAGTGGAACTTTTTGATGAACAATTGGGAGTAAAGCAAACGAAAGCTGTACTTGAGACGATCAATCAAGCTTCGAGTGTTTCAATTCGGGTTAATACCAATAAAACAACCGTTGCGGCATTACAAAAAGAGTTGCAGGCAGCAGGATTTGACGTTGAACCAAGTAAAATTTCTCCAGTAGGGTTAGTTTGCGAACATGGCAATCTGGTCGATACCCCTCAGTTCAAGGCTGGATTGTATACCATTCAAGATGAAAGTTCGATGTTAGTAGCTCCTGCTTTGGATTTACAGCCTAATAGTCGTGTACTCGATGCATGTGCAGCTCCAGGTGGAAAAACGACTCACATTGCAAGTTATCTAACGGCAGGTGAAGGTGAGGTCTATGCCTTAGACATACATAAGCATAAGACTAAATTGATTCGAGAAAACGCACAACGCATGGGCTATTCAGATATAATCAGTACAGGGGCAGTTGATGCGCGTAAAGCTAAAGATATTTTGAATACAACTTTCGATAGAATTTTAGTCGATGCCCCATGTTCAGGTCTAGGCTTGATCAGAAGAAAACCAGAGTTGCGTTATTTCCGTCAACCAGAAGACTTAATGAATTTACAAAGAGTTCAACTCCAGATTCTCGACAGTTTGGTCGACTTATTGGAAGTCAATGGTAAGATGGTCTTTAGTACTTGTACCTTCGACAATGAAGAAAATGAACAAGTAGTTGAAAAGTTTTTGGCTGCTCATAAGAACTTTGAGTTAGTACCAGTTAAGCATACTGCAAATCTTGATAAATCAGTCAAAGACGGCATGCTAAAAGTCCTACCAAGCGATTACTTTACAGATGGTTTCTTCATAGCTACTTTCGTTAGAAAAAATTAAAGAGGTAAGGTTCAAACTGATGGAATATGCGTTATTAACTGATGTTGGAAAACTCAGAGAAAACAACCAAGATTACGTAAATGTTTTCAAAAATAAAAAAGATATCGTCTTCGGAATCGTCGCTGACGGTATGGGTGGACACCGTGGTGGCGATGTAGCTTCTGATATGGCTGTATCCCATTTAGGACACAACTTTGAAGAATCTGACGTTGATGATATCGATCAATTACGTGAATGGATCATTCGCGAATTGAGTAAGGAAAACGATCGAATCATTTCTGTCTCCAACCAATTTGATGATTTGAATGGAATGGGGACAACCATGGTCGGCGTTTTCTTTATCGGCACCAAGATGATGGTCGTTAACGTTGGCGATTCCCGTTGTTATATTTATACAGACGGTGAGCTGAAGCAATTGAGCGTCGATCATTCATTAGTCCACGAATTGTTAGAAACTGGACAGATCAGTCCTGAAGAGGCTGAAAATCATCCTCAAAAAAATATTATTACGCAGACACTGGGGGTTTCACAGACTGTGCAGCCTCGAGTGAAGGATTTTGACTTAGTCGATCATTCAATAATTTTGTTGTGCACCGACGGTTTAACCAATATGGTGCCTGAAAATGAAATCAAAGACGTTTTGGCTAAAAAAATTGATTTGGAAGCGAAATGTCATGTTCTGATCGACAAGGCGAATGCTGCGGGTGGAAGAGATAATATTACCGCCTTACTCTTTTCTACTGGAAAAGATGGAGGTAATCACTAGATGGAGAAAGGTTACCTAGTAGGCGGTCGTTATGAGATCCTAGGTACGCTTGGCGAAGGCGGAATGGCCAATGTTTATTTGGCCAATGACACGCTTTTGAACCGGAAAGTTGCAGTTAAAGCTTTGCGGTATGATCTTCAAGATGATGAATCGGTTAAAAGGAGATTTGGGCGTGAAGCCAAGGCAACTAGTGGTCTGTCGAATCCGAATATTGTTAATGTTTTAGACGTTGGAAATGATAATGGTGTCCAGTTCATCGTCATCGAATACGTCGATGGTCCAAATTTGAAAAAATATATCAGAACTCACTTTCCAATTCCTTACCGTGAGGTAGTCGATATTATGAAACAGATCTGTATGGCTGTTTCTGACGCTCACGAACATGGAATTATTCATCGTGATTTGAAGCCAGAAAATATTTTGGTCGATGAAAAGAAAGATCCGATTCAAGTGAAGGTATCTGACTTTGGAATTGCTTTAGCATTGAGTGAACGTTCAATTACGAGAACTAACTCACTATTAGGTTCAGTTCATTACATGTCGCCAGAACAGATCAAAGGACGTTCAGCTACAGTCTTATCAGATATTTATGCTTTAGGGATAATTCTATTTGAATTGTTGACGAAACATGTTCCATTTACTGGTGATACAGCCGTTACCGTGGCATTAAAGCATTCTAAAGAAGAAATGCCTGATTTGAAAAAGATTGATCCCGATATTCCACAACCGTTGGAAAATGTTGTTTTAAAGGCAACCGCCAAGGACCCTGATCAACGTTATCAGTCAGTCAGAGAAATGCGGGATGATCTTAATACTTGTTTGATGCCGGAGCGGGCCAAAGAGCCCAAGTTTATTCCAACGCCGATTGATAACTTGGAAGAGACTCGGGTGATGGAGCCGCTTGATTCAAAAAGTGAAAAATCAGCAACACCAGAAAAAAATTCCAAACGAATGTCGAAGAAACAAAGACGGATCTTATTGCTATCGATCTTGCCGATAGTTTTGTTGTTATTCATAATTGCTATGGTCATCAAGAGCAATCAGGAGACGACGGTTCCTGATCTGTACAATTTGACGTTGAAACAAGCCAACGTGATGTTAAAGAGTTCTAATTTGACCGAAGGCGATATTTCTAAGGAAAATAACGATGATGTGGAAGCAGGGCATGTGATCAAGTCAATTCCAACTAAAGGATTGAAGTTGAAGAATGGTGCTAAGGTCAATTTGGTTATCAGCTTAGGTGCGACTTACTATAAGATGCCAAAACTGATTGGTAAGCAATACGAAGATGTGTCTGATAATTTGAAGAAGCGCGGCTTCAATGTCAAAGTTAAATACAAGGCTACAAACGCTTATCAATCCGGTACGATTTTGGATCAAAGTATTCCTAGTGGCAAAAAAGTTGTCACCAAGAATAAGGCTTTGACTTTAACAGTCGCTAAAGTTAAAACCGTCAAACCAAAGATGGTCAAAGTTCGAGATTTAACTGGCTATAATCTAAAGAGTATTCAAGATTATGCTTCAGAAGCTGGTTTGACCTTAGAGACAAATTACCAGTATTCTGATGATATTGCAGAAGGCATTTTGATTAGTCAAGATCCTGCTGCCAATAGTACAATTAGTCAAGGTGGTACCTTATCAGTTGTCATTTCTAAAGGAGCTGACCCTGACAAGTCAAGTAGCACTAGTGATGATTCAAGCAATAACAGTAACAGTAGTACGTCAGGAACCAAAACAGTTACTAAAGATATAACGATTCCGTACGACAGCAGTGGCAATAATAATGTCACGATATATATTTCAGATGCCACACATAGTATTACCAATGCTTACCGGACAATGACTATAACTAACGATACTCCGGTGACATTGAGTTTTAATTTAAAAGACGGACAGACCGGAGCTTATATAGTTGAACGTGATAATAAGACTGTGTTAGGCGGTTCGGTCAATGGGTGATGTATGGGACGAATAGGTAGAATTATTAAGTCGATCAGTGGCTTCTACGACGTTTTAGATGATGAGAGCGAACAGCTGATTAGAACACGGGCACGAGGAAACTTTCGTAAGCGCAAGATCAAACCGCTAGTTGGTGACAAAGTTAAATATGACGACACTGGTGACCTAGGGTATATTTTGGAAATTTTACCTCGAGAGAACAGTCTAGTGCGGCCGCCAATCAGTAACATTGATCAAGCTATCGTAGTGACTTCAGCTGCGGAGCCAAACTTTTCGAGTAATCTTTTGGATAAGATTTTACTTAATATTGAGCATAATGAAATCGAACCTTTGATCTTTTTGACAAAAGCTGATCTTTTGAATTCTGAAAAGTACCAAGCTTTAAAAGAAATCTTGGCAGGTTATCACCGAGCTGGCTATCAGGTTTTTGATGATCAAGATAGCTATAATGATCATCAAGTTAAGGCTCTTGAAAGTACCTTCAAAGACAAAGTCACGGTTTTTACTGGTCAATCTGGTGCCGGAAAGTCAACCTTGCTGAATCATATTGATACCGAATTGGGATTAGCAACAGCTGAGATCTCTCAAACGTTGAATCGTGGGAAACATACTACTCGGCAAGTGTCGCTCTTTAACATTGCTTTGGGGTTGGTTGCTGATACGCCGGGATTCTCATCGCTTGATTTGTTGGAGATCACTCCTGAAGAATTGCCTAATTTATTTCCTGAGTTTGTGAAATACAGTGTCAATTGTCAATTTCGTGGTTGTCGTCATATTAATGAGCCCAACTGTGCTGTCAAAGAAGCGTTAGCAGAAGGTGAGATAATGAAGAGTCGTTATGACAATTATCTTTACTTTTTGAATGAAATAAATTCTTATAAAAAAAGATATTGAGGAGCTGATTTAAATGACTGTAAAAATTGCACCATCAATTTTATCTGCAGATATTATGAACTTAGAAAGAGATGTTAAAGCCGCTGAAGCCGCCGGTGCTGACGTTTTTCATATTGATATGATGGACGGTAATTTTGTTCCCAATATGTCCTTTAGTCCTGCCGTGGTTGAAGGGATGCACCGAGTTACTGATAAACCACTTGATATTCATATGATGATGGATAATCCTGACTTCTATGTGAAACCAGTGATCGAGGCTGGAGCTAGCACTGTTTTGATTCACGCTGAGAGTACTCGTCATATTTATCGGTCAATCGAATTAGTCAAAAGTTGTGGAGCAAAGGCTGGAGTAGTCATCAATCCGGGCACGCCTCTAGAAACTGTCAAAGAATTGTTTCCTATCATTGACCGTATCTTAGTTATGACTGTCAATCCTGGCTTTGGTGGTCAAGCCTTTATTCCTGGAATGACAAAGAAGATTCAACGTTTGGATCAATTGAGACAAACTGCTGCGGATGATAATTTTGACATTGAAGTCGACGGTGGAATCAATCCTGATACGATTGCACAATGTGCTAAAGCAGGTGCAGACATTTTTGTCGCCGGATCTTATCTGTTTAATGGTCAAACCGGCTTAAAAGACCGTATTGATGGCTTACGTTCAACTGCTTTGGATGCTAAACAATGAAACGGGTAAATGTCTTACTAGGTGGTCCGGTTAGCGAATATCCTAAAGAATTGAGCCAAAGCATCAAGGCCATTCCTGGACCTTGGGTTGGTGCTGACCGAGGCAGTTTCTACTTACTCGAACACGGAGTTGTACCAGATATTGCTGTTGGAGACTTTGACTCGATTGATCAGGCCGAACAACGTCAACTGAGGAAGAATGTTCCCGTGTTTGAAAAATTTCCTCCAGAAAAAGACGATACAGATTCCGAGCTTTGTTTATTAACCGCTAAGGAACATTTTGATGCACAGGAGTATTATGTTTATGGCGCAACTGGAGGTAGGATTGATCACTTTTTAGTTAACCTCTTCTTGCCATTTGATCCAAGATTTTTTAGTTTTTATGATAAGCTATATTTCAAGTCTGCAACGAATACTATTAGATTTTTTAAACCTGGTAGTTATAACGTTTTTCACGAAAATGGAATGAAATATATTGCATTTGTTAATTTAAGTCCAGTGACGCATTTGAATCTCTATGATGCAAAGTATCAATTGCATGATTTCAATGCAGATCATCCCATTAGTTGGGCCAGTAATGAGTTCGTAACTGATTCAATAAACTTTAGTTTTGAGAGCGGCGTAGTTGCCGTAATTCAAAGTTGTGATAAAAAATAAGTCGCATTATCTCAACAAGTCGTTAATTGACGATTTGATAGATAATGTGGCTTATTTTTTTTGTACAATTTATTTTAATCAACTTTTTTAAATAAATATCGAAAATATTATTTGAAATAAACCCTCCATAAACGTTGTTGCAATAAGGAAAATTCAAATCATATAAAAATATTTTAGTAAATGTGAATACAATCACTATATAAATATAAGATAATCAGAGTGAAGAAATCGCTTACAGAGCCTAGGAACAGTATTTCTATCAATTTAAGGAGGATATTCCATGGATCAACAATTGATACTACGGATTCAAAATACCGAAATAATTTTGAGATAGAAACAACGATGAAGACGAGAAATATTCAATAAAAATCATGAAAGATACAAAAGGATAGCAAATCATCTTCAGTTAAAAATCAGCGGTTAAATAGATAACGAATAAAAAATCTTGCTTTGACCAGATATCCTTTAGGAACTTCTTTCGATTAAACAGGAGGAAGCTAAGATGATCATACGTAAAAAGCTACAAAAATTTATAGTTTTAATTACTGCTTTGAGTCTTTTTACAGTATCATGGTCTTCAATATCGCCACAAGTTGTTCAAGCTGGATTAAATAACAATCAGATCAAAACCACAGCAACTGACAGTACCAACGGTCCCAAATCCGAGGAAGCTAAAAAGGTTGTTATGGCCAGTCAACAAAAGGCCGAAGAAGATCAAAATTTTGTTCCAGATTTATCGTCGCCCTTTAAACAAGCTAACCAGTCTCAATCGGAATCACCAGAGTTATTAGATAGTTTGAATTCCCCATTGGTTATTACACCAAGATCGAATTTAGCAACTGGAGATTTAGATTCCACTGGGACATATTATTTGCAAGCAAATGTTTCTTATTTAGTTAGAAGTTATTACAATGATACAAATGCGGCAAATAGTACATATATTACTGTCTATAAAGCAGATGGTTCAATTGCCACTCAGGATCTTGTCAGTTTTACACTCTACGAAAATACTGATAAGAACTCGACTAAATATACGGTAGCGGCTGGTGGTAAAAGTAAAACGAATAAGATGGGTGACAAACTTTCTGATGTTAACAATGCTACTAAATCTGGGCTCATCTTCGTTAATACATATAAGCCCGTTGGAATAGGTGGGGGATCGATTCCTGAGGCTATTTACCCTTCCGGTAACTCGTGGTACCCAGTTATGGTATCAGCCACGGTTAAAACTGACCAAGGAACGAATGCAAATCCATATTTGACTGTTTATCAGGCAGATATTAAGGGAACCGTAGGTTCATCCGTTCAGCTTTTCCCAGGTTCTAAAGTTAAAATGTGGTTGAATGATGATATAGCCACAAGAGTATTAGCGGATAATATAAATTATGCTAGAAATGAATTGAAAAATAAAAACATTGCTTCATTGGATGGAAACGTCAAGATAACGTGGAATGTTTGGACAAAAAATGGCAATAAAGGTATATTCCTTAAGACTAGAGAATCAAACTTAATTGATTACACTACTGATCTTAACCAAACAGTTGATCTTTCAAAGATGGATCAGAAATCCTTGAAGTTTGAGCATAATTTCTTTGTAGAAGGCTATTTACAGGATAATTATGTTTTTGTGGATATCGAATTGGGTTATATGACCAAAAAGCCGATTTTGGGTTCAAGCAAACATGCCACATATCGGACTCGAATCGGTAGTTACTATATTAGACCTAGTATAGTTGAACCTATAAAAGCTCCTGTCGTCTCTATGAATAACACTGTTAATAATATGACTGATCCAGGTAAAGATGAAATTGATGCAGAGGGAAACGTCTATACAATTAACCACACCAGTGAAGGTGATATGGTTAAATACAGCAGTAATCTGCGAGTAAATTACGAAGAAGGAGATTCATTAGGCCAGGTACAAGATGGTAAATATGAAGTTTCGATTCCCAAAGGTATGAGTATTACGAACGCCTATTTAGAAGGGGTCTCATCAAATGTTTCAGGTGGCGAGTTCATTGATCCTGAATATATCAATATCACTGATGATCCAAATGATGCTACTAAACAAATTTTAACAATCAGTAATATTCTTTTGAAGGAAAGCACTAGTGTCAGTACTTCTCAAAATGACTTTAAGTTGACTTTTGATGGCAAGATTCCAGAAGGCATGGATAAATCGCATTCATTTACTCCGACCTTTGATGGAATAGGATTTTATGATTCAGCTTGGGAACCAGTGTATGTCGACAAAGCGACCGGTAAACAGAACAATATAAATTTTGATGATGAGGTTGACGAAGGCGAAATAACTATTCATCCGCAAGATATCTCATACGGTACAATGCATCCCTTTGTCGATCAAGATTTATTGAAGGGGCGTGAGACTCCCGATGCCGCACAAGATATTTTGGATGTGAAAGATTCTCGGGCTAACAAGCAGTCAGTTACCATTTCCCTGCAAGCTGCTCCACTAAGTAACAAAGAAATTGGAGATTTTCCTGGAAATTTGGTCTTCATAGACAATTCGGGTGTCAGCCACAGTTTGGAAAACGACAATATTGTCAATATTTTTAAATCAAATGACGGAGAAGAAGTCATGCCAATAAATTGGGTAAAAGACAAAGGATTGTTATTGAGTATTAAGAAGAATAAGAATATTCCTGCTGGAACGTATGAAACTACACTTAATTGGTGTGTGACAAACTCATTGTAAAAAAATAGATAAAATAATCCCGCTATTAATGACTAAAAATCATTTATAGCGGGATTTTATTGTTCAAATTAGTATACAGCTATTTCCTAAATAAATGGTTTTTAGGGATGCGACCACTGACGTGGACTTTGGAAGCAGCGTCGAATTTAAAAATTATATCATCAACTTTAGGGGAGGTATCTTTGACGGTCAGTTGACTTTCAAAGATATTAATCTGAGGCTTCGGAGTCGTAAATTGGAGCTTTATTCCCGTCAAGCTTGAATAACTTTTTAAGGCGATATTCATTCTTGACCCAGAGTCGATAATCAAATCACTAAAATAGGTTTGTGAGTGATGGCGTAGACTTAGCAATTGCTTAATGGTTGCATGTTTTAAATAGGCCTGAGAATTTTTTTGAAATAGCCAGTCAATCATCGTATTCTCAGCATAAAATTGACTATTCTCTAAAGAAAGGCCGACAGCACGCGTTTTTGTGCTCGTCTTAATCTGAGAATCTGTTAAAGAAATCCCAGAGTTTTGACAATAAACAGCGTCCCAATTGTCAAGAGAATCTCGATGAATTGTGATTGCTTGACCATATAATCTAGCCTGATCATAAATTGCCACAGCATTGTCAGCTAGGTTGCTGAAGTGGATAGTTAAGTTTTTTAACAGAACCACAGCCTGATTACCGATATTTAAATTACAATTTAAAACAACTTCTTCTTTATTTTGTCCTAAACCAGTGATGTTAATGTTTTGATTAATATTAAAGTATTGGAGGTCAGCTTTTTTGAAATAATTTCCAGGCATTAGTTGTAAGGTGTCACCAGGCTTTGCTGCTTGAAAAGCTGCGATGAACTCGGTTTCCTTGTGACTTGATCGTCCAACGATGAATGTACTCATTATTTCCTCCATTTCTTTTTAGTTGTAAAATAAAAGAGACTAACATATAATTGTTAGTCTCTTTTAGATAATTAAGTGATAATTATACACGAGTAACTTTTCCTGATTTCAAAGCTCTAGCTGAAACCCAAACACGTTTAGGCTTACCGTCAACCATAATACGAACTTTTTGCAAGTTTGGCTTCCAAGAACGTTTTGATTGGTTAAGAGCGTGTGAACGTTTGTTACCGAACACTGTTTTACGGCCTGTAATAATATCTTTTGCCATGGGACCGACCTCCTTTGGCTACATGTTTTTTCTTTAAAATATCACCTGACTAATTTACCATAACTAAGAATTGAAATCAATAGAGTATTTCGGGATAAATCTGCTTTAATGTTGTTTAATTCTTTAATTACAAATGTTGCTATGATAGAATTTTATTGTTTATGATAGATTCGGTCCATGAATAGGAGGATCCAGAGATGGCAGTTACAATTAAAACAAAACATGGTGAAATTGATGTTTCAACCAATACTGTTGCCACAATCGTTGGTGGTGCTGCATCTGATATCTACGGAATCGTAGGTATGGCAAGCAAGAACCAATTTCGTGACGGTATGAATACAATTTTGAACCGTGAAGACTTTTCTAGAGGTATAGTTATTCATCAAGAAGATGGTAAACTGGCTGTTGATGTCTACATAATCGTCGGATATGGAATCAAGATTTCCGAAGTGGCAAAAAATTTAAAAGAAAAAGTAAAATATAACCTAGAAACAATGCTTGGAACGCCAGCTGGCACTGTTAATGTCTATGTTCAAGGCATCAAAGTCTTGGACGACGTCGAATAGGTAAAGCTGGTTGGAGGGGAAACTTTTGAGCAAAGAACTAATTACCAAAAAAGAATTTTCGGATATGGTGCGAGTTGCTTCGCATCGTCTTGAAAAGAATGCTAAGTTTGTTAACTCATTGAATGTCTTTCCGGTCCCAGATGGCGATACCGGAACTAATATGAGTTTGACGATTCAGAGCGGTTTTAAAGCTGTTAATGAATCTGAGAGTGATCATGTTGGAACATTAGGAAAAGCACTCGCTAAGGGCCTCTTAATGGGTGCCCGTGGTAATTCAGGTGTTATTACTTCACAAATCTTTCGTGGCTTTTCAAAGAGTATCGAAGATAAGGATACTTTGACGGCACTAGATTTGGCTAAGGCATTCGATGATGGTGTAAAAACGGCTTATAAGGCAGTAATGAAACCAGTTGAAGGGACCATCCTTACGGTTGCAAGGTTTGGTGCAGAAGCTGGTATGAAACAAGTCCAAAGTACTGACGACATTGCAGAAGTTATGAAAGCAGTCGTTTCTGGTGCTAAGGTTGGGCTTGAAAAGACGCCATCACTTTTGCCAGTTTTAAAAGAGGTCGGCGTTGTTGACTCTGGTGGTCAAGGCTTGGTCTTTATCTATGAAGGCTTTTTGGAAGGCTTGACTGGTCAAAGCGGCGATGAGGAGTATATCCCTGACGAACGTGATATGACAGAAATGGTCAACGCTTCACATCATCAATCAGTCCAAGGCCAATTCAATACCGATGATATTAAGAATGGTTACTGTACAGAAATGATGGTTGAACTAGGTAAGAACCCAACTACTGACGAGAAGTTCGATAACGAAAAATTACGCAGTTATTTGGATGGTCTAGGCGATTCCCTAATTTGCGTAGCTGACGATGAAGTGGTCAAAGTTCATGTTCATACTAATTATCCATACAAGGTATGGGCTGCAGGACGTAAGTATGGGGCTTTGGTTAAGATCAAGATCGATAACATGAGACTTCAGCACGAAACAATTGTTGATGAAAATCAACCAACTGAACAACCAGCTGCTCAAGAACCAATCGATTATGCAGTGATTGCAGTTTCTTCTGGTCAAGGACTCAGTGATCTATTCAAGAGTTTGGGCGTAACTCATGTTATCAGTGGTGGTCAGACTATGAATCCATCTACTAACGACATTGTTGATGCTATCAATCAATCTAATGCCAAACGAGCTTTGGTCTTGCCAAATAATGGCAATATTATTATGGCTGCAAAGCAGGCAGTTGATTTAGTCGATATTCCAGTTGCAATTGTTGGTTCAAAGACGATTTCTCAAGGAATGACAGCCATGCTTTCGTTCAACCCTGAAGCAGAATTAGAAGAAAATGAAGCAAACATGGAAGATTCACTTGATACGGTCAAGAGTGGTCAAGTTACTCAAGCAATCCGCAATACCGAAATTGACGGATTGAAGATCGTCAAGGGTCACTACATGGGAATTGTCGATGGTAAAATCGTGGTCGATAACGAAGATATCATTGCTACTACCGAACAAATGCTTGATGAGATGATCGATGAAGATAGCGAAGTGATCACGATCCTTGTTGGAGCTGATGGTAATGATGATGATGCACACAAGATTGCTGATTATCTAGACGATAAATATGCTGACTTAGAGACAGAAATTCATCAAGGGGATCAACCGGTTTATCCATACTTGATCTCAGTTGAATAAATAAATTAATTCAAGGAGGCAGTGATGAAACTTTTCGTTTTGTCATGGCCTCTTTAACTTTTCAGATATTTTTTAGAAAAAGGAGAGTGATTTTTGATGGATCTACGGAAAGTTTCTTTGGCACAGTTGCCAGGTGTTGGGCCCAAAAAATTACAAGCGTTACAGTCATTAAATATTAATAATGTTTATGACTTGCTGTTTTACTTTCCTTTTCGCTATGAAGATATGCAAGCTAAGTCAATTGATGAGGCGCTTGATCAAGAAAAAATCCTCTTAAAAGGTGTTGTCGCTAGTGAGCCAGTAGTCGCCCGATTTGGCTATAAGAAGAATCGTTTGAATGTTAGGATCTTAGTCGATAGTGAGTCGATCATGGTGACTTTTTTCAATCAGCCTTGGTTGAAGGATAAGTTTGAGACTGGACAAGATGTGGCGGTTTATGGAAAATGGAACGAGAATCGGCGTTCTTTGACGGGGATGAAGGTAATCGGCGTGAACGATAATTCTGTGGACTCAGTTTATTCAGCCAATAAACACATTCATCAGAAAACGCTGATTAATTTGATTAAGGTTGCTTTTGAGCAATATCATGATCAAATCGAAACGATTATTCCGCTATATTTGCGAACCAAATATAAGCTTTTGGATGATGAAAAAATCGTTGCAGGAATGCATTTTCCCCAATCTCAAGAACAAAGTGACCAGGCGAGACGCAGTGCAAAATTTCGCGAGTTCTTCTTGTTTCAATGCGGTTTACAGAGTATTAAGCGTCACGACGATCAGACAAATGTGGGAATCAGCGAACAATACGATCAAAAATTCATTGATCAGTTCATTTCTAATTTGCCGTTTGAATTGACTAAAGCTCAAAACCGAGTGGTCAAAGAAATTTTGGAAGATATGTCTTCCAGCCATCATATGAACCGATTGTTGCAAGGTGATGTGGGTTCTGGTAAAACTATTGTGTCAGTAATTGCCATGTTGGCCGCTGTCACAGCAGGTTATCAGACCGCTATAATGGCACCAACAGAAATCTTGGCTCAACAACATTTTGATAAAATTAGTCGGTTATTGGTGCCATTGAAAATTAAAACAGCATTGTTAACAGGTTCTTTGACCAAAAAAGAACATGATTTTATTGCGGATGATATTAAAAAAGGCAAGACCAATGTAATAGTAGGTACGCATGCCTTGATCCAGGAGAGTGTAAACTTTAAAAATTTGGGCTTGATCGTGATTGATGAGCAGCATCGGTTCGGAGTCAACCAAAGAAAGGCGTTGCGCCAAAAGGGGCAAAATCCTGATGTTTTAGCAATGACAGCCACGCCAATTCCCAGAACTTTGGCTATTACTACGTATGGGGATATGGATGTTTCGAGAATTGACCAATTGCCTGCGGGACGTAAAAAAATCGAGACCTACTGGATTCGGAGTCAAAAAATCGAACAGATGTATCAATTCGTGCAAAAAGAATTGGCCACTGGCGCACAGGTCTATGTCGTCACGCCATTAATTTCCGAATCAGAGTCGATGGATTTAAAAAATGCTGAATTGATTTATGATAAATTCAATGAGTTATTTGGTCAGAAGTATCAGATTGGGATTCTGCATGGACAAATGCCAAATGATCAAAAAGAATCGGTAATGAATGACTTTTCGAATAAAAAGATCGATGTCTTAGTTTCAACTACTGTGATTGAGGTTGGAGTTGATGTACCTAATGCCACAGTAATGGTAATATACGATGCCAACCGTTTTGGGCTGTCACAATTGCATCAGTTACGTGGTCGTGTGGGACGTGGAGATAAACAATCTTATTGTATTTTAATTGCAGATCCCAAGAATGAATCGGCTGCCGAAAGAATGAAGATTTTGACTTCAACTAATGATGGCTTTGTTCTGGCGGAAGAAGATCTGAAAATGCGTGGTGCCGGAGACTTGTTAGGAAATCGACAATCAGGCTTGCCTGAATTTAAGGTCGGTAATCCTATCAATGATTTTAATATTCTAGAGATTGCTCAAGAAGAAGCCAGTCATCTATTTGAAGATGAGCAGTTGATCAATAGTCAAGAAACTTTGAATCTAAAGAAGTTTATTGATAATGAATATGAACAATTAAATAATTTTGATTAGTGAGGGAACGAAATGAAAATTGCTGTAGATGCTATGGGTGGCGACAATGCACCTCAAGTTATCGTCGAAGGGATCGAACAAGCTCGTGATGAGTGGAAGGATCTAGAATTCGTCTTGTATGGAAAAGAAGATAGTATCCGTAAGTTTCTCAAAAATGACGAGCGTATTACGATCGTTAACACTGATGAACAGATTCTAGGAACGGATGAACCAGTTAAGGCGATTCGCTCTAAGAAGAAAGCTTCGATGGTTTTGGCTGCCAAATCAGTTAAAGATGGTGAAAATGACGCTCTGTTCTCATTAGGCAATACTGGAGCTTTGTTAGCAGCGGGAATTTTTATCGTAGGTCGGATCAAGCAAGTTTCACGTCCAGCTTTAATGCCTACCTTGCCAGTAACTAATTCAACTTTAGGCGTCAATATGTTAGATGTTGGTGCTAATGCCGAAGCTAAAGCTAGTTACTTACAACAATGGGCTGTTATGGGATCGATCTATACTCATGATGTGAAAAAAATTGCTGAACCGCGTGTGGCACTTTTGAATAATGGCTCTGAATACGATAAAGGTGACACTTTGCACAAAGAGGCTTATCAGTTGTTGAAAAAAACTGAGGGGATCAACTTTATCGGGAACGTGGAATCTGGCGATATTTTAGCTGGTGTGGCTGATGTGATCGTCACTGATGGTTTCACTGGTAATGCGGCTTTGAAGGCGACTGAAGGTACGGCCACAATTTTGTTACATCAACTAAAAGATGCCTTGCTAAATAACGGTATCTTTACTAAAATGGGTGCAGCTATCGTTGCGCCATCTTTGAAGGGTCTTAGAAAAATGTTTGACACTTCTCAAGCTGGCGGAGCTGTTTTATTGGGCTTGAAGTCACCAGTGATCAAAGCCCATGGTGCCGCTGATAGTAAGACGGTCTATTATACCGTTAAACAAATTTATGATATGTTATCTAACGATACAATTAATAAAGCCAACAAGTATTTTGAGAAAATGAGTGAAGAATAAGGAGAACTCCATGACAGAACAAGAAGTTTTTGAAAAAATCGTCGCATTGATTGCTGATAAATTTGAGGTTGATGCATCTACTATTACTAAAGAAACATCCTTTACAAAGGATCTAGACGCAGACTCGATTGACCTTGTTGAATTTGTCCTAGAACTTGAAGATGAATTTGGTTCAGAGATTCCAGATGACGATGCAGAAAAAATCACAACTGTTGGTGAAGCGGTAAATTATATTTCATCACATCAAAAATAAGGCCACCAGGTCTTTTTTTTTTATCCAGCCAATTTTTAACATAAAAGTTTAGTATAATTAGTATTATTGGAAAGGGGATTAGCTATGTTAGATCCAAAATTCTTAGAATTTCTAGATAAAAGTTATGGAATTAAATTTAACGACAAACATTTAGTTGAACGAGCAATGACTCATTCTTCTTTTGATAATGAACATAAAGAGCTGGGAATTGGGGACTATGAACGTTTGGAGTTTTTAGGCGATGCAGTCCTAGAAATCAATATTTCTCGTTACCTCTTTGAAAAATATCCTAATTTACCTGAAGGTAAATTGACACGCTTAAGGTCTGATATTGTTCGGACTGATAGTTTTGCTCGTTTTGCCAAGGAAATTCAAATCGACAAGTATTTGTTGATCGGTAAAGGTGAAGAAAAGCAAGGTGCCCGTCAAAGACATACGCTGTTAGAAGATATCTTTGAAGCCTTTAATGGTGCACTATACCTCGATCAAGGCAATCAAGTGGTCAATGACTTTTTAAAGAAGATCGTTTATCCACATATTGATTCTGGTGAATTTTCAGAAGATACTGATTTTAAGACTCACTTACAAGAAAAGTTACAAGAGTCTGGTGAAGTTGAGATTGATTACAAAGTGATCGATGAAGAAGGTCCCGACCATGATAAGAAGTTTAAGGTAGAATTGATCGCCGACGGTAAAATTCTGTCCAAAGGTTTGGGATACAGTAAGAAGCATGCTGAACAAATGGCAGCTAAGAGAGCGTTAGAAGAATTATAGGAGTTTTGAGTTTATGCCATTAAAATCATTAACGATCAATGGGTTTAAATCTTTTGCTGATAAAACAAAAATTGATTTCACCAGTGGAATTACTGGAATTGTTGGACCCAACGGGAGTGGAAAATCGAATATTACAGAAGCCATTCGTTGGGTAATGGGTGAACAATCAGCCAAGAGTTTACGCGGAGACAAGATGGTCGATGTGATTTTTGCTGGTAGTGCCACGCGTGCACAGATGAATCGGGCTGAAGTAGTCTTAGAGTTTGATAATCATAATCACGAACTAAAATCGTCGCAAGATGACATCATTATTTGTCGACGTTTATTTCGCAATGGTGATACTGAATTTTTAATCAATAATAAGCAATGCCGGTTGCGAGACATTACTGAACTATTTATGGATTCAGGAATGGGCAAGCAATCATTCTCGATTATTTCCCAAGGACGAGTTGAGGAAATTTTCAATAGTAAACCAGTCGAACGTCGCAGCATCATCGAAGAATCAGCCGGGGTAGCTTTATTTAAGCAAAAGAAGCAACAAGCTGAGACGAAAATGACTGAAACGACTGACAATTTGCATCGGGTGTCAGATATTGTCTCTGAACTATCTAAACAAGTTGAGCCACTGAAAAAGCAAGCCAGTATTGCCCGGGACTATAAAGCACAAAAAGCCCAGTATGACAGTATTTACCAAAAAATCTTGACGATAGAGATCAAGAATTTATCGGCGCAAAAGCATCAAATCGAGAAAAATTTGCGGGAAGTTAAACTTAGCTTACAAAATATTTCTCAACAAGTTAAACAAGCTAATCAACAAGTTGAAGCTAATAATCAAAAAGTTCACGAATTAACGAGTCAGATCGATGATACACAAACTAAGTTAACTGAGTCGACAAAGACTTTGGAAATTTATAACGGTAAAGTGGCAGTGGCTGATGAACGTAACGGCTTCAATACGTCAAACAAACAGTCGCTCAATTTGCAATTAGAAAATCTGCAAGCGAGTCAAACTAAAAATCGTTCAAAACTAGTGGAATCGAATCAAAAGTTGGACGAATGTAAGCAACAGATCAAGCAATATGAAGATCAACTAAATGAGATTCAGCAATTAAAACAGAAAACACCAGCCGATTTACAACAAAATATTAATGATTTACGAAATGATTATGTTAATTACTTGCAAGATCAGGTTTCTAACAATAATGAGCAGAAGTTTTCACAACGCCAATTGGAGCGAATTGATAATACGATCAAGGAACAACAATCCCAATTGACACAAGTTACGGCAAATTTGAATGATTCTAATCAAGACAATGATTCCATTGAGCAACAGATCAAAAAGCTGGTCGATGACAATCAATCTCTGATTCACCGTAGTCAAGAATTGACACAACTGGTCGATCAAATTACAGAAAATGGTAAAAAAGAGAATAATAATTACCTAAAAGTGCTAGAGAGCTTACAAGAAATTAAGGCTCGCAAACGTGTTTTGGAAAATATGGAACAAGAGCATGCTGGATTTTTTGAAGGTGCTAAGAATGTTTTGAATAATAAGCAGCAGATTTCAGGAATCATTGGTGCCGTAGCAGAATTGATTACAGTCCCTAAAGAATATCAATTAGCTATTGAGACGGTTGTCAGCAACCAATTGCAGTCGATTGTTACTGAAGATGAAACGTCCGCTAAACAAGCTATTGGTTATTTGCGTCAAAGCCGGGGCGGTCGAGCAACTTTCTTACCTTTGAGCGTTATTCAGCCACGGAATATTTATGCTAATGATTTGAACAAAGCGCAAGCAATCGTCGGTTTTGTTGGAGTCGCTAGTGATTTAGTCCAATATGATTCTAAAGTTGAAAGTATCGTCAAGAATATCTTAGGAAATCTGTTGATTGCTAAAGATATCAATGTGGCAACGCAAATATCAGCAGCCGTTAATCGCAAATACCGAGTAGTTACTTTAGATGGTAACGTGGTTAATGCGGGTGGTTCTTTGACTGGTGGTCAGCAACGTCGAGTCAACTCTAGTTTGTTGACCAGAAAAGATGAATTGCAAACTTTGAGTAGTGAATTGTCGAAGCAAGAATTGTTGCTGGATCAAAAACAAACGACGGTTCAGGATCTACGTAATCAATTGACCAAAGTAAATGCTGAAAAGAAAGTTGTCGATGAGAAGCTTTCCCAATTCAATCAAGCTAAGAGTCAATTGGAGAACCAAATCTCGACTTCTCAAAATGAAGCCAAGCATTTCAGTGAACGCTTAGATGTTATCAAGTATAATTTATCTAAGAACCAAACTGAGCAAAAGGAACTTCAAACTAATTTAACTGCTCAAAAAGCTGCGGCCGAGAAAATTAGTCAAAGTATTGAGCAGACGCAGGCTCAAATTGATCAAAAGCAAAAACTTTTAACCGATTTTGATGCCGAATTGCAATCAATTACTAAGCGTGAGCAGGACTTGCAGACGCAATTGGCTGTGGTTAAGAGTAATCATGCCAATCAAGCTAGTCAAAATCAGGACCTAAAAGCTTTAGTGGATTCAGAAACTAAGCAAATTGAAAACATCAAAGAACAATTGCAGACGCTTGATTCCGAGAAGAGTCAATTAGACTTGAACAGTTCGGAAGTTAAGCAAAAAATCGTTCAATTGCAACAAGATATTACCAGTTTGCAAAAACAAGTTTCCGACTTGAAAGCTGAGCGTGAGCAACAACAGAGTTTGGCTACTGAATTAAATTCCAAAGCCCAACGGAATTTTGACCTACAAAAGAGTGCCTCAGATGAGCAAGAAACTTTGGCCATCAAAAATACTAAGCTGTCCAACCAGATTGATAGCCGTTTGGATATTCTCTCGAAAGATTATCAATTGACATATGAAGCTTCATTGTTAGCTCTGAAACAAGCAGACTACGATCCTGACGAACTTCAAAAGGAAGCTCGTTTGCTAAAAATGGGTATTGAAGAATTGGGTACGGTCAACTTGTCAGCAATTGAAGAGTACGATAAGGTCAAAGATCGTTATGAATTTCTCACGCAACAACAAAATGACCTGCTTCAAGCACGAACTCAGTTACTTGATACGATGACGGAGATGGACAAAGAAGTTACAACTCGTTTCAAGAAAACTTTTGATGAGGTTGCAGCAGCCTTTGAAGAGATTTTTCCAGAAATGTTTGCTGGTGGTCGAGCTAAGTTAGTCTTGACGGAACCAGATAATCTTTTGGAAACAGGGATTGAAATTATCGCCCAGCCACCAGGGAAGAAATTCCAGCACTTGAGCTTATTATCAGGTGGCGAAAAAGCCTTAACCGCCATCACCTTGTTATTTGCAATAATCAAAGTAAAACCTGTACCATTCTGTATTCTTGATGAGGTCGAAGCTTCACTTGATGACGCAAATGTTTATCGTTTTGCAAATTACTTAAATGAATATGATGACAATACTGAATTTATCGTTATCACGCACCGTAAGGGAACGATGATGAATGTCAATCGCTTGTATGGTGTGACGATGGAAGAGTCTGGGGTATCTCGGATGCTATCAGTTGAAGTCAAAGAATAGGAGTTAACTTATGGGATTATTTGACCGTATTAAAAAAGCTTTCTCAGGTAATGATGATTCAAAAGAGGAACCAAAGAAAACAACTCCTGAAGAAGGACAAAAAGAAGCTACGGAATCAGACCAAGAGGCTGTTGAAGAGAAGTCAACTGAAGCTCAAACATCAACCGAAACTTCAGAGCCAACTGAAGAAACTGACCAACAAGCTGAACCAGAAGTTACTGATAGTAATCAATCAGTAGCTGATACTACAGAAGAATCAGCCGTTGAGACGGATACAACAGAACCAGCAAAAGACTTGGCTCATGAAGAAAAAGCGACTGATGATAAAGAAACCGTTGCACCCTCAAATACGGCAACTACTGAAAAATCTGCCGAACCTGAAGTACAAAAGAGTCAAACAACTGAGACAAAAACGATTGAACCTGATGCTACTGCAGAGGCTTCTCAGCCAGCAAATGAAGAAGCACCAGAGGTTTCAGAAGAAGTTGAAACTGATGAACCCAAAGATGATGTGAAAGAATACGACGAAGGCCTCAAAAAAAGTCGTAATTCTTTCAGTTCACGTTTAAATCATTTTTTGGCTAATTTTAGAAGTGTCGATGAGGATTTCTTTGATGATTTGGAAGAATTGTTGATTGAGTCTGATGTTGGTTACGAAACAGCTCTTAGAATTTCTGACGAATTGCGTGAGGAAGTTAAGTTAGAGAATGCCAAGAAGAAATCTGATGTTTCAAAAGTTATTGTCCAGAAGTTAGTTGATATGTACGGTGAAGAAGGTAAAGACGAAGATAATGCCTTGAAATTCAGTAGCGACAACACGCCAACAATTTTTCTCTTTGTCGGTGTCAATGGTGCTGGTAAGACTACAACTATCGGTAAACTAGCTCATCGTTATGAACAAGCTGGTAAAAAGGTCCTATTAGCCGCTGGCGATACCTTTAGAGCGGGCGCCATCGAACAACTGCAAGAGTGGGGTAAACGTGATGGTGTGGCTGTTCAAGCTAGTAAAGCTCATACCGATCCAGCTTCGGTAGTTTATGATGCTGTTCAAAGAGCCATCAATGAAGACTTCGATATCTTACTAGTTGATACTGCTGGTCGTTTGCAAAATAAAGAAGGTTTGATGCGGGAGTTGGAAAAGATTAAACGTGTTATTACCCGTGAATTGCCAGATGCACCGCAAGAAGTATTGTTAGTACTCGACGGTTCGACTGGTCAAAATGCCTTGAGTCAAGCTAAACAATTTAATGAAACAACCGATGTCTCTGGAATTGTTTTGACAAAACTTGATGGTAGCTCGCAAGGTGGGGTCGTCTTGGCTATCCGTAATGAATTACATATTCCGGTCAAATTGGTTGGTCTAGGTGAACAAATGGATGACTTACGGGACTTTGATCCAGAGAAGTTTGTCTATGGGCTCTTCAAGGAATTGATCGTAGGAGAATCCAATAAATAAAGATGGATATCGATGAAACGACCCGAGTAAACTTGCTCTATAATTTTTATCATTCGTTGTTGACTAAAAAGCAGAGTCGCTATTTAGATTTGTACTATGTCGAAGATTTTTCTTTGAGTGAAATTGCCGAGCAACTACAAGTTTCTCGCCAAGCGGTTTTAGATAACTTGCATCGTTCAGTCAATTTGTTAGAATCATTTGAGAAAGAACTTGGCTTGATTGAGAAGACCAAAGAAATCGATGACATTTCCGAACAGCTCGATCAGTTAGTTCAGAAAAAGTATGCCAATGATAAGGAATTATTAGGATTAGTAAGAAGAATTTCTAAAATAAATGAAATGTAGGAGTAGAGTATGGCTTTTGAAGGATTAAGCGAACGTTTAAACAAAGTTTTCTCTTCACTGAGAGGTAAGGGTAAACTTTCCGATGAAGATATTCGTAAAGTAATGCGTGAAGTAAGAATGGCCTTACTAGAAGCGGATGTTAACTTCGACGTAGTTAAGAAATTCGTCAAGTCGGTGAGAGAACGTGCATTAGGCGCTGAAGTAATGGAAAGTTTGACGCCTTCGCAACAAGTTGTCAAAATCGTTGATGAAGAATTAACTAAGATCATGGGACAAGAAGCAGTTCCATTGAATAAGTCCAAGCATATTCCAACGATTATTATGATGGTTGGTTTGCAAGGTGCTGGTAAAACTACGACAGCCGGAAAATTAGCTAACCGACTCAAGAATACTGAAAAGGCACGTCCACTCTTCATTGCTGGAGACGTTTATCGTCCTGCTGCGATTGAACAATTGAAGACGATTGGACAACAGCTTGACGTACCAGTTTATGATGAAGGAACAGATCATGATCCAGTTGATATTGTTAAAAATGGTCTAAAAGTTGCTGAAGAGAATAAAAATGATTATGTCATTATTGATACCGCTGGACGATTAGAAATTGACGAGCAGTTGATGGACGAGTTGCAAAGGATCAAGGAATTAGCCCATCCTGATGAAATCCTCTTTGTCGCTGACTCAATGACGGGTCAAGTTGCAGCTAAAGTTGCTCATGGATTTGACGAACAACTAGATATTACCGGTGTTGTTTTGACTAAGTTGGATGGTGATACCCGTGGTGGTGCTGCCCTTTCAATTCGTGATGTTACTGGTAAACCTATCAAGTTTATCGGTCAAGGTGAAAAACTCGATCAGTTAGATGTCTTCCATCCAGACCGAATGGCTAACCGTATCCTCGGAATGGGTGATATGTTAACTCTGATCGAAAAAGCACAGACTGATTACGATGAAAAACAAGCCCAAGAAGTAGCTGAAAAAATTCGTGAAAATAGTTTTGACTTCAATGATTTTATCGACCAAATGGATCAAGTACAAAAGATGGGTCCTTTGGATGAAATTATGAAGATGATTCCAGGCATGGCCAATAATCCACAATTAGCTAATATCAATATTAGTGAAAAAGATATTGCTCATTTGAAGGCAATCGTTTATTCTATGACGCCGGCTGAACGAGAAGATCCTGATCTGTTGAATCCTTCTCGGCGTCGTCGGATTGCGGCTGGTTCTGGACAAAGCGTTCAAAACGTCAACCGAATGATCAAACAGTTCAAACAATCCCGTGATATGATGAATAAGATGAGTAAAGGTAATATGGCGGGAATGGAACAATTGATGGGCAATGGTGTTCAAGGTCGTCTAGGTAAGATGGCTATGAAATCAATGGTTCGTCGCAATAAGAAGAATAAGAAAAAACGTCTCAAGAAAATCAAACGTTTTAAATCATAATTACTTTTTTAACTCAATAGTCCAGTGAAGTTACCACTTATCGAGGGTTCTTCACTGGACTTTTTGTATGGAGAAATGTTTGTTTTTCAATGAAATTCATCATTCTTGAGGGATAAAAATTATGTAACGGAATTGAAACGATAATCGGGAATTATTGCGTTATACTATAAAATGTAAGTTATAGGAAATAGGGGACTTAAATAATGCAAAAAAAATCAATTATTTTTGGAATAATGCTTTTTTGTTTAGGGATGATTAGTTTAATCTTTACAGGTCAAGAAGTTTCGGCTTCTGCAATCAATGATTATATTGTCAGCAATAAAATCGAGCCAGTTTCGGTGACCTATCGTGAAGGAACCTTTAATAATTGGTATGGTTATGAAAATGGTGTCGGTAAGCCCGAAGGGGTAGTGGTGCATGATACTGCTGTCGATGGAGACTCAGCCCATGCTGAAGAACAATCTTTCAATAATCATTGGCAACAATATCAAGCTTATGTTCACGCTTTTGTCGATGCCGGCAATATTATCCAGATCCACAACACAGACTATATGGTTTGGGGAGCCGGACCAATTGCTAATTCGAAATTTATTCAAGTTGAATTGTGTCATTCTTCTTCAAAAGATGCCTTTGCTAGATCAGTTGCTAACGATGCTTACTACATTGCCTCAAAATTGATTCAGTATCATCTAGCTGATATTCCTGGTAAGACGGTTTTGTCGCACAAACAAACTGCCCAGATGTGGCATCAAACTAATCATGTTGACCCAGATGAATACTTTGTACGCTTTGGTTACGACATGAATCAATTCAATGATTTGATCAGTCTGTATTACAATAATTTGCAAGCTTATCATTCAGTTTACGGTAACACCACTAATAATGCTGGCGTTTCAGCTCGTGGTGTCATTACCGTTGATAACAAGAATGGTAATTTCGTTCCGCTAGTAGCTTTTGATGCAAATGGCAAGACCAGAGTCATTGAAAACCGTGGTTTGGCTAATAATACTCCCTGGTACACAGACCAAGTGAAGAATTATGCTGGCGTAGATTACTGTCGAGTTGCAACGAACGAATGGGTTGCTAAGAACTACGTTGTTTAAAAAAATAAGAACTGTAAAGAAAAAAACTTTACAGCTCTTATTTTTTTGTGTATACTAACAAAGTTAAGTATTTAGGAGGAAACAAACATATGTCAGTTAAGATCAGAATGAAACGCATGGGTTCAAAATTACGCCCATTTTATAGATTAGTAGTTGCAGATTCACGTTCACCACGTGATGGCCGCTTTATCGAACAAGTTGGTTACTACAACCCAATCTCACAACCAGAAGAAATTAAGTTAGATGACGACAAGATCGTTGAATGGTTAAACAAAGGTGCACAACCTTCAGATACTGTTCGTCACTTGTTGAAACAACACGGAATTATGCAAAAGTTCCACGAAAGCAAATTCACAAAATAGTAATTTTTGATGGGACCAGACATTGTCATGGTCCTATTTTAATACACGGAGGAAAAATGGCTGAAGAATTATATCGAGTTGGTACGATCGTCAATACCCATGGTATCAAAGGCGAGTTGCGAGTTATTCCTATTACCGATTTCCCAGAAGACCGTTTCAAAGCCGGTGCAAAACTTTATTTGAAGAGTCAGGGTCAAACTTTGGAATTTACTGTCGAGTCATCGCGACCTCATAAGAGTTTTATCTTAGTCAAATTGAAGGGCTACGATAATATTAATGATGTTGAAAAATATGTTAAATCAGAGTTATTTGCGGACGGTGAAGAGGTTCCTACTCTCAATGAAGGCGAATTTCTTTACAAGCAAATCATTGGTTTGACGGTGATTGACAAAGATTTAGGTGAAGTCGGTAAGATTACTGAAATTATCGAGCTAGGTTCAAATGATGTTTGGGTAGTTAAAGGGCCTAAATATAAAGAGATTTTATTGCCATACATTGATGATGTAATCAAAGATGTTGATCTTGATGCAGGCATTGTCAAAGTGGAAATACCAGATGGGTTGATAGACTAATGGATATTACAATTTTAAGTATTTTTCCAAAAATGTTTCAAGCTTTAGATGAATCGTTGATCGGCAAAGCTCAAGCTAAAGAATTAGTTAATATTGACGTGGTCGATTTTCGTGACTTTACTACGAATAAACAAAATCATGTTGACGATGCACCTTATGGTGGCGGGGCAGGGATGTTGTTGCAGGCCCAGCCGATCTATGATGCCATGGATTACGTCGAAAAGAAAAAACCAGGTAAGAAACGCGTCATCTTGTTAGATCCAGCAGGAAAGACTTTTAACACGAAGATGGCTCAAGACTTTGCTAAAGAAGAGCAATTAGTTTTTATCTGTGGTCATTATGAAGGTTTTGATGAGCGGGTCAAGGATTTAGTTACTGATGAAGTTTCGATTGGCGACTATATTTTGACTGGTGGCGAATTACCCACAATGAGCATGATCGATGCCACTTTACGTTTTGTGCCGGGCGTATTAGGCAATTCATTTTCAGCGGAAGAAGAATCGTTTTCTAATAATCTTTTGGAATATCCGCAATATTCACGTCCAGCAGACTTTAGGGGCAAAAAGGTTCCCGAAGTGTTAACCAGTGGGGATCATGAAAAAATTCGTCTCTGGCGGCTAACGAAAGCCTTGAAGAAGACGTTAGAACGTCGGCCTGATTTATTAGAACATGCGCAGCTGACTGAAGAAGAACAACAGCTGTTGCGTAAAATTCGTCAAAATAACTAGTTTACAAGTAGCTTTAAATAAAGTATCATATTAAGAGTGTTTGAACACACATATTAACGATATTCCGCTGTGTATCAATGGATATATAAGAGTGTCGGTAGGGAGAAATTATTTATGAATAAATTGATTCAAGATATTACAAAAGAACAATTACGTTCTGACATTCCTGACTTCCGTAGTGGTGACACTGTTCGTGTCCATGCTAAGGTTGTTGAAGGTAGCCGCGAACGTATCCAATTATTCGAAGGTGTCGTTATTAAGAAGCATGGTACTGGTATCAGTGCTACTTATACTGTTCGTAAGATGAGTAACGGTGTTGGTGTTGAAAGAACATTCCCGCTAAACACACCTCGTGTAGAACAAATTGAAGTTATCAGACATGGTCGTGTACGTCGTAGCAAGCTTTACTACTTACGTGCTCGTACAGGTAAGGCTGCTCGTATTAAAGAACGTCGTCGTGACATCTAATTAATACTTGAGCTTTAAAAACCGTTTTCTCAAATTTGAGAAGACGGTTTTTTCTTAGGAATTTTTTTAATTTCAATTACCATTTAGTATATTTGCCCCTAAAAGATTTCTGAAGGTGTTTTAATGGATTAAAAATTAAAACAACGAGGAGCACTCTACGAATGAAATTAGCAATTATTGGGTCAGGGAACATCGTGCATGATTTTTTGACCATCACTAAGGACTTGCCTGATACCGAATTAACTGCATTGATAGGGACGCAAAGAAGTTTGGACGTGTTGCATCAATTGAAGCTTAAATATCACATTGGCGCAATTTACACCGATTTTGATACAGCTTTAGCAGATGGAGGGTTCGATACAGTCTATATTGCGGTACCGAATTTTTTACACTTCAGTTTTGCTAAAAAAGCTTTGGAACATGGCAAGAATGTCATCGTTGAAAAGCCCTTTACGGTAAAATTGTCAGAGTTTGAAATTCTCAAGCAAATCGCCCAAGATAAGCAGTTATTTTTGTTAGAGGCGATCACCAATCAATATTTGCAAAATTATCTTGATTTAAAGCAGAAATTACCACAGATCGGTGATATGAAATTGATTGAAAGCAATTATTCGCAGTATTCCACTCGTTACGACGATTTTTTAGCGGGACAGATCTTACCGGCGTTTGATGCTAAAAAAGGTGGCGGCGCACTGTTAGACTTAAATATCTATAATATCCATTTCATTGTCGGTTTATTAGGGCGTCCTAAACAAGTCAAATATCTGCCCAATATTGCTCGAGGTGTTGATACTTCTGGGATTCTTTTGATGGACTACGACAATTGTAAGGCAGTTGCTATTGGTGCGAAAGATTCTGTCGTCCCTAAGCGTCAAACTAGCCTTCAAGGAAGTCTAGGGTCGATTATTGTCAACGGTCCCACTAATCGATTAGAGTCATTTGATATTTACGACAATCAAAAACAATTAGTTGAACATGTCGATAATAAAGTTTATCCTCATCGAATGTATCAAGAATTCGTTGCTTTTGAAAAAATCATCCGTGAGCAAGATTTTCTTCAAGTAAGACAACGCCTACAACAGAGTGAAAGCGTCATGTTTGTGGTGGAGGAAGCTTTGAAGTCAGTGAATTTGAATCTTGATTAAAAAAATCCCAGTCAGTTAACTAGTTAGTTAACAACTGGAATTTCTTTAGTTAGGAATTGGGAATATCAATTCTCTATTTGGATTAGAAGATTTGTGAACGATATAAGCCCACAACTTTACCAAGAATTTCGACTGAATCTAGAATAATTGGGTCCATTGTGTCATTTTCCGGTTGTAAGCGATAGTGACCATTCTCTTGGTAGAATCTCTTACATGTAGCTTCGATGTCTTCCGTCATGGCAATGATGATCTCACCATTGTTAGCTGAACTTTGTTCGTGGACGATTACATGATCGCCATCATAGATACCAGCGTTGATCATACTTTCTCCGTGGATCTCTAGCATGAACAATTCGCCAGAATCACGATTTAAGTCTGGTGGGATAGGGAAGTATCCATCAGGGTTACGTTCTGCGGTAATTGGTTGACCAGCAGCAACGGCACCCAAGATCGGAATCTGTTTTGATTTGACGCCAATCGAGTTCAAACCTGCGCCAGTTAATTCAATAGCGCGAGGTTTGGTAGGGTCACGTTGGATGTAACCTTTTTTCTCAAGACGTGAGAGATGACCATGGACCGTTGATGTTGATGACAAATCTACAGCTTCGCAGATTTCTCTGACAGTGGGCGGATATCCATGTTCATCTAAATAATCATAAATGCATTGTAAAATTTGTGACTGTTTAGAGCCTTCAGCTTTTGACATTAGAACACCTCATTGTTAATATCTTAAATAGATTGTATCAAAATTTGAATACAAGTTCAAACAAGTGTTCGATTGTATTGGGGAGTAATGAAAAATGAAAGAACAAGACGAATTACTTAAAAAGATCAATGAATTAGCCCACAAGGCCAAAAACGGTACGATTACCAAAGAAGAAGAGGACCAACAAGCCCAATTGCGAAAGGAATATTTGAAGAACTTTCGGGCTGCTTTCAAGTCACAAATCGAAATGCTGCAAGTTTACGATAAAGACGGAAAAGAAGTCACTCCAGAAAAAGTTCGCGAAATTCAACGAAAAAAAGGATTGCGTGACGATTAGGCTTTCAATTAGTTAACTTTTTTTGTAATATTAATAAGTGTATGGAAAGGGTGAGAACATAAATGGGTACAACAATAGTCGTTGGCGTGATAGCTTTACTAGTCGGTCTAGTCGGCGGTTTCTTCATCGCTAGATGGTACATGAAGAAATACTTCCAAGACAATCCGCCAATCAGTGCAGATATGATCAGACAAATGATGGCTCAAATGGGCCAAAAGCCTTCACAAAAGAAGCTTAATCAATTAATGAATACTATGAAGAATTCACAAAAGAATAATAAATAGTCAGATCATTTGAGCGATATGTATATTTTAATATGCATATCGCTTATTTTTTTTGCCAAAAAATAAACATGTCTTTAAAATACGAACTATTTAATTTTTAAATATATAAAAAACTGTATGAAAACGTAAAATACGAACAATAATTAAAAAAATAAGAATAAAATGCGTTTTTAGCATTGAAAGAAAAATGATTCCTTGATAGAATTTGGTTACCAGAGCAGAAAGGTGGAAAAAGAAATGCACGATGTAGCAATAGTTATGGGATCAATTTCTGACCTGAAAGTCATGCAGAACACGATTGATGTTTTGAATGAGTTGGGTGTTAGTTTTGAAACAAAAGTTATTTCGGCACACAGGATGCCGCATGAGATGTTAGATTTTGCCAATCAGGCTGATAAACATTTTCAAGTAATCATAGCTGGAGCTGGTGGTGCTGCCCACTTGCCAGGAATGATAGCTTCTTCAACAAGCTTGCCAGTGATCGGTGTTCCCGTGCCATCTAAGTATCTAAAAGGAATCGATTCTTTATTGTCGATTGTTCAAATGCCTGCTGGCGTTCCCGTTGCAACAGTTTCGATTGGTGAAGCCGGAGCCAAAAATGCCGCAATTTTAGCAACTAAGATTTGTGCTTTAAATAATCAAACATATCAAAAAAACTTATCCGCATACGTCAAAGCCATGCATGATAAGTCAGTAGAAAGTGGGAATAATCTTGGATAAAGCAATTTTACCAGGTTCCACGATTGGAATTATCGGTGGTGGACAATTAGGTCAAATGATGTCTTTTTCAGCCAAAGAAATGGGCTATAAGGTCATTATCTTGGACCCGCAGCCCAATTGTTCAGCCGCACAAGTGTCAGATGAACAAATCGTAGCTGAATATGATGATTTAGAAAAATTGGTCGAGTTAGCTAAGAAGTGCGACGTTTTGACGTATGAGTTTGAAAACGTCGATGCGACAGCTATTAATGAAGTCAAGAAGTACACCCAAGTACCGCAAGGTATCAAGGCATTGAGCGTGACGCAAAATCGAGTTTCAGAAAAAGATTTTATTGAAAATAGCGGTTTTAAAGTTGTACCGCATGTCGTGATCGAAAATATTTTCGAATATCACCGTGGAATTGAAAAATTAGGTACGCCCGTTATTTTAAAAACCATTCGTGGCGGCTATGATGGCAAAGGCCAATTGTTGATTGACGATGCCCAGAATGTTGATTACGCCCAGATCGAAGAATTATTAGCTACTGGTCCTTGTATGTTGGAGAAAAAAATCAACCTAAAAAAAGAAGTTTCGGTAGTCGTTTCCGCTAACAGCCGACAAGAGACAGCTATTTTTCCCATCATCGAGAATATTCATCGACATAATATTTTACACTTAAGTACTTGTCCCGCTGCCATCAGTGAGAAATCTGCTCAACACATTTATCAAGTCGGTGAAACTTTAGCCAAGGGATTGGAATTAGTTGGCACGATGTGTATCGAGTTTTTCATTTCGGATCAAGATGAGGTTTTTGTTAATGAGATTGCCCCTAGACCTCATAACTCAGGGCATTTAACCATCGAATCATGCAATATTTCACAATTTGATGCACATATTCGGGGAGTCTGCAATTTAGCTATGCCGAAAGTCGAATTGCTGAAGCCAGCAGCCATGGTCAATCTCTTGGGTCAACATTTAACTAAGGCGAAGAATGAACTAGTTAAACACCCAGAATGGCATTTTCATGACTATGGCAAAGATGAAATTAAAGAGAACCGGAAAATGGGTCATATCACGATATTAAGCGATGACCTAGAGCAGATCAAAACTGCTATTGAAAATAATTCAATCTGGGATGTGTAAATAATAATGACAGAAGCTAAGTTGCTTTATACAGGAAAAGCTAAGAATGTTTATCAAGCACAACAAGAAGATGAGGTATTGATCGTTTATAAAGATCAAGCGACCGCACTCAATGGTAAGAAAAAGGAAATTCTTCCCGGAAAAGGCGTACTCGATTGCCAAATTTCCCAGCTAGTTTTCAATTATCTGATCGAAAATGGCATCAAGACCCATTTGGTAAAGAATCTCTCTGATCATGAACAGTTAGTTAAGAAGACAACTGTCTTTCCTTTGGAAGTTGTTTTAAGAAATATTACTTCAGGTTCGTTAGTAAAGAAGTTTCAAGTTGAAGCTGGTCAACATTTGAACGAACCAATCATTGAATTTTATTACAAGAGCGATGCACTGGATGATCCATTCATCAATGAATCTCAGATCAAAGCTTTGAAGATTGCTGATCAAAATCAATTGGATTACATCAAAGAACAAGCCTTAAAAATCAATCAATTGTTGATTCCATTCTTCGATGGTGCTGGTTTTGAATTAGTCGATTTCAAACTGGAATTTGGACTTTATCAAGGTGAAATAATTCTCGTCGATGAATTTTCCCCTGATAATTGCCGAATTTGGGATAAGTCTAGTCATCATTCAATGGATAAAGATGTTTTCAGAAAGCACGAAGGCAATTTAGTTGAAACTTACCAAGTAGTCCTAGACCGACTACAAGATAAATAGGAGATTACGATGAAATTAGTAAAAGTATACGTGACACTCAAAACCTCTGTCTTAGATGCGCAAGGGGAAGCCATCAAATCAGCAGTTCACTCCATGGGCTATCAAAAAGTTCAAGAAGTTCATATGGGCAAGTACTTTGAATTGAGTTTTGACGATAACTACCCTGATTTAGAAAAATATGTCGACGCAATCTGTGATGATCTGTTGGCAAATCCTAATGTGGAAACGTATCGTTACGAAATTACGGAGGCGAAATAATGAAATTTGCCGTAATCAATTTTCCAGGATCAAACTGTGATTTAGACCTCTACTATGCGATTAAAGATGGTATCAAGGAAACAGTTGAATTAGTTGATTATCGAGCCGAAAGTTTGGCAGGCTTTGATGGGGTCTTGATACCTGGAGGCTTTTCATACGGTGATTATCTGCGTAGTGGTGCTATTGCCGTTAATGCTCCAATCGTAAAAGAGATCGTCCGATTTGCGGAAGCAGGGAAAATAGTTTTAGGTATCTGCAATGGTTTTCAAATTTTGACTGAGCTAGGTTTATTGCCAGGAGCCTTGATTAAAAATGAACAGGGACGTTTTATCTGTGAAACGGTACCTTTAAAAGTTGTCAATTCTCAAACAGCGTTCACTAATGCCTATCAGGCTGATGAAATTATTCAAGTGCCAGTAGCACATGGTGAAGGCCGTTATTACTGTGATCAAGCTACGCTCCAAGAATTAAAAGCCAATGATCAAATCGCCTTTCAATATCTTGACAATGTTAATGGCAGCGTCAATCAAATTGCCGGCGTGACTAATAAAGAAAAGAATGTTTTAGGGATGATGCCGCATCCTGAACGAGCTATGGAGGAAATTCTTGGCTCGGCAGATGGTAAAAAATTGTTTCAATCAATAATCAATTATCAAGTAAAGGTGAATAATTAATGACTGAACCTACACCAGAACAAATCAAAACTGATAAATTGTATCAACAATGGGGTTTGACCGATGCTGAATACCAATTGATCAGTGAAGAAATTTTACAACGTTTGCCAAATTACACCGAAACTGGATTGTATTCCGTAATGTGGAGTGAACATTGTTCTTACAAGAATTCGAAAAAAGTTTTAAGAAAGATGCCAAATAAGAGCGAGCGCGTGCTAGCTGGTCCTGGTGAAGATGCTGGTATTTTAGATATCGGTGACAATCAAGCTGTCGTTTTTAAAGCTGAAAGTCATAATCATCCTTCAGCAGTTGAACCATATCAAGGTGCCGCCACTGGTGTCGGTGGAATTATTCGTGACATTTTCTCCATGGGTGCACAACCGATTGCTTTATTGAACAGTTTAAAGTTTGGACCACTTGATAATGGAAAAACTAAGCATTTAGTCAATGAAGTAGTTGCTGGAATTAGTGGCTATGGCAATTGTATCGGTCTACCAACAGTTGGTGGCGAGATTGCCTTTGAAGATTGTTATGCTCATAATCCGTTGGTCAACGCCATGTGTGTCGGTTTGTTGAATAACACTGATTTCAAGCCTGGTACGGCCAGTGGGGCAGAAAATTTGATCGTCTACGTTGGTGCCAAAACCGGGCGTGATGGAATCCATGGGGCAACTTTTGCTTCAGATGAATTTACTGATGAAAATAATACTCAACGTTCAGCGGTTCAAGTTGGTAATCCTTTCATCGAAAAACTTTTGATGGATGCTTGTGTGGAAATTATTGAACAGCATTCCGACTGGATTTTGGGGATTCAAGATATGGGTGCAGCCGGTCTAGTTTCTTCGACAGCCGAAATGGCCTCTAAAGCTGGCTCAGGTTTGGTTTTGAATCTTGATAATGTGCCGCAACGAGAAACAGAGATGTCAGCTTATGAAATGATGCTCTCAGAGTCGCAAGAACGAATGGTTCTCTGTGTTAAACCAGAGCATCAAGATGAAGTTTTGAATTTCTTTAAGCATTTTGAGTTAGATGCTGTCGTGATCGGTCGCGTAACTACTGACCATCAGTATAAGATTTATCATCATGATCAATTAGTTACCGATATCCCAGTCGATAGTTTAACCGAAGATGTTCCTGAATATGATCGTCAAGAAGTTAAGCCACAACGGATGATCGAGCAAGCAGACTATCAATTCCTTCCCGAAATTACCTCTTTAAAAGATACTTGGCAGGCGATTATGAAACGTCCTAATATTGCCAGCAAGAAATATTTCTATCAAACTTACGACTCGCAAGTTAGAGCTAATACGTTAGTTAAGCCTGGGAGCGATGCTGGAGTAATCAGAATTCGCAATACAAAAAAAGCTATCGCAATGACTAATGATAGTAATTCAAAGTATGTGTATTTAAATCCCTTTATCGGTGGACAAATCACCGTTATGGAAGCGGCTCGAAATATCGTTGCTAGTGGTGGTTTACCAATCGGAATCACAGATTGTTTGAACTATGGTAATCCTGAAGATCCTGAAGCTTTTTATGAATTGGATAAGAGTGTTGAAGGAATTGCCAGTGCTTGTGAAAAAATCAATACACCCGTAATTTCTGGTAACGTCTCACTTTATAACGAGTTCAATGAGCAAGCTATCTATCCTAGCCCAATGGTCGGAATGGTTGGCTTGATTACAGATATTGCTGATGTAACGACAGTCGCTTTCAAAAATGCTGATGACTTGATCTACCTAGTTGGCCAAACTGGCGATGACTATCACGGTAGTGAATTACAAATGTTACAAGCTGGTGAAATCAAAGGTGATTTACGTAGTTTAGATTTAGACCAGGAATTGTTGGACCAAGAATTGATTCGTCAAGCTATTCAAGAGAAATTATTGCAAAGTTGTCACGACTTGTCTGAAGGTGGTTTGGCAGCAGCGTTGTCAGAATCAGCTTTTAATACGAATTTTGGTTTTGCAGTCGAAACGTCATTATCAAATGCACAGATGTTTTCAGAAACTCAAGGTCGTTTCATCGTAACTGTCAAACCAGCTGACCGCGAAAACTTTGAAAAACTGATGCAGACAAAGATTGAGTTATTAGGAACTGTGACCAAGACATCTGAATTTAAAGTCAAGACGGCGGAAGAAGATATTGTTCTCGATGGATTATCGGTTGAGCAAGATTGGAAGGAGGAACTTGAGTGCTTAATGAAGTAAAGAGTTTAAATGAAGAATGTGGTGTCTTTGGTGTCTGGGGCGCTGAAAATGCTAATTATTTGACCTATCTAGGACTCCATAGTTTACAGCATCGTGGACAAGAAGGTGCGGGAATCGTCGCTAATGATGGGAATAAGTTACGTATTTATCGTAATTTAGGATTGTTGACCCAAGTTTTTTCTAAACCAGAATATCTCAATTCGCTAGTTGGGAATTCCGCCATTGGGCATGTTCGTTATTCTACCGCTGGTGAAAATAAGATTGAAAATGTCCAACCACTATTGTTTGATTTCACGGATAGTCAAATGGCTTTGGCTCACAACGGTAATTTAACCAATGCTGATACGTTGAAAAAAGAGCTTGAAGCCAAGGGACATATTTTTAAATCAAGTTCGGATTCAGAAGTGCTAGTACATTTGATTAAAGTTTCTAATGCCCCAACTTTGCATGAAAGAATTATCGAGGCTTTGAACAAGATTCAAGGTGGATTCGCATATTTATTGTTAACAAAAGATTCGATGATCGTCGCTTTAGATTCACATGGCTTTCGTCCTTTGTCGATCGGTCGTTTGGAGAACGGAGCTTATGTTGTTGCCAGTGAGACTTGTGCTTTAGATGCAGTCGGAGCAACTTTGGTTCATAACGTTCAACCAGGTGAATTGATTACCATCAATAGTGAGGGGATGTCGATTGATAACTGGACTACCAAGACGCAATTAGCAATTTGTTCGATGGAATTTATCTACTTTGCACGACCTGATTCCGATATCCTGGGAATCAACGTTCATTCAGCCCGCAAGCGTATGGGAGCTAACTTAGCTAAAGAAGCTCCAGCAAATGGCGACATTGTGGTGGGAGTACCTAACTCTTCACTCTCAGCTGCCAGTGGTTATGCGGAAGCAAGTGGCTTGCCATATGAAATGGGTCTGATCAAGAACCAGTATATGGGACGTGAGTTTATTCAACCTACTAAAGAGTTGCGTGAGAAGAGTGTTCGTCAAAAATTAGCCGCCGTTAAAGGGGTAGTTCAAGGTAAAAGGGTCATTCTAGTCGATGATTCCATTGTCCGCGGGACCACTTGTGCCTACATCGTTCAATTGTTGAAAGATGCCGGAGCGACTGAAGTTCATCTGCGAATCGCTTCACCAAGATTCATGCATCCTTGTTTTTACGGAATCGATATTCAAGAGAAGAGTGAATTGATTGCTGCTCACAAATCAATTGCTGAAATGAATCAAATGTTTGGTTCTGATTCACTGAAATTTTTGAGTGAGGATGGCTTGATCGACGCAATTGGTTTAAATGCTGACGCACCGTATTCCGGGTTAGATATGTCATATTTCAACGGTGATTATCCAACCTATCTTTACGATTATGAGTCGAAAAAATAAGGAGGTTCGCCATGTCAAATCCCTATCAAGATGCTGGAGTCGATATTAATTCTGGCTATCAAATCTCCAAGTTTGTAAAGCAAAATACGCGTAATAGTAATATTGGGAATTTTGGAGGTATTTATGAAATTCCTGAAGGTTATCAACACCCCGTGCTAGTCTCAGGTAATGATGGTGTGGGAACGAAGTTATTGTTAACCAATTTAGCGAAGAAGTGGGATACCATCGGAATCGATTGTGTCGCCATGTGTGTTAATGACATTCTCGCCCAAGGTGCCATCCCGCAATATTTCTTAGATTATCTTTCAACTGGCAAAATCGACCATAAGATAGAAGAAATCCTCAAAGGCGTGATTGACGGCTGTAATCAAGCCAATGCCAACTTAATTGGTGGTGAGACCGCTGAAATGCCAGGAGTTTATGGTGAAAATGATTATGACATCGCCGGATTTTCGGTCGGTATTTGCGAACGAGATGATTTGTTGAAAAAAGAAAATCTTCAAGCTGGGGATGTTTTGATTGGTTTAAGTTCAACTGGAATTCATTCGAATGGTTACTCCTTAGTTCGAAAGATTTTTTTCCAAGATCATGACTTTTCAACTGATACTATTTTGCCTGAATGTCCCGAACAGAATTTAGGCGAATTATTGTTGACACCAACAAAAATCTACGTGCAAGACATTGTGCCACTGTTAAAAGAACGGTTGATAAAAGGTATTTCACATATTACAGGCGGTGGTTTTTACGAAAATGTCCCTCGAATGCTGCCACAAAACCTGGCGGCCATGATCAATGTTGATATTTGGCCACAATTACCAGTATTTTCCGCTATTCAAAAGTATGGTCAACTCGAGTTAGCCGATATGTACCATATTTTCAATATGGGAATTGGGATGGTTTTGGCCGTAGATGCTTCTAAAGAACTTGAAGTGCTTGAATTATTGAATGAAAAGGAAACTATTGCATATACGATCGGTGAAGTAGTGCCGAAAGAGAGTGAAAGTTTACTTTTGAAAGGGGATCAGCTATGAAAGTAGCCATTTTCGCCTCTGGAAATGGAAGCAACTTTGAAGCAATTGCTAGTTCGCAGCAATTAAAGAACGCTGGTTTGGAAATCGAAGTACTGGTCTGTGATCAACCGCAAGCTCAAGTCATCAATCGAGCTCAAAAATATCAAATTCCAGTTTTTGTCAATCGTCTCAGTGATTTTCCGGACCGAAAAGCTTATGAACAAGCTATTGTTGAGAATCTGAAACCTTATCATCTGGACTATATTTTACTGGCGGGTTATATGCGTGTCGTCACACCAGTTCTGTTGGGAGCTTATCCTAATCGGATTATCAATATTCATCCATCCTTGCTGCCCAAATTCTCAGGTTTAGAAGCTATTGAACGAGCCTTTGAGTCAGGCGATGCAGTAACTGGCGTCACGATCCATTACATTGATGAAGGAGTCGATACAGGTCCCATCATCAAGCAAGCCAAAGTTATTCGTTTACAAAATGATACAGAAGCAACGTTAGAAATGAGAATTCATCAAACTGAACATCAATTGTATCGTCAAGTGATACTTGAACTACTAAATAAAAATAATGGGGTAGATAAAAAATGAAAAGAGCTTTGATCAGTGTTTCTGACAAGACAGGTGTCGTTGAATTTGCTAAAGGATTAATCGCCAATGACTTTGAAATCATCTCAACTGGTGGTACATATAAAAAGTTGCAAGAAAATAACGTCAAAGTTACTGAAATTGACGAAGTAACGAAATTCCCTGAAATTCTTGATGGTCGGGTAAAAACTTTACATCCCGTAGTTCATGCTGGACTTTTGGCTAAACGTGACAATCCCGAACATATGAAAACATTGGAAAAACTCGACATTCAAACGATCGACTTAGTTTGTGTTAATTTATATCCTTTCAAAGAAACAATCTCTAAAGCTGATGTCACACCAGCTCAAGCAATCGAACAAATTGATATCGGCGGACCATCAATGATTCGTTCTGCTTCGAAGAATTTCAAGAGCGTCTACGTGGTGATTGATGCTAATGATTATGAAACTGTTTTGGAAAGTATCCAAGCTGATTCTGACGATGCTGGATTAAGACGTCGTTTGGCAGCCAAAGCCTTCCGTCATACAGCTGAATATGACAGTATCATTGCCCATTATTTGACTGATCTGAATGGTGACGAGTTCCCAGATGTTGAAGTTTTAGGATACGATTATCATCAAGAATTACGCTATGGTGAAAATTCTCATCAAAAAGCGGCTTTCTATCAAAGTGCAATTCCTTCTGCCTACTCAATTGCTTCAGCTAAGCAATTACACGGTAAGGAATTATCATTCAACAACATTAAAGACGCAGACGCAGCCTTAAGAATCGTAGCTGACTTCAAGCAACCTTGTGTAGCAGCCTTGAAACATATGAATCCATGTGGTGTTGGGGTTGATGACGAGTCGATTTATCAAGCCTGGCGTAAAGCTTATACAGCTGACACAATGTCGATCTTTGGGGGAATCGTGGCTGTCAATCGTGAAGTCACTAAGGAAATTGCTGAAGAAATGCACAAGATTTTCTTAGAAATCGTGATTGCCCCAAGTTTCAGTCCTGAGGCCTTAGAGATCCTCGAAGCTAAGAAAAACATCCGTCTTTTGACACTTGATTTTTCTAAAGCTAAAGATGCTCAAAAACATGAATATGTTTCAGTTATGGGTGGTCTGTTAGTTCAAGAACGTGATACGACCGTTGATAGCATCGATGAATTCAAAGTTGTCACTAAAAAGGCGCCAACTGATGAAGAAATGAAAGCACTGTTGTTTGGCCAACAAGTTGTTAAACACGTCAAGAGTAATGCCATCGTCATTTCAACCACTGACAAGACTTTGGGAATCGGTGCCGGACAAATGAATCGTATTGGCTCAGTCAAAATTGCTATCGAACAAGAAGAACAAGCTGATGAACATACACCATTGATCATGGCTTCAGATGCTTTCTTCCCCATGGATGACTGTGTGCAATATGCTGCTGAACATGGAATTACCGCCATCGTTCAACCAGGTGGTTCGATCAAGGATCAGGATTCAATCGATATGGCTGATAAGTTTGGTATTGCCATGGTCTTCACTGGTAGAAGACATTTCAAACACTAGAAGAGAGGTCTTTTAATGAAAATACTTGTTGTCGGTTCAGGTGCACGTGAAGATGCCATCTGCCAAGCACTCCAAAAGAATGATGAAAATACAGTTTTCTGTGCGCCAGGAAATGACGGAATGACCTTAAATGGGATCAAGACCATTGCTATTAATGAGGATGAGTTTAGCCATTTAGCTAATTTTGCCCAAACTAACGATATCGATTATACGATTGTCGGACCAGAAGAACCTTTGGTCAATGGAATCGTTGACTTTTTTAAGAACCAGAAACTGAAGATTTTTGGTCCTAATAAAAAAGGTGCTCAAATCGAAGGGTCAAAATCATTTACCAAAAAACTGATGGCTGATGCCAAGATACCAACGGCTGCTTATCGTGAATTTACCGATGTAGTGGAAGCTAAGACGTATTTGGAACAGCAAACTTTTCCCATCGTAATTAAGGCGGATGGCTTAGCTGCCGGAAAAGGTGTTTATATTTCACCAAATAGAGAGGATGCTTTTGAAAAAGTTGAAAGCTTGTTGGCAACGCACAAATTCAATACCTCCAAAGTTGTGATTGAAGAATACCTTGATGGTGAAGAATTTTCACTGATGGCCTTTGTCGACCATAAGCGTTTTTATCCAATGCCTTTAGCCCAAGATTACAAAAAGATTTTTGAGGGTGACAAAGGTCCAAATACTGGTGGGATGGGGGCAGTTTGTCCTGTTGCTAATATTTCTGACGAGGTCGAACAAACAGCCATCCAAACAGTTATCAAGCCGTTTGTCAAAGAAATGTATCAACAAGGAATCAAGTACACAGGTATTATCTATGCCGGTTTGATTCTGACGAAGACTGGTATTAAAGTAATTGAATTTAATGCTCGTTTTGGTGACCCCGAGACCGAAGTCGTCTTGCCCCGTTTAAAAACTGATTTGTCACAGATAATCCTCCAAATTATCCAACATCAGAAAATTACGACTATCGACTGGATGGATTCAGGCTTAAACCTAGGAGTCTTTGCCGTTAGTAAAGGTTATCCAGAAAAGCCACTTTATGGCAGTTTAGGTTCCAAAGATGTATTTACAAAATTCCCCTTACCAATAAATTACGCAGCAGTGCGCAAAGAAAACCATCAGTTATACAGTAATGGTGGGCGACTTTATTTGGTACAGACATCTGCGCCAACATTGGTAGATGCTCAAAAGGCAATTTATCAACAGTTGGATCAGATGGACCAAACTAATATTTTTTATCGACATGATATCGGTAAAAATTCCATTTAAATTTGCGAAGTTTGATTAATTATTTCAATAAAATAAGCTGAAGAATATCGTAATTGATATTTTTCAGCTTATTTTTTATCCGATATTAGGATATGTATTTTAAATTAAAAATTTTTCGAAGAAGTTTGCTCTGTAGAAATGGGAAGGGTATTCTTTAAGAAGTTGATAGTTTCATTTTTTAACTTGATAAAAATTAGTGCTTCGGTAACTCAAGTAGATTCTCAATTTAAATTCAAGTTAATCTATATCCAAAAAAAGCCCCACAAATGTCAAATAAAAAATCAACATTCGTGAAGCTTCAATTACTATGAAATGATAAACTGTTATCTTATACTATATTATTATTTCTTCTTTACAGGTGGAGTATATTCAAAACTTGGATCTATTTCATTGTCGACTTTATCCCAGGCTTTTTCCATATCATCATTGATTTGCTTAGTCTGAGCATCGTCAAGTTTAGCTTTGAAGTCGAAGTCGATTTCTGGTCCAACTCCAATCGTAATCTTTTGATGACGTAATAATCCGCCAAAGGTTAATGGCCCTTGATAAACGAAAGGTACTAGTGGTGCTTTAGAAAGTTTAGCAATTAGCGATGCGCCACCTTTTAACTGTTCCGAATAGCGGGTTCCTGAAGGAAACATGATCAAAACTTTACCTTCATTTTTTAAGGCTTTGACAGGGGTTTTGATAACGGAAGGTCCTGGATGAGCGCGATCAACTGGAAAGGCATGAGCGTGGACTAAAATAAATCGCAAGATTGGATTCTTGAAGAGTTCTTTTTTGGCCATGAAAGTTGCGTCACGTGGTGAAATAACCAGAGCAAAGAAAATCGGTTCCCACCAAGTTCGGTGAGGAGCAACTATGATATATGGCTTATCAGGTAGGTTTTCTCTACCCACAACGTTATATCGGCCATTTAGTAGAAAAACTAATCCTCGTACTAAAACTCGAGCAAATTTATAAAACATAGAAATATCATTCTCCCCAAAATAATTTTAACTTATTTAAAATACCACAAAGTAGGTGTGTTATGTCGATTTATTCGCAAGATGTTATTGCTAACAGTGGAATTATAATCAACCAAGATAAAAAATTGTACTCTTTTAATCTTGATACTATTTTACTCTATAATTTCGCTAAGCCGGTAAAAAAAGGTAAAGTTGTCGATCTATGTTCTGGAAATGGTGCAATTGGTCTCTCTTTGGCTGCTAAGACTTCAGCTCAGATCTATCTAGTTGAAATTCAAAAAGAACTGGCTGATTTGTCTAAAAAGAGTATTGACGATAATCATTTGGAAGAACAAGTCCATTTGATCAATGATGATTTGAAAAATATTCAGCAATATTTAGCACACGATACGATCGATACGATTGTTTGCAATCCACCTTATTTTAAATTATCAGAAAAGACTTCAATTAAAGAGAATCCAGTTTTAGCTGTGGCTCGCCATGAACTAAAAGCCAATTTAACCGATATTCTTTCGACCATTAAGGTGCTTTTAAAAGAGAATTCTCATGCATATTTAGTCTATCGGCCGGAACGGTTGAGTGAATTATTGACGATAATGAGCCAAGAAAGATTGCAACCTAAACGACTACGTTTTGTTCGCTCAACCAAGGATAAGAATGCCAATTTGATGCTGTTGGATGTCATCAAAACCGTTAAAACAGCTTCCTTAAAAGTTGAACCTGACTTAGTGATCTATAATGAGAATCATCAGTTAACTGAAGAGGCGAAATTTTTAATCAATGGAAAATAAAAAATATTACGTTTATATGTTGCTCTGTTCCGACCAAACATTTTATACTGGTACCAGCAATAATGTTGAAAAACGCGTTGCAACTCACAATGCAGGTAAGGGCGCTAAGTATACGAAGATTCGTCGTCCGGTTCAACTGATGTATCAGGAAGAACTGCCTGACAAGTCGCAAGCTTTGAAACGGGAAATTGCAATCAAGAAATTATCTCGCTCTCAAAAAGTAACTTTATTAAAAAGTCACGGAATAATTTGGCGAGACTACTTGATTTCACATTAAATTTCCCATATAATATTTACCTGTATTGAATACACACACTTAACGATTTGATTGATGGTGCGCATAAGCGTTTCAGTCAGACATGACTTAAGTGGAGGTAAAAACCAGGAGGAACTTTTTTATGTCAGTTATTTCTATGAAACAATTGCTTGAAGCCGGTGTACATTTTGGACACCAAACAAGACGTTGGAACCCTAAGATGAAGCCATTTATCTTTACACAAAGAAATGGTATTTACATCATTGATTTACAAAAAACAGTACGCATGATCGACGATGCCTACAACTATATGAAGGCTGTTGCCGGTGATGACGGAATTTTCCTATTCGTTGGTACAAAGAAGCAAGCCCAAGACGCTGTTGCTGAAGAAGCTACACGTGCCGGCCAATACTATGTAAACCACCGTTGGTTAGGTGGTACTTTGACTAACTGGAACACAATCCAAAAACGTATCAAGAGATTAAAGGAAATCAAGGCTATGGCCACTGATGGTACTTTTGATCGTCTACCTAAGAAGGAAGTTGCTTTACTTACAAAGCAACAAGCTAAGCTTGAAAAATTCCTTGGTGGTATCGAAGATATGCCAAGAATTCCTGATGTTATGTTCATCGTTGACCCACACAAAGAAAACATTGCTGTTAACGAAGCTAAGAAACTTAACATTCCTATCGTAGCTATGGTTGATACAAACACAGATCCAGATCCTATCGATGTTATCATTCCTTCAAATGATGATGCTATCCGTGCCGTAAGATTGATTACTGCTAAGATGGCTGACGCTATTATCGAAGGTAAGCAAGGTGAAGAATCTGTTTCAGATGCTGACTTTGCTGATAAGAAAGATGACAACGCTGATGCAGAAGCTGCTGATGACAAGTCAATCGAAGATTTGGCAAACGCTACAAACAATAACGATAACAACTAATTAAAATAATATCCGTAAAATAGAGTCATCTTTGTAAGATGGCTTTATTTATACGACTGGAGGATTTACGAATGGCTAAAATTACTGCTGCTCAAGTTAAAGAATTACGTGATAAGACAAGCGTTGGTATGATGGATGCTAAGAAGGCATTGGTTTCTGCTGATGGAGACATGGACAAAGCCGTTGACTTGCTACGCGAAAAGGGTATTGCCAAAGCTGCTAAGAAGAGTGGAAACATTGCTGCTGAAGGTTTGACACATATCGAAGTTTCAGGTAACAAAGCTTCAATTATCGAAGTTAACTCAGAAACTGACTTTGTTTCATCAAACGACAAATTTATCAATCTTGTTAACTCAATTGGTAAAGCTATTGTTGAAAACGAACCAAAGACTATGGACGAAGCTTTAGCTTTAAGTCTAGGTGACGAATCAATTAACGATGCTATCACAGGCTTAACAGCTGTTATCGGTGAAAAGATCAGCTTGAGACGTTTCGAAGTTCTTGATAAGACTGATGCACAAGTCTTCGGTTCATACCTACATAACGGTGGCCTAATCGGTGCTATCGTTACTCTTGAAGGTTCTGATGAAGACGCTGCTAAGGATGTTGCTATGCACGTTGCTGCTATCAATCCTAAGTACATGAGTCGCGAACAAGTTCCTAGCGATGTTCTTGAACATGAAAAGGCAATCTTCACTGAAGAAACAAAGGCTGAAGGTAAACCTGAAAAGATTATTCCAAGAATCGTTGAAGGCCGTGTAAACAAGTACTTGTCAGAAATTAGTTTGGCTGACCAAGAATTTGTTAAGGATTCAGATATGACTGTTCAACAATTCGTTGAATCTAAGAACAGTAAGTTAGTATCATTTGTTCGTTACGAAGTTGGCGAAGGAATCGAAAAGAAACAAGAAGACTTTGCTGAAGAAGTAAAGAACCAAATGAATAACTAATTAATTCGTTTAATTTTTAAGAAAGGTCGCTTAATTCATTGTGAATTAAACGACCTTTTCTTGTATAAAGGGTTGTATCCGAGCGATTTTTATTTAAAAATAGTGATTAGATAAATTTACTGTATCGAATATGTTAAAATATTTAGTAGCAAAATTAAAGGAGAGAACGTATGCCTGATATCAAGTATAAAAGAGTGATTTTAAAAGTTTCTGGTGAAGCATTGGCCGGAGAAAAGGGATTTGGAATTAACCCTCCAGTTATTAAACAAATAGCTGAACAAATTAAGAGTGTTCATGATCTAGGTGTACAAGTTGCGATCGTTTGTGGCGGTGGTAACATTTGGCGTGGTGAAACCGGTGCCGAAATGGGTATGGATCGTGCCCAAGCTGACTACATGGGTATGATGGCAACAGTTATGAATGGCTTGGCTTTACAAGATGGTCTTGAACATATCGGTGTTCCTACACGTGTGCAAACATCAATTGAGATGCGTCAAGTTGCTGAACCATACATCAGAAGAAAGGCCGTTAGACATCTTGAAAAGGGTCGTGTCGTAATCTTTGCTGGTGGTACTGGTAATCCTTACTTCTCAACTGATACAACTTCAGTTCTTCGTGCAGCTGAAATTGAAGCGGATGTTATTTTGATGGCCAAGAATAATGTTGACGGTGTTTATTCTGCAGATCCTAAGAAAGATCCAAATGCCAAGAAGTATTCAGAATTGACCCAACTTGATATTATCAATAAGAATCTTGGAGTTATGGATACAACTGCTTCATCATTGTCAATGGACAACGACATTTCATTGATCGTCTTTAACTTGAACAAACCAGAAAACATCAAGAAAGTTGTTCAAGGTGAAAATATCGGAACAATTATAAAGGGTGGTAATGATGACAAATAAAGCTATTTCAAAAGCAAAAGAGAACATGGGTAAGTCCATCGAAGTTTTGAATCGTGACTTGGCTAATATTCGTGCTGGTAAAGCTAATGCATCAATTTTGAACAAGGTGATGGTTTCATATTATGGTAGTGAAGTTCCTTTGAACCAAGTAGCTTCAATCAATGTTCCTGAAGCTCGAGTTCTTTTGATCACACCTTATGACAAATCTTCACTCGATGATATTGAACATGCTATCAATTCATCTGATTTAGGACTAAATCCAGCAAATGACGGTAACGTTATTCGTTTGGTAATCCCACAGTTGACCGGTGAACGCCGTCAAGAGATTGCTAAGCAAGTTGGTAAAGAAGCAGAAGGCGGCCGTATTGCTGTCCGTAATGTTCGTCGTGAAGCTATGGATGATTTGAAGAAGCAATTAAAGGCTAGCGATGTAACTGAAGATGAATTCCATAATCTTGAAAAAGATGTTCAGAAAGTTACTGATGATGCCATCAAACAAATTGATCAATTGGCTGCCGATAAGGAAAAGGAAATTACTGAAGGGTAATCTCAATGGCAGAGGATAATAAGCAACAATTGAGTCCAGAAATGTCGATTCCAAAGCACATTGCGATTATTATGGATGGCAATGGTCGTTGGGCTAAGGAATTAGGTCAACCAAGAATTGCCGGTCATAAAGCTGGTATGAACAATGTGAAGACGATTGCTACAGCCGCCAGTCATTTCGGTGTAAAAGTTTTGAGTCTCTACGCTTTTTCCACTGAAAATTGGAGTCGTCCTAGTAAGGAAGTTAACTTTTTGATGCGTTTGCCAGTTGATTTCTTTGGAACGTTTATGCCGGACTTGATTAAGGAAAATATTAAGGTCGTTGTGACGGGCTTTACGGACCATTTACCTGATCGGACCAAAAATGTAGTGTTAAAAGCAGTTGAGGATACCAAGGATAATACTGGGATGATTCTCAACTTTGCTTTTAATTATGGTGGTCGTGCGGAGATTATCCATGCGACAAAAAATTTGGCAATTGAAGCCGTTAATGGTTCAATAGACCCAGATAAAATTGACGATGAAATGTTTGCTAACCATTTACTAACGAATCAATTAGGAGAATTAGCCGATCCGGATCTTTTGATCAGAACGAGCGGCGAAGAAAGAATCTCCAACTTTATGTTATGGCAGTTAGCTTATTCAGAAATGGTCTTTGATAAAACTTATTGGCCTAATTATACGGTTGATAATTTGATTGAGGATATTAAAGAATTTGACAGACGAGACCGTCGATATGGATCTGTTTAGTTCGATTGGGGGAAAATTATGAAACAACGTGTAATCACAGCTGTTATTGCCTTGGCAATCTTTATTCCCATTCTGCTTGCTGGTGGAGTATGGCTGGAAATAGCTGCTGCAGCTTTAGCTGTAGTTGGTGTATTTGAAATTTATATCATGCGTAAACGAATTATCGTTTCAATTGATTTCTTGGTAACAGTACTGGGAACATTAGCTTTAGTAGTGCCAAATGGATTCTATCGTGGCTGGTTCCCAGCAAGTTTTTCAAGATTGGATTTATTTTACGTCTTTGCGGTGATCCTATTGATCATCACAGTTTTGACTAAGAATAAGTTCAACTTTGAAGATGCTGGCGTTTCGACTGTGGCAATGCTTTATATTGGAACTGGTTTCCATTATTTGGCAGCAGTCAGAAATTCACAAGCTGGCTTAGCACTTCTAATGTATGCTTTGATCGTCGTTTGGTCGACAGATATTTTTGCCTATACTTTTGGTAGAAAAATCGGTAAGCATAAGTTATGGCCTGCTATTAGTCCTAACAAGACTTGGGAAGGAACAATTGCCGGAATCGTGATGGCATTGCTTCTCTCAGGCCTTTATATGTACTTTTACCCACAAGAGTACTCGACTGTCACAATGTTGATGATTGCCTTTGTACTCTCAATTATGGGTCAAATGGGCGATTTGATTGAATCTGCTTATAAGAGATTTTACAAAGTAAAAGATTCAGGGAACATTTTGCCAGGTCATGGTGGAATCTTGGATCGTTTTGATAGCATGTTGATCGTGCTACCTTTGTTACACATTTTTGGTTTAGTATAAACAGCTCGTGGAGGTTAAAATGACCGCGATAATTACATTTATAATCGTTTTTGGAATCCTTGTGATCGTTCATGAATTTGGACACTATTATGCTGCAAAAAAATCCGGAATCTTGGTTCGGGAATTTTCTGTTGGAATGGGGCCCAAAATCGTTGCTTACCGAAAGAATCATACGACCTATACTCTGCGGCTTTTGCCACTGGGTGGTTATGTCCGTATGGCTGGAGCGCAAGAGGACGATTCTGAGATTCAACCAGGAACGATGGCATCATTAGTCATAAATGATGATGATAAAGTAACAAAAATAATTACTTCAAGTAAAGTTTACGATGCAAACGCGGTTCCAGTTCAAATCTCAAAAGCTGATCTTGTCGATGATTTAATAATTGAAGGTTACGAAAATGGTGATGAAACGATCACCAAAAAGTATTCTGTTGATCATGATGCAACAATCGTTGAAGAAGATGGGACAGAGGTACAAATTGCCCCTCGTGACGTCCAGTTGCAGTCTGTTTCAGTTTGGAAACGGATGATCACTAATTTTGCTGGTCCATTCAATAACTTTGTCTTAGCGATCGTAGCGGCAATTATCGCCGCTTTTATGATGGGTTCAGTTGCGACTGGAACGAATCAACTTGGCAGTGTGCAGAGTAATTCTGTGGCGCAAAAAGCGGGTTTAAAAGCTAATGATAAGATTTTGAGTGTCAACGGTAAAAAAACTAGTTCATGGACAGCTTTAACTGAAAGCATTCAAAACAATCCTGGTAAACAAGTAACCATGGATGTGCAATCAGGTACAAGTACTAAACAAGTTAAATTAACGCCAAAGACAGTCAAACAGTCTGGTCAAAAATATGGACTGATCGGTATTACAGCTAAGTTGGATTCGAGCTTTTTAGGTAAGATCAAATATGGCTTTAACTATAGCTGGAGTACTTCACTGACCATTTTCCATGCTTTAGGCAAGATGGTTTCTGGTGGATTTAATATCAACCAGTTGTCCGGTCCAGTCGGAATCTATTCCATGACTTCAAAAGTGGCCTCGACTGGTTTGATCAACATCATCTTGTTTACATCAATGCTGTCAATGAACTTAGGAATCGTCAACCTGATACCGATTCCGGCGCTAGATGGTGGAAAAATTTTATTGAATATCGTTGAAGCAATCAGACGAAAACCAATTCCAGAACAATACGAAAATGTCATTACACTGATTGGGGTCGGCATTTTGGTCTTGTTGATGATTGCAGTCACTTGGAATGATATCCAGCGCTTCTTTATAAAATAGGGGGATAAAAGAACTTGAAACAATCAAAATTATATATTCCAACACTGAAACAAACTCCTTCAGATGCTGAGGCCATCAGTCACCAGTTGATGTTGAGAGCGGGTTACATTAGACAAGTTTCTGCAGGTGTATACGCATACTTGCCACTTGCTTGGTCAGTAATTCAAAGAATTGAAAATATCGTACGTAAAGAAATGACAAAGATCGACGTTGCTGAAATGCGCATGCCCGCAATTTTACCAGCTGACTTGTGGAAAGAAAGTGGCCGTTACGCAACATATGGCGACAATCTTTTCAAATTTAAAGATCGTCACGAACGTGATTTCATCTTAGGACCAACGCATGAGGAAACTTTCACAAGTGTTGTTAAGGAAGGTTTGAATAGTTACAAGAAATTACCTCTTTCTTTATACCAAATGCAAATGAAATATCGTGATGAAGATCGTCCTCGTAATGGTTTGTTGCGTGGTCGTGAATTCATTATGAAAGATGCATATTCATTCTCAGCTAACAAAGAGCAACTCGATGTGATCTTTAATCAAATGGAACAAGCTTATCGAAATATCTTCGATTTGTGTGGTTTGAATTACCGTGCAATTATCGGTGATGCTGGTGCCATGGGTGGAACTGATTCTAAAGAATTTTCAGCTATTGCGGCCATCGGTGAAGATACGATTGCTTATTCAGATGAATCAGATTATTCAGCTAACTTGGAAATGGCTGCAAGTAAGATGGATGAAAATCCTCAAGAAGAAAAGCAAGCTATGTCTGAAGTCGATACACCTAACGTTCATACCATTGACACTTTAGCAGCGTTATTAAAGGTCGATCCAGCAAGAATTATGAAGGCTGTGGCTTATATCGCCGACGAAAAGCCGGTCATGGTCATGATTCGTGGCGACTATGATGTTAATGATGTTAAGTTAAAGAATTATTTAGGTGCTGACTTCTTACGTGAAGCGACTGCTGAAGAAGTAACTGATGTCTTCAAGAGTGTACCTGGTTTTATTGGACCTAAGGGTATTTCTGAAGATGTGCAAGTGTTGTATGATAGTTCACTAGTAGGTTTGACTAACTTTGTAGTGGGACCTAATAAGAAGGATCGTCATTTTATCAATGCTAACTTTGAAGATATTACAACGGAAATGCCTGAATTTAGAGACTTCCGTGTCATTAAAGAGGGTGAGGTTTCACCTGATGGACATGGTCATATTAAGTTCACTCGTGGTATTGAAATTGGTCATATCTTCAAATTGGGAACTAAATTCTCCAAGGCACTAGGTGCTAACTTCTTGGATGAAAATGGTAAGTCGAATCCAATCATCATGGGAAGTTATGGTATTGGTATCTCACGTCTTTTGACAGCCATTGTTGAACAACATAGTGATGAGAACGGGATTATTTGGCCTGAAAGCTTGGCACCTTATCAAGTCCATGTTGTTCCTATTAAGTACAATGATGATGTTCAAGGCAAGTTGAGTGATGAAATCGTTTCATTGCTTCAAGATCAAGGATATGATGTCTTACTTGATGACCGTAAAGAACGTCCCGGTGTTAAGTTTGCCGATTCCGATTTGATTGGTTTGCCAATTAGAATCACTGTTGGTAAAAAGGCTGGCGATGGTATCGTTGAATTGAAGATCAGAAGTACTGGCGAAACCATTGAAGTAAGTAAAGATGAATTAGTAAATTCAGTAAAAATATTGCTTAAGAATCAGTAATGAGGCTTAGGCCTTTTTTATTTTTTGAAAGGTAGAATATGGCAGATACAAAACAACTTTTTGAAATTCTCGTTAAGCAGATCAAGTTAGACAGTCTTTTAAGTTCGAAGGCTTCATTTGCAGACGGAAAATTAACCAAGTTGGAAGTTCATAAGAATAGTAAACGCTGGACTTTTTTCTTCGAGTTCAACGATGTCTTGCCATTTGATGAATTTTTAACATTTGTAAAAGCTCTCAAGGCTAGTTTTGACGGGATTGCTCAAGTCGATTTTGAGATCAGTACCAAAAAAGCTCAGCTGAGAGAAAAAGACATAAAAGATTATTGGAATTATGTTTTAAATGATTGCGGCGTCAATTCACCGATGGTCATCAGTCGGATCAGTCAAACTCCACCATACATGCAAGATGGTCAGGTATTTTTTGATGTTTCGAATGATTTCATGGCTGATATTATCGACGGCAATTTAATGAACGGCTTGCAGTCAGAATACAGTAGTTTAGGTTTTCCAGATTTTAAGATCAGAACTAATATCGATCAAAACAAGTCGCAGGAAAAAGAAGCAGCTATGAAGGCAGCTAATGCTGAAAAAGCTAAGCAATTTCAAGCTAAGGCCAAAGAAGCAAGTGAGAAAAAGGCGGCCAAACCGGCAGGCAATGTTTCAAAAGTAGGTCGCAAGATTCCCGATGATCAAGAAATTACACAGATGGTCGATATCATTGAAGAGGACCGTGGCAAGGTAGTTGAAGGTTATGTCTTTGATATTGATGTTCGAAAACTTAAGTCAGGCCGCTCACTTTTGATTTTGAAAGTGACTGACTATACTTCTTCATTTAGTATCAAGAAATTTTCTAACGGTGAAGATGATGAAAACTTCTTTAACTCCTTAGATAAAGGTGCTTGGATCAGAGTTCGTGGTAGTGTTCAAGAAGATAATTTCTCACGTGAATTAGTAATTATGGCGCAAGATATCAATGTGATCAAACATGAATCACGTCAAGATACCGCTGAAGAGGATAATAAGCGAATCGAATTGCACGCGCATACTAATATGAGTCAAATGGACGCTATTCCTAGCGCCACTGATTTGATCAAACGGGCTAGCGACTGGGGGCAGCCAGCGATTGCTATCACCGATCATCATGCATTGCAGGCCTTTCCAGAAGCTTTCAGTGCTGGTAAAAAGTTCGGGGTCAAGATTGCTTATGGAGTCGAGATCGACCTTGTTGACGAAGGTAATCCTATTGCCTACAACTTACGAGATCAAAAACTTGCTGGTTCTGAATACGTCATCTTTGATACGGAAACGACTGGTCTGTCAGCCGTATACGACTCGATTATTGAAATTGGGGCAACCAAGATGAAGAACGGCGAGGTAATTGACCGTTTTGACAAGTTTATCAATCCTGGTCATCCACTCTCAGAAGTAACGACTAATTTGACTAGTATTACGACGGAAATGGTTGAAAATGCTCCAGATGAATCAGTTATTATCGGCGAATTTATGGATTTCATCGGCGATGATATTTTAGTCGGTCATAACGTTACTTTCGATATGGGCTTCATGAATGCTGCTTTGACGAGAATGGGACGAAACCGATTGTCAATGCCAGTTATTGATACTTTGGAAATGTCTCGGACCTTGCATTCTGAATATCGTAACCACAAGCTGGATTCTTTGGCCAAACGTTATAATATCGTTTTGGAACACCATCACCGGGCTGATTCCGATGCTGAAACAACTGGTTATTTGATGTATAAATTGTTCGATGAATTGGAAGATAAATTTGGAACCGACAATGTTTCACAGTTAAATGACCATATCGGTGGGGATGAAGCTTATAAGCAGGCACGTCCAAGTCATGCCATTTTGCTAGCTCAAACTCAAGCTGGGTTGAAGAATATGTTCAAAATCGTTTCATATTCAATGACGCAATATTATTATCGAACAGCTCGTGTCCCTAGACGGTTGTTGAATAAGTATCGTGAAGGAATTATCGTCGGTTCGGCTTGTGAGAATGGCGAAGTTTTCACTAGCATGATGCAAAAAGGTTACGATGAGACACGCGAATTAGCTCAATACTATGATTATTTGGAAGTTATGCCTCGCTCATTGTATCAACATTTGATTGATATCAAGATCATTAAAGATGAAGCAGCTCTGCAAGAGATTTTGAAAAATATCGTTAAACTGGGTAAAGAGTTAAAGAAGCCAGTTGTTGCGACTGGTGATGTGCATTATATTGATGAGCACGATAAGGTTTATCGAGACATCGTCATCAAGGCGGTCAAAAGTAATGCATTGGCCAGACGTCCACAGTTGCCTGATGTACAGTTTAGGACGACTAATGAGATGTTTGATGAATTCAGTTATATGGATCAAGCCACTGAACAAGAGATTATCGTCGATAATCCTAAGAAAATCATGGATTCAATCGAAGAGATATCTCCGGTTAAAGACAAACTTTATACCCCAAAGATGGACGGGGCCGAAGATGAGATCCGTGAATTGACAATGAACAAGGCTCACGAATTATATGGTGATCCGCTGCCAGAATTGGTTCAAAAACGAATGGATCGAGAGTTGAAGAGTATTATCGGTAATGGTTTCTCCGTTATTTATTTGATTGCTCAACGCCTAGTTTATAAGTCCAATAAAGATGGATATTTGGTTGGTTCCCGTGGTTCAGTTGGTTCAAGTTTCGTGGCCACAATGACCGGTATTACTGAAGTTAATCCTTTACCACCACATTATCGTTGTCCAGAATGTAAGTATTCCGAATTCTTTACCAAAGGTGAAGTTGGTTCAGGATACGACTTGCCAGACAAGAAATGTCCTAAGTGTGGTGCGGATTTAGAAAAAGATGGTCAAGATATTCCTTTTGAAACTTTCTTAGGTTTCAAAGGGGATAAGGTACCTGATATCGATTTGAACTTCTCCGGTGACTACCAACCCGTAGCTCACAATTATACGAAAGTTTTGTTTGGGGAAGATCATGTTTTCCGTGCGGGTACAATTGGAACGATTGCTGACCGAACGGCCTTTGGTTATGTGAAAAACTATGAAGAGTTGACTGGTCAAAACTTGCGAAATGCAGAAGAAGAACGGTTAGCAATTGGTTCAACAGGTGTTAAACGAACAACTGGTCAACATCCGGCTGGTATTATCGTTGTGCCAGATTATATGGATATCTTTGATTTCACGCCGATTCAATATCCCGCTGATGATCAAAGTGCTTTGTGGAAAACTACTCACTTTGATTTCCACTCGATTCATGATAATATCTTGAAACTTGATATCCTGGGACATGATGATCCGACGATGATCCGTATGTTACAAGATTTATCTGGGATTGATCCTAAGACTTTGCCAGTTAAAGACCCTGGAGTGATGGAATTATTTAGAAGTACTGATTCCTTGGATGTCACGCCAGAACAGATTTTTTCTAAGACTGGAACGCTCGGTGTTCCCGAATTTGGGACTCGTTTTGTGCGGGGGATGCTCGAAAAAACTCATCCGACGACCTTTGCGGAATTGCTGCAAATTTCTGGACTCTCCCATGGTACCGACGTTTGGTTGGGTAATGCTGAAAAATTGATCGACAAAGGTGTCGTTACGCTAAAAGATGTTATTGGTTGTCGTGATAATATCATGATGGATTTGATTCACTACGGAATGGATTCGCAAATGGCTTTCCAAATTATGGAGCATGTTCGTAAGGGACGTGGTATTCCTGACGATTGGAAGCAAGCGATGAAAGATGCCGAAGTTCCTGATTGGTATATCGATTCTTGTTTGAAGATCAAGTACATGTTCCCTCGTGCCCATGCGACTGCCTATATTATCATGGCCTTGAGAATTGCCTACTTTAAGGTTCATTATCCACTTTATTACTACAGTGCTTACTTCACTGTCCGAGCTGATGATTTTGATCTCGTGGCGATGACGACAGGTAAAGAGGCGGTCAAAGCTTCAATGAAAGCTATCAATGATAAAGGGATGGACGCTTCAACTAAGGAAAAGAACTTGTTAACTGTTTTGGAATTAGCTAACGAATGTTTGGAACGTGGTTTCAAGATCAAGATGGTTGATATTGAAAAGTCAGATGCGTTTGAATTTAAGATCATCGATGACAAGACACTCTTAGCTCCGTTCAATGCAATTCCCGGGTTAGGTGATAACGTTGCTAAACAGATCATTGCAGCCCGTGAGGAACAGCCTTTCTTATCGAAGCAAGACCTTGGTACACGTGGTAAAGTTTCTAAAACTGTGATAGAATATATGACTGAAAATCATGTTTTGGATGACATGCCCGACGAGAATCAATTGTCGTTATTCTAACGGTAGTTGATATAAGTTGATTTAAATAGTAATATATGTTAAATTAACTACTAGTTAATTATTGATTAATGAGTGAGCAGAAATGCTCACTCTTTTTATTGCCGATTACTTTGGAGGAATGTACTTGGATACAAAAGTTGAAGAATTAAAAGCCATTTTACAGCCAATCTTAGATAAACATAACTTTTTTCTTGTTGATCTAGAATTCGTCCACGAGCGTGGAGACTGGTATTTGAGAGTTTATGCTGATAAAAAAGGTGGCATCAACATCGATGACTGTGCGCTGATCAGTGAGGAATATGGTGAAAAGCTGGATGAATTGAATCCTATCGAACCCGCTTATTACTTAGAAGTTTCTTCACCAGGGGCTGAACGTCCATTGAAAAACGATGCTAGTTTAGCTGATTATGTTGACGACTATGTGCATGCTTCTTTATATCAAAAACAAGATGGTCAAAAAGCTTTTGAGGGTACATTAAGCGAAGTAACTGAAGATAAAATAACTTTGATCGTTAAAGTTAAGAATTTAAAAAAACAAGTAGAAATCAATCGCGACAATATCGCCAAGATTCGACTTGCAATCGAATTCTAAGGAGAAAATCATGAGTAAAGAAATGGTTGAGGCTCTTGACGCACTTGAAAGCGAAAAGGGTATTAAAAAAGAATATGTGATTGAATCACTCGAAGCCGCTTTGGTTGCAGCTTATAAGAGAAATTACAACCAAGCCCAAAACGTTGATGTTGAATTTGACGCTAAAAAGGGTAATATACATGTTTATGCAGTCAAAGAAGTAGTTGACGAAGTAGCTGATGATCGTTTAGAAGTCAGCTTAGAAGAAGCTCAAAAGAAGAGCAAGGGTTATGAAATTGGCGATCACATCAAAGAAGAAGTAACACCAAAAGACTTCGGCCGTATCGCTGCGCAAACTGCTAAACAAGTCATCATGCAACGAGTTCGTGAAGCTGAGCGTGATATCATTTATAATGAATATAGCCAATATGAGCACGAAATTATCCAAGGAACAGTTGAACGAAGCGACAGTCGTTATGTTTATATCACTTACGGTCGGATCGAAACTGTTATGCCAAAATCAGACCAAATGCCTGGTGAGACATATAATTCACGTGATCGTATCCGTGTTTACGTCACTAAGGTTGAAAATGCTACTAAGGGACCACAAGTTTTTGTTTCCAGAACTGATCCCGGTTTGGTAAAACGTCTCTTTGAACAACAAGTACCTGAGATTTATGATGGAACAGTTGAGATCGTCTCAATTGCCCGTGAAGCTGGAGATAGAACAAAGATTGCAGTTAAGTCTGATAATCCAGATGTTGATCCAGTGGGAACTTGTGTTGGACCAAAGGGTAGCCGTGTTCAAGCAATCGTTGATGAATTGAACGGTGAAAATATCGATGTCGTACCTTATGTCGACGATCCAGTTGATTTCATCGCTAATGCCTTGAATCCAGCTGAAGTTATCGCAGTTCAATTTGACGAAGATGATAAGAAGCAATGTATCGTGATCGTACCTGATTATCATTTGTCTTTGGCAATTGGTAAAAAGGGACAAAATGCCCGTCTAGCTGCCAAGTTGACTGGTTACAAGATCGATATCAAACCAGAATCACAAGTTGAATTCGTTGATGATAACGATCAAGACGTTGACTTAGCTGACGTTGAAAGTGGTAAGATCGATATTGAGAAGACACGTGAAAATGCCGCCAATGCAGATGATGCAAAGAATCCAGCTGCCGAGGAAGCTGATTCTGATTCAGAAGAATAAAAAGGGGTGATGGATTTGGCAACTCGTAAGATACCAATGCGAAAAGATATTTTAACAAATAATATGTATCCAAAAAGAGAAATGGTCAGAATTGTCAAAGATAAAGAAGGCAATATTTCGATTGATCCTACTGGTAAAAAACCTGGTCGCGGTGCTTATGTTGGTCTGGATCCAGAAGCCGTTAAAGCTGCTAAATCAAAGAAATCTTTAGAAAAGGTTTTCTCACATGCAGTTCCAGCAGATTTTTATGATGAGCTATTTGAATTCGTTGATCATCAAAAAGCTCGAATGGACTTGTTTGGGGATCTTGGGAAGAAACATTAATGAATTCTTTTTTAAGTTTTTTAGGTCTCGCAGTTAGAGCTCGAAAAGTTATTAGTGGCACTGAATTGACCATTAACGGAATTCGTAATGGTGAAGTTAAATTGGTAATTATGTCCGAGGATTGTAGTGCTCGCACGAAAAAGGATTTGCACAATAAGGCAAGTTATTATAATGTACCTGTGATAGATACATTGACTAGTAATGAAATTAAAACGGCTATTGGAAAAGACAGAAAAGTTATGGGAATAACAGATTTTGGATTTGCTAAAAGGTTAAAAGAAATAATGGACAATTAAGGAGAGTGATAGGATGGTCAAAAAGAGAATTTATACTATTGCAAAAGAAAATAGTGTTGAGAATCAAGTAGTACTAGATGCCGCCAATAAGTTAGGCATTGATGTTAAGAACCACATGTCATCAGTCGATGAAGGCGCAGAAAAGAAGATTGTGAACAGCTTGAAAGGTAACAGTAATGCTACTAAACCAGCTGCTAAACCTGCAACTTCAAAGCCAGCTTCCACAAGTAATGAGGGACATGAAGGTAGTAATCGTAATTCCGGTGAACACAAGACCAAAATCAAGATTACTGCTGTAAGAAGAGATACTAATAAGGGTAAAGGTCACTTTGACCATCGTAACAACAATCACACATCCAATGGTAATCGTCCAAACAGCAATAATAATAACCATCGTAATAACACTACCGCAAACAACAATACCCATAATGGCGAACGTAGTAACCAAGTGCGCGACAATCACGGTCGTAATAATGACAACCGTAATAACGCAAACAGTAACAATCGCAATAGTCAAACACGTGACAACCGCAATCGCAACAACAATAATCGACGTGATCGTTCTAATACGCAAACTCAACAAGCACCACGTCCAAGACAAAGTGCTGGTAATAAATACTTAGAACAATTTAAGACAAACATCGCTGATGCTAGTCGTATTCCTAGTCATCCAACTAGAAATAACAATAATCGTCCTAACAATAATCGCAATCATAACGATAATGCTCAAAAGAACAATCACCGTCCTAACAACAATGGCACTAACCAAAATCGTGTCAATAACCGTAACAATAATTCTGCCAATAATAACCAACGCAACAACAGTGCAAATAATAATCAAAACAGAAGACCTAATAACCAAACTACAGCTGCTAAAGCTAAGGAAACTACAAAGTCAACTGTAGCTCAAACTGATATTCCAAAACCAGAATACAAGAAGCAAAAACCAACTAATAATAATCGTGACTTTGGACATAAGACTAATCTGGCTAATCCATTTGGTAGTCGTAAGAAGAAGAAAGAACGCAAGCGTCAACAACGTCAACGTACCGAACCTAAGAAGCCAATGCCACAAAGAAAAGAACGTCCATTACCAGAAACATTAGTTTATACAGTTGGTATGAACGCTCAAGATATTGGTAAGTTGATCCATAGAGAACCAGCTGAAATTGTTAAGAAACTCTTCATGCTGGGGATCATGATCAACCAAAACAAGTCTTTGGATAAAGATACCATTGAATTGCTAGCCACAGATTACGGTATCAATGCTCAAGAAAAAGTCGAAGAAGATGTTGCCGATATCGACAAGTACTTCGATGCTGAAGCTAACAATACTGAAAATCTTGTTCACAGACCACCAGTTGTTACTATCATGGGACACGTTGATCATGGTAAGACAACCTTGCTTGATCATTTGAGACATACTCATGTTACTGCTGGTGAAGCCGGTGGTATCACACAACATATTGGTGCTTATCAAGTTCGTCTTCAAGACAGATTGATCACATTCTTGGATACTCCAGGACATGCGGCCTTTACTAATATGCGTGCTCGTGGTGCTGATATCACTGATATCGTTGTCCTAGTTGTTGCTGCTGACGATGGTGTTATGCCTCAGACTATTGAAGCTATCAACCATGCTAAGGCTGCTAATGACCCAATTATTGTGGCAATCAATAAGATCGATAAGCCAGGTGCTAACCCACAACACGTAACCGAAGAATTGATGAAATATGACTTGGTTCCTGAAGATTACGGTGGGGATACGATCTTTGTTAATATCTCAGCTAAGATGGGTACTAACATTGATGAATTGCTAGAAATGATCTTGCTTGAATCTGATGTCTTGGAATTGAAAGCAAATCCTAAGCAAAAAGCTATTGGTACAGTTATTGAAGCTAAATTGGATAAGGGCCGTGGACCAGTGGCAACATTGCTTGTTCAACAAGGTACATTGCATGTCGGTGATCCAATCGTTGTTGGTAATACTTTTGGTCGTGTTAGAACGATGACTAATTACAATGGTAAAGAGATCAAAGCTGCTAAACCTTCAGAACCAGTTGAGATCACAGGTCTAAATGATGTTCCAGAATCAGCTGATAAGTTCGTAGTCTTCGATGATGAAAAGACTGCTCGTGCTGCTGGTGAAGAGCGTGCAAGTCGTGCCCTTGAAAAGGAACGTCAAAACTCTAACCCAGTTACACTTGATAACTTATTCGAAACAATGAAAGAAGGAGAACTTAAACAAGTTGCCGTTATTATTAAGGCCGATGTTCAAGGTTCTGCTGAAGCCATTGCCGGAAGTTTGAGAAAGATCGAAGTTGAAGGCGTTCGTGTCAATATCATTCATCAAGCTGTTGGTGCTATTACTGAAAGTGATGTTAACTTGGCCGCTGCAAGTAATGCTATCATTATTGGTTTCAACGTTCGTCCAACCGCTCAAGCAAAGACGCAAGCTAAGGATGAGAATGTCGATATCCGTCTACACAGAGTTATCTATAAGGCTATCGATGAAGTTGAAGCTGCTATGAAGGGTATGCTTGAACCAGTTTATGAAGAAAAGATCACTGGTAACTTGACAGTCCGTGAAACATATAATGTTTCTAAGGTCGGTACAATTGCTGGTTGTTACGTTGATAGTGGTAAGATCCAACGTGATAGTGGTGTCAGACTCGTTCGAGATGGCGTTGTTATCTACGAAGGCAAGCTTGCTTCACTTAAACGTTTCAAAGACGATGTTAAAGAAGTTGGTTCCGGATTCGAATGTGGTATCACAATCGAAAACTACAACGATATTAAGATCGGTGATCAAATTGAAGCTTATGTCATGGAAGAAGTTCCAGTTAAATAATTACTGAATTCAAATAGAAAGTCTGATGCATAAAGCATGGGGCTTTCTTTTTTTTGACCGTGATGTGATATAATCATCTAGTGATGAATAAAAAGACTTAAATAGGTTTTTTAAATAATGTAGGAGGTACGATATGGTTAAACATCGTATTGGTCGTGTAGAACAAGAGATTCAAAAAGAAGTTAACGACATTCTTTTAAAACGTGTTCGTGATCCAAGAGTTCAAGGCGTGACAGTAACTGGTGTTGAGATGACAGGTGACTTACAACAAGCCACGATTTATTACAGCATTCTCTCAGAAAAGGCTAGCGACGTTGAAAAAACTCAAGCTGGTCTGGACAAAGCTACCGGTTTGATCCGCCGTGAATTAGGTCAAAAATTAACTTTGTATAAAGTTCCTGAACTAGAATTCAAACAAGATGATTCAGTTCGTTATGGTGAAAAAATCGATAAGTTGATTGCTAAAATGCATCAAGACGAAGCAAATCGGTAATGTTTAATTAAAAAATGGGTAGATAAATCGATTCTGGTTTATCTACCTTTTTGAGTTGAAAACTAGTAAGATTATTGAAGAGAATAGACAGATACGGAGATTGTTATGGACGGAGTAATTCCTTTAAATAAAGAAATCGGGCAGACTAGTTCTGATTACGTTTATCAATTAAGAAAATTATTGCACACGCGAAAAATTGGACACACCGGGACATTAGATCCACTTGTTGACGGTGTCTTACCAATTTGTGTGGGACAGGCTACTAAACTAGTCAATACTTTGACTGGTTCACCTAAGGAATATGTTGGTCAGATCACCTTAGGCAAATCAACTACGACTGAAGATCGAGAGGGTGAGGTTGTTGAAGAAAAGAAACTGGTGCAACCTTTCAGTGTTGAGCAATTAAATGAGACCTTTAAAAAAATGACTGGTGATTTAGTACAAATACCACCAATGTTTTCTGCGGTTAGAGTCAATGGCAAGAAATTATACGAATATGCCCGTGCTGGCATTGAAGTTGAGCGTCCCCAGCGACAGATTCATATTTATGATTTTCATATTTTGGATGAACCGATTTTTGATCCCACAACTGGGTACCAGACGGTAAAGTTTCACGTCAAGTGTTCTAAAGGTACATATGTGAGAACTTTGGCAGTGGAATTCGGTCACCTTTTAGAAATGCCGGCTTATATGTCGCAGTTAACGCGAGTTAAGAGTGCCGGGATCAGTCTCGACGAGACTTTTACAATTGGCCAAATTTCAACGATGCTCGACAATAATGATTACAGCTTTTTACGTTCAATTGACCAAGTCTTAAAGGATGTCCCTCAACACGAATTAACTGACGAAGAATGGGAAGTTAGGGTCTTACATGGCGGCTTTTTAGAAGTAGAAGCTGATAAGACTCAACAATTGCGAGTTCAACGAAATGGAATTACGAAAGCCCTTTACAAGTATGATAAAGTAAGAGATATGTGGATTCCTGATTTAATGTTATTGAATAATAAATAAAAAGAGATAAAAAATGCGAATAATAAACGTTAAACATCCTTTATTGGAACAGCAACGTCCCAAAAGCGACACTGTCTTAATAATGGGCTTCTTTGATGGTGTACATTTGGGGCATCAAAAGGTCATTAAAACGGGTGTAGCTTTAGCACGTGAAAAAAACTTGCCAGCAGTCTTAATGACTTTTGACCGCTCACCTCGCACAGTTTACCAACATGAGAAAAATTTTAAATATTTATCAACCATGTCCAGAAAAGCTGAATTAGTTGAGCAATTAGGTGTAGATGCACTTTATTTTGTCGAATTCAGCGATGATTTTGCCCATTTAGAGCCCCAGGCCTTTGTGGACCAGTATATGCTCGGATTGAAAGCTAAGTATGTTGTAGCAGGTTTTGATTATACGTATGGCAAAAAAGACCGTGCTAATATGAAAACCTTGCCTGACTTTGCTCAAGGACGATTTGAAACAGTTACGGTTCCTGAACAATTGATCGATGGGAAAAAGATCGGCTCGACATCTATTAAGAGTTTCATTGAAAGTGGGCAAATTGACGCAGCTAATCAATTTTTAGGTTACCGTTATCAGAATCAAGGGGTTATCATCCATGGCTTGCAACGAGGCCGTCAATTAGGTTTTCCAACCGCTAACTTGGAAATTTCAGGTCCACAGTTAGTGCCAAAAATTGGCGTCTATGCCACGAGAATTAAAGTGGCTGGCCATTGGTATCAGGCGATGACCTCGGTGGGATACAATGTCACCTTTAAAGAAAATACGGGCGTGACAATCGAGACGAATATCTTTGACTTTGATCAAGATATTTATGGCCAAAAAGTTGAGCTCGAATGGGTAAAATATCTGCGTGGCGAAGTAAAGTTTGAAAACGCTGAGGGTCTTGTTAAACAATTGAAACTAGATCAAACCAATTCTATCCAGGCTTTGCAGATTGATTGAAATAATCAAAAGGTCCTCTGATTCTAAATTGAACCAGAGGTTTTTTATTGGGATGAGATGCTATTTCTTTCTAAATCATTTACGGTTGAAAATAATTTGTGAAATAATTGCGAAAAATGAGCGTGCATACTTGACACTATTAGGATAGATTGTTATATTTTACATTGTTAGCACTCAGGTACGAATAGTGCTAAAAAGGAGGACGGTATAATGCTATCACAACGTCAAGATGCAATCTTGAGAGAAGTCGTGCGCATATTTACAGATACCGGCCAGCCGGTTGGTTCGAAGACATTGATGAATGAACTACCTTTTCATGTAAGTTCTGCGACAATCAGAAACGAAATGGCAGTACTTGAAGAAGTAGGTTATCTCGAGAAGACCCATCTTTCTTCGGGTAGAATTCCTTCAGCAATGGGATATCGCTATTATCTGGATCACTTAGTTCAACCAACAAGCGTTCCATCAGATATTGCGAAAAGAATTGACGAAGATTTTGGTAAAACATATCACCAGATTGATGATATCATCGAACAATCTGCCAAAATTTTATCTCATCTGACCAGTTACACAGCAATCACATTAGGTCCAGAGAGCAGTTCGATCCTCTTAACAGGATTTAGAATCGTGCCTTTGAATCCACATCAACTTATGGCTATTATTGTCACAAGTGATAATAATGTTGAGAATAATATTTATACAATTGATGATGATTTTGATACTTCGATAATTGAAAAGATTGTCAATATCGTCAATGATAAGTTAGTGGGTCAGCCTTTACCTAAAGTTATCCAGATGCTTCACAATGATGTTCCAGCCATACTTTCGGAATACATGTATTCGACTGATGGTTTGTTGGACATGATGGATCAGCTTTTCAAGAAGGCCGGTTCAGAGAAGTATTACGTTGACGGACAGTTGAATCTTTTGAATTACGCTGATAATGCTGATTTATCGCAAGTTCAGTCGTTGTTCTCGATCATCAATCAGAGTAATGACTTGCGGAAGTTGATCGATCCAAGTATTACTGATGACGGTATTCGAGTGCGGTTAGGTAGTGAATTAGGCAGCGATGCTTTGAAGAACTACAGTATCATTACCGCTAATTACGATGTCGGTCATCATGGTAAAGGGGTTATTGCCCTGTTAGGTCCAACCACGATGCATTATTCACAATTAATTGGTTTACTCGGAGAGTTCAGAGTAGAATTAGCCAAACGACTAATTGATTATTATTCAAGGTATGATGATTCTTGAAATTTTAGGAGGAAGTAATGGCAGACAAAGAAAAAGATCAAGATTTGAAGACTTCTAAAGAAGAAGCAACCCAAACAAAGCAACCAGCTGAAGATAAGTCCAAAAAGGAAGCAGCTAAAAAAGTTGATCCTAAGGATAAAGAAATTGCTGATCTCAAACAGAAGAGCTCTGATTTAGAGGATAATCTTTTGAGAAGTCAAGCTGAAATGCAAAATATGACTAAGCGTCATAATAAGGAAGTCGCTGACATCCTGAAGTATGACGGTCAAAAATTGGCAACAGAGATTCTTCCCGTTTTGGACAATCTTGAACGTGCGCTTCAAGTTGAAGCTGACGACGATGCCAGCAAGCAATTGAAGAAGGGCATTGAGATGGTACATGAACACATGGTCAAAGCCTTAGAAAATAACCATGTAACGGCGATTGACAATGAGGGTGAGAAGTTTGATCCAACTTTGAGTCAAGCTGTTCAAACTGTACCAGCCGATGATAAGCATGCAAAAGACACAGTCGTTTCGGTGCTTCAAAAGGGTTATAAATTAGAAGATCGTGTACTCCGTCCTGCAATGGTCGTTGTCGCACAATAAAAAATTTGTTAATTAATTAAAAAAATAAAAGAGGTTTAGGTTTATGTCTAAAGTTATTGGTATTGATTTAGGTACTACAAACTCTGCTGTAGCCGTTCTTGAAGGTGGCTCACCAAAGATTATTACAAATCCCGAGGGTGCTAGAACAACACCATCTGTTGTTGCTTTTAAAGATGGTGAAATCCAAGTTGGTGAAGTTGCAAAGCGTCAAGCAATCACTAACCCAGATACTGTTTCATCAATCAAGCGTCACATGGGTGAAGCTGGCTACAAAGTAACAGTTGCTGGCAAGTCTTACACACCACAAGAAATCTCAGCATTTATTTTGCAACACATCAAGAAGTTCTCTGAAGATTACTTAGGTGAAAAAGTTACTGATGCTGTTATCACAGTTCCAGCTTACTTTAATGATTCACAAAGACAAGCAACTAAAGATGCTGGTAAGATCGCTGGCTTGAATGTTCAACGTATCGTTAACGAACCAACAGCTTCTGCTCTTGCTTATGGTCTTGACAATGACAAGGGTGATGAAAAGATCCTTGTTTATGACCTTGGTGGTGGTACATTTGATGTTTCTGTACTTCAATTAGGCGATGGCGTCTTCGAAGTACTTTCAACAAATGGTGATACACACCTTGGTGGTGATGACTTTGACCAAAAGATCATCGATTGGTTAGTTGCTCAATTTAAAGAAAAGAATGGCGTTGATCTATCTCAAGACAAGATGGCTCTACAACGTTTGAAGGATGCCGCTGAAAAAGCTAAGAAGGACTTGTCAGGTGTTGCTCAAACATCAATCAGTCTTCCATTTATTTCATCTGGTGCTAATGGCCCACTTCACTTGGAAGAAACTTTGACACGTGCTAAGTTTGACGAATTGACATCAGACCTTGTTGAAAGAACTAAGATCCCTGTTGACAATGCTTTGAAGGATGCCAACTTGACAAATTCTGACATTGACAAAGTTATCTTAAATGGTGGTTCAACACGTATCCCTGCTGTTCAAGATGCAGTTGCTAAGTGGACTGGCAAGACACCTGACCACTCAATCAACCCTGATGAAGCCGTTGCTTTGGGTGCTGCTATCCAAGGTGGTGTTATCTCTGGTGATGTTAAAGACGTTGTTCTACTTGATGTTACACCACTATCACTTGGTATCGAAACAATGGGTGGCGTCTTCACTAAGTTGATCGATAGAAATACAACTATCCCAACAAGCAAGTCACAAGTCTTCTCAACTGCTGCTGATAACCAAAGCGCCGTTGATATCCACGTTCTTCAAGGTGAACGTCCAATGGCTGCTGACAACAAGACTTTGGGTCGTTTCCAATTAACAGATATTCCTGCAGCTCCTCGTGGCGTACCACAAATCCAAGTTACTTTCGATATTGATAAGAACGGTATTGTTAACGTATCAGCTAAGGATATGGGTACTAACAAGGAACAAAAGATCACTATCAAGAGTTCATCAGGCTTGAGCGATGAAGAAATCGACAAGATGATGAAAGAAGCTAAGGAACACGAAGAAGAAGATAACAAACGTAAGGAAGAAGTCGATGTTAAGAACGATGTTGAACAAACATTATTCGCAACTGACAAGACTCTAAAAGACGTTAAAGGTAAAGTTTCTGACGATGAAATCAAGAAAGCCCAAGATGCTCGTGATGCTTTGAAGAAAGCTCAAGATTCAGGCGACCTTGAAGACATGAAGAAGAAACGGGATGACTTGAATAAGATCGTTCAAGACTTATCAGTTAAACTTTATCAACAAGCACAAGAGGCTCAACAAGCTAACGGTGCAAACAATGACGGTAACAACAACTCAACTGATGGTAAGAAGTCAGGCGATGACAATACCGTTGATGGCGACTTCTCTGAAGTAGATCCTGATAAAGACAAGAAATAATTGTGATAAAGAGCAGTGGTTTAATTACTAAAACCAGTTATGGTATAGTAAAAACATAGCTGCTCTTTTGAGCGTTAAATAGGAATAGGATTTAACTCTTATTATATAAAGGTGATTTAATGGCAGATAAAAATCCATATGACGTACTTGGCGTTGATAAAAACGCTTCTGATGACGAAATAAGAAAGGCATTCCGGAAACTATCTAAGAAGTATCATCCTGACTTGAATAAAGCCCCTGATGCTGAAGAGAAGTTTAAGGAAGTCAATGCAGCCTACGAATTATTAAAAGATCCGCAAAAACGTGCTCAATATGATCAATATGGTTCTGCCGGTATGAATGGTGGTCAAGGCGGATTTGGCGGCTTCGGAGGAGGAGCTGGAGATCAATTCGGTGGTTTCGAAGATATCTTTAGCCAATTCTTCGGCGGTGGCGGTGCTACTCGTTCAAACCCTAATGCCCCAAGACAAGGTTCAGACTTACAGTATCGTATGGACTTGACGTTTGAAGAAGGTGTCTTTGGTAAGAAGACTAATATTTCCTATAATCGTGAAGAAGAATGTGGTACTTGTGGTGGTTCTGGAGCTAAACCCGGAACTCATCCCGAAACATGTTCAAAATGTCACGGTTCAGGTTATGTTGAGGTTGATCGTCAAACTCCACTTGGTCGTATGCGTACTAGAGTTGTCTGTGATGTCTGCAACGGTACTGGTAAAGAAATCAAAGAAAAATGTAACGTTTGCCACGGCTCAGGTAAGGTAAATGAAAAGCATGAACTTAAAGTTACTGTACCGGCAGGAGTTGAAGATGGCCAACAAATGCGTTTAGAGGGTCAAGGTGAGGCTGGAACTAACGGTGGACCTTATGGTGATTTGTACATCGTCTTCCACGTTGCACCAAGTAAGGAATTTAGACGTGATGGTTCAACCATCTACGCTTCAGTAAACATCAGTTTCCCACAAGCAGCTTTAGGAGACGAAATCAAAGTTAATACAGTTCATGGCCCAGTCAATTTGACTGTCCCAAGTGGAACTCAAACCGGAACGACCTTTAGATTGCGTGGGAAAGGTGCTCCAGTTTTGAATAGCAAGAGTATCGGTGATGAAAAAGTTACCGTCAACATTGTGACACCTAGAAAACTTTCTAGTGAACAAAGAAGTGCTTTGAAGGACTTTGCAGCTGCTGGTGGTGACAAAGTTAAAGAAAAAGATAGTAACTTTTTCAATAAAGTAAGAGACGCTTTTAAAGGCGAATAGTAAAAAAGAAGAGGCATAGGCTTCTTCTTTTTTGTTGTCTAGAACAAGAGCGTACAATAGTGTAAAATAGACTGAATGAGAAAAACTCTAAAAGTGGTTTGACCCAACCAAAAACTTAGAGCTGAAAATTTCTGATAGAAGGGAATAATTTATGGATTTAGATCTCGATAAGTTAAAAGAAAGACAAAAAAGAATTCGTAATTTTTCTATCGTAGCGCATATTGATCATGGTAAATCAACGATTGCCGATCGAATTTTGGAAAGAACCAAAACCGTTTCAAAACGTGAGATGAAAGCCCAAATTTTGGATGATATGGATTTGGAGCGTGAACGTGGAATTACAATTAAATTAAATGCTGTTGAGCTTGAGTATGAGGCCAAAGATGGTAAGACTTATATCTTTCATCTGATCGATACGCCAGGACACGTGGATTTCTCCTATGAGGTTTCCCGTTCTTTAGCAGCTTGTGAAGGAGCTTTATTAGTAGTTGATGCTGCCCAAGGCGTTGAAGCTCAAACTTTAGCAAACGCTTATTTAGCCATTGATAACGACCTAGAGATCGTACCAGTGATCAATAAGATCGATTTGCCATCAGCTCAGCCAGATGTTGTTAAAGAAGAAATCGAAGAAATGATCGGAATTGACGCTGAGTCTTCTGTCATGATGAGTGCTAAGACCGGTGTTGGTGTCGATGAATTATTGGAAAGAATCGTTTCAGATGTGCCAGCTCCAGAAGGTGACCTTGATAAACCGCTCAAAGCCTTGATCTTTGATTCAGTTTATGACAGCTATCGTGGCGTTGTGTTAGACGTACGTGTTCGAGAAGGCGTTGTTAAGGTCGGAGACACGATTGAATTGATGAGTAATAAGAAGACCTTTGAAGTAACCGAAGTCGGTGTAATGTCTCCTAAGGCCGTCACACGTGATTACTTGATGGCTGGTGATGTTGGCTATATTACCGCCTCAATCAAGACCGTTAAGGATACGCAAGTTGGTGATACAGTCACTTTGGCTGACAATCCAACTGACGAACCTTTGACTGGTTATCGAAAGAGTACACCAATGGTATACGCTGGACTTTATCCAGTCGATAATGCCAAGTATGAAGATTTACATGAAGCTTTGGACAAATTGCAACTAAATGATGCGGCACTGGAATATGAACCAGAAACTTCTCAAGCCCTAGGTTTTGGTTTCCGGGTTGGTTTCTTAGGCTTATTGCATATGGATGTTGTTCAGGAACGTTTGGAACGTGATTTTGATCTTGATTTGATCACGACTTCACCATCGGTGGATTATCATGTTACAAAGACTGACGGTGAGGAGATCATCGTTGATAACCCAGCTGAATTGCCCGATGCAACTGACATTAAGGAAATCCGGGAACCATTCGTTAGAGCTGAGATAATGGTCCCTGAAGACTATGTTGGTCCAGTGATGGAACTTTGCCAAAGAAAACGTGGCGAGTTCGTAACGATGGATTATTTGGATAAGTATCGAGTCAATGTGATCTACAAGTTGCCATTGCTAGAAATTATTTTTGATTTCTTCGATGATTTGAAGTCAAATACTAAAGGCTATGCCTCACTTGATTATGACGTCGATGATTATGAACCAAGTGAATTGGTTAAGATGGATATCTTGTTGAACGGCGAACCGGTCGATGCCTTGAGTTTCATCGTCCATAAAGATTTTGCTCAAAAACGTGGCCGTGACATCGTAGCTCGTTTGAAAGAAGTAATTCCTCGTCAAATGTTTGAGATTCCAATTCAAGCTGCAATTGGCAATAAGATCGTGGCCCGTTCAAACGTGAAGGCTTATCGAAAGGATGTCACTGCTAAGCTCTATGGTGGTGATAGAACTCGTCGTGATAAGCTGTTGAACAAGCAAAAGGCTGGTAAGAAGCGGATGAAGGAAGTTGGTAAAGTTTCCGTACCGCAAGAAGCCTTTATGTCTGTACTTGACCTTAATCGTGGTGACAATGATAGCAAATAGTCTCTTTATTTTCGATAGTGTCAGTAACTGTTGACATGAAGATGGTTGAACTATTTCCTCAATAACTTTTGTAGCAAATGTTTGTATCAAAAAACAAAATGCATTGAATTGATCCATGTAAAAAGTAACGATATTTTTACATGGATTTTTTTATGCAAGGAGAGTTTTTTTAATAATGGATGAAACTAACTGGTCCTGGAGTCTGGGGTCTGAGGTCCATATAAAGATCCAGATCAGGCTGTTGTGATGATCAAACACTCATTTGATCTCGGGGTTAACTTTATTGATACAGCGGACTCATATGGTCCTTGGAATGCTGATAATTATTTAGCCAAAGCTTTAAAGGAATATCCTGATTCCGATAAGATCTTTATTTCTGACAAAGTTGGACAAGTTCGGACTGGTCCTGAAAAATGGATTCCACTTGGGGCACCAGCCTTTCTACGTCAAGAAGTTGAATTGTCATTGTGCAAATTCCATCGTGATCATGAAGATCTTTTATTTTTGCACCGGATCGATAAAAACTATCCAATGGAAGAGCAAGTCGGTGAACTGAAGAAGATGCAAGTTGAAGGTAAGAGCAAGCATATCGGTATCAGTCAAGTAACGCTTGAACAATTAAAGGCGGCTCAAAAAGTTGCTAAGATCGATGCTGTTGAAAATATGTACAATGTTGGTCATCACAAAGGTGACGATGCAATCGTCGATTATTGTAAGACCCAAGGTATTGCGTTCTTGCCATGATTCCCACTAAATACTGGTAACTTGGCCAAACCAGACAGTCCTTTGAGTGGCATTGCTGAAAAGTACGGCGTTACACCAGCTCAAATCGCTTTGGCGTGGTTGTTGAAACGCTCTGACAATATTCTGCCAATCCCTGGTACAAGTTCAACTGAACATTTGGAAGACAATATTAGTGCTGGTAACGTCCAATTGAGCGATGAAGATTTCAAACAATTATCTGATTTGGAAAAATAAAAATCGTTAATTAAAAAGTCTCAATTTCTGACTTTGATCAGAGATTGGGACTCTTTTTGTGCGATTAATTCTTATACCAATTAAGTACCAGATCTATCTCATTTGCTGAAATATAATCGACTTTTAATTTGTGTTGGGCATTGCCAGAGCGAATATAGACAGTCAAGCCGGCTAATTGTTTTTTCTTTAGCCAGATACTCGTTCGGCGTTCAAGAAATTGGATAGTATTTTTAGGTATATATGTTAAGTTTTTCGTCATGAAATGATTATTTTGCGCAATCAAAAAGTTTTTCTCGACTTTTATTTTAGAACGTTGGCTAGTTAAAATTGCTGGAATATACCAGCCAAGTAATTCGATGATGATTAAAATCATGCAAGGCCAAATTAGCCTATGCAATAACCAGATAATTAATCCAGTAGTTATTAAGGTAAAAATCGTGGCATTACGCAGATTATAATAAAAAGTCCACGACAGTGGTTTGGAATCAATTTTAGTGATGGGGATATCCGCGAAGAATTGTTGCAGGAAGTCATCTATTTTTGAAACGCTGATCACCGGCATGACAACGATATTCTTTTCGGTATCACCTTGACTTGAGTTAGAAATAATCACCAATTGGATCGTTGCAATCCGCAACCATTTTCGCAGTAAAGTCTGTTTAATGATGACTGCTTGGATCCGTTTGCGTGAAAGACTAGTTTTTTTAGTTTGAAAAAATCCACGTGTCATTTCAAAGTTATTATCGGTTTCAGTGACTTGAAAATGATAATATTGTGAGATCAAAACGAGCACTGAAGCTAGATAAAAGAGCAGTAAAACAATAACGACTACAACGATGGCAATCAATAAACCGAGATGTGAAAACTCATTAGTAGCAGTTTGGTAAAGTTGTTGACTGATCACATGTTGTAATTTGCCATAGATTGCTAAAACAACCAAGAGACCACTGAGAAAAGCTGATGAGGTAAAAGAAAATTTTAATAATTCTCCCCAGCTAATGGCATAAGTATTGGCCGAATCATTGTGGATTTCCTCAGGATCGACCAGTTTGGTGGGCTTACGAAGTCGGTCTAGTTCCTCTTTAAGTGTCGTGGGGACGGCTTGCAACTGAACTTCAGCTTTATCCGAATGCCCAGCTGTTTCAATTTCTAGTTCAGTCAGATTGAATGGTTTGAGGAAGAACCACTGATTAGTAGTGATATTTTGAATTCGATCATAAGGCACATGATTGACTTTTTTTTCGAAGATACCAGATATGACGATAATCTCGTTAGTCGTGATCTGATAAGTGAACATCAGGTATCTCAAAAAAGTTATTAATAAAATAATTAGAGCAATTGCAATAATAATCAGCATTATCCAATTCTTGGCTTTAGTATTGATGATTCCTAAAATGGATAAGGCGATAGGAAAAATAGCGTCTTTAAAGGCATTGTAGAAAAAGAAAATTAAGGCGATAGGATGCAGGTGCACAGCTTTAGAGGTCATTTTGTGCCTCCTGTGCTAGTTTCATTTCAATTCTTTGAGGTTATCAGCTTGTGATGTCGCTAGACCGTCGATGTTACTGGAGCCAGCTGCAGTTACGATCTCGATTTTTTGCAAATCTTTGAGGCGTAAAATGGGACCTTGTTTCAAAGTAACGTTTTGAACTCTAGCAATCGGAATGATTGTCTGTTTGCGGAAAAAGAACCCGTGATGTAATTCTACCCGCGTTTCATCAATGAGATAAGTCCAGAAATTCCAATGATAATGAACTAAGGCCAACTTGACTAATAATGTGATGATAGAAATAATCAATAAGCCACTAAAAATCCAGGTCAGTGGCTGTTTCATGGTTGTCGGAGCTAAAACTTTCCAAATAAAGATCCCCACAGTAACAAGTAATAAAAAGAAAAAGTCGATCAACGCGTTAATGCGCCAAATAAATTTTATCTCACTCGGTAATTTTTCGATTTGATTCATAACTTTCTCCCAGATAATGTAGCCGTTTTGGTTAATTCTATCAAACAGCTGCTAGTCAAAGCAAAGATACTTGGTAGATGAGCATTAAAACATTATTCTTTACCAAAGAACTCTATAATGTAGATATTAACTACTTTTGAGAGACGAGTGGAGGTATTTAAATGGAGAAATTTGATACGATCATTATCGGTGCAGGACCTGCTGGTTTAGCTGCAGCTTACGATTTGAAGGCTAGTGGGCAAAAGGTAGCTGTCGTAGAAAACAATCTTTGGGGTGGAACTTGTCCTAACCGTGGCTGCGATCCTAAGAAAGTTTTGCTAAGTGGCGTTGAAGCAAGAGATCGAATGATTCAGTTGCAAGGAAAAGGTTTCACCGAAGTTCCATATGTCGATTGGAAAAAATTGGAAGCTTTCAAAGAAACGTTTACCGATCCGGTATCAGCTGGAAGTCGGGCTGGGATTGTCAAAGCGGGTATTACAGCACTTGATGGTCAACCTAAATTTACTTCCAAAAATACTCTCAAGCTCAATGGCCAAGCTGACTATCAAGCTGATAAATTTATCATTGCGACTGGTCAACGTCCAAGTTATTTGAATATTGCTGGTAAAGAACATCTTTTGTCGAGTACCGATTTTCTGTCACTCAAGGCAATGCCAGAGGATATTACCATCATTGGGGCAGGATATATTGCATTTGAATTAGCTACGATTGCTAATGCTACTGGTGCAAAAGTTCATATCATTCATCACAATAACCGCCCATTAAAAGAGTTTGATCAAGACTATGTCCAGGAACTAGTCAAGCAATTAGAAAATAAAGGGATTGACTTTAATTTTAATGTTGATACTAAATCTATCGAACAACAAGCAGATGGACAGTATGCAATCAAAGCCGATGACTTTGAATTAGTGACTGACCTGGTAATCGGTGCGACTGGCCGGATTCCCAACGCCGATTTCTTAGATTTAGAAAAAGCTGGCGTCGAGTATTCCCGTCATGGAATTGAAGTGAATGCGCGGTTACAAACGACTAATGAAAATATTTATGCAATCGGGGATGTCGTGGCGACAAAGCAACCTAAATTGACACCAGTTGGTGGATTTGAGGCTAATTATGTCAGTGATATTTTAACTGACAAAACTGATAAGGACTTGGAGTTGCCACTGATTCCGACAGTTGTCTACGGCAGTCCTAAGTTAGCAAAAGTAGGAGTTCAAGAGAGCAAAAATGTGATTGATCAAGATGTTACAAGTTGGTTCACGTACAGTCATACCAATAAACCTAAGGCAAAGGTCAGAATCGTTTTAAATGATCAAAAACAAATTATCGGTGCAACCTTGTTAAGCAATGAGGCTGACAATTTGATCAACCTCTTGACAATGGCCATCAAACAACGGATGACGCATGCAGATGTAATAAAAGAAATCATGGCATATCCAACTGCTGCTTCTGATTTGGAATATTTAATTTAAAAAGTATAGTAAAATGATCGTGATAAATTATCACGATCATTTTTTTAGGAGCAAGGTTATGTATCGTCACGAGAAAATTACCACCAAAGGTTTGCCAATGGAGTTTGTCATTCATACTGAGCATTTGAAAAGCCAAAATATTTTGCGCCACTGGCACCATGCATTGGAGATTGACTATCTTGTGAGCGGCAGAGCAAAATTTGTTGTCAGTGGACAAGAAATCGTGGCAAATTCAGGTGATCTGGTGATCATAAATTCCAACGAAATTCATTCGGTGCAGCCATTATATTCCAAGCAAGATACGCTAGCTTTGACCTATTTACTGCCATATGATTTTTTAAAAGCGGAATTAAAAAATTACGATAATGAGTGGTTTACTGTCGATCAGAATGTATCAGCAATAGTGAAAGATGATTTATTCAATTATTATCGAGACTACTTAGCTACTCAAAAAGGTCAAGAATTGTTATTGAAGAGTGATATTTATCGAATCATTTATGATTTACAACATTATTTGGCAACAGATCGGTCTCAAGTACTCAATATTCCAACTTTGCCAACCCTCCATAAATTGTCACAAGTTATTGCTTTTGTTGATCAAAATAGTGCCGAAAAATTGACCCTTAAACAAATTGCTCGAAAGGTTAATCTCAGTGAAGGATACTTATCTCGAGCTTTTAATAAACAGATGGGGACTAGCGTAATGGCGTATGTTAACTTGATTCGATTAAAAAATGCTTTTGAAATGCTGACAAACTCGAAAAGAGATATTGAGACTATTTCAGATTTAACGGGTTTTGCTAATCCTAAGTCATTTCGTAAAATCTTCGTGAAAGTTTATAAAACGACACCGGGTAAGTATCGTAGAAATTTGCAAAGGTCAAAAAACGACCTAAAATAGGTTTGGATAAAACGCTTACAATCAGTGTTGAAATTGTATTATTTACTTGTTCTTAAGCAAAACTATTGAGCTTTTAATGGAGGAAGATAAATTGTTAAATACAAAATTGACACTTATGCCTAAAGAAAAGGTTATTAATGCAGACTATCAAATGAAACTAGTTCCAGGATATACCGATGAGGGAAAGCTTTCCGCACAGTCTAAAAAGGAACTGGAAGCTATGATCAAACCAAGTAACGGCGGCTTTGAATCAAACGATTCTGGTGAGGTATCAGTCGAAAGTATTCGAGCCGCCATGGGCTACAAAGAGGCAAGGCACACTAATCAGAATCAGTTAAAGATTGTTAATACCGAATATGAAAAAATCAAGGTAAGAACTTATGTCCAAACTCAATTGGTAAAGCAAATTCTACCAACAATAGTTTTCATGCATGGCGGTGGTTTCTTTGGCGGTAGTCTGGATAATGTTGAACTTCCTTGCGAAGCTTTAGCAGATTATGGAGCAGTTAGGGTCGTTTCGGTGGATTATAGTCTAGCTCCAGAACATCCATATCCACAAAATCTGCTAGATTGTTATCAAGTTTTGAATTATTTAGGTCAACACAAATCTGATTTGGGAATCAGTGACTTGATCGCTATGGGCGACTCAGCTGGTGGAAATCTAACTTATGGTTTGTCGTTGCTTGACCGTCGACTAGGCAGTAATTATCTTGATAAAGCAATTGCTCTTTATCCTGTAACGTATCAAGGCGATAATAAACTACGTCGACAAGAGTTCGATTCCCCCGAACCACTGATTGGTCAAGAGAATCCAGCAGATATTAGAACTTTTGTTAATAATTTTAATAGCAGCAACAATTTGATTAACCAATGGTATTTAAGGGATAGCGATAAAGAAAGCATCTACATCTCGCCTTTGAATGCACCGGAAGACCTATTGAAAAAGATGCCAAAAACGCTCTTTATGGTCGGAGAGTTTGATCCTTTAAGACTTCAAGGCGAGGCCTTTTATAATAAGATGAAATTAGCTGGTGGCGATATCACTTATATTCGTTATAACGGTATGACGCATGCCTTTATGGACAAAGTGGGTGATTTCATTCAAGCCGACGATGCTTTGATGGAAGCATTAAAGTTTATTTTGAATTGATGTTTATGTTATTATGATGAACGAAAAAAACGATGGCCACTTTTGGTCATCGCTTTTTTTGCAACTTAAAGTTAATTAATCTTCTTGGTAACCGTTCAAATGTTTTGATTTGAAGTTCCAGGCATCGCTGATCACTTTTTCAACATCATCATATTTTGGTTGCCATTTCAAAATGGTTCTGGCCTTTGTCGAGTCGGCAATTAAAGTACTTGGATCACCAGGACGTCTTGGACCAATTTTGGCGGGAATCTCTTTTCCAGTAGCTTTGCGAGCAGCCTCAAGGATTTCCTTGTTGGAGAATCCATTTGAAGAACCGAGATTGAAGACATTGCTGTCATTACCTGAACGTAAGTATTCCATAGCCAAGCGGTGTGCTTCAGCTAAGTCTTCTACGTGAACGTAATCACGGACATTGGTACCATCTTTAGTGTCATAGTCATCGCCAAAAATCGTCAACTCATCTCTTTGACCAGCAGCTACTTGTAAAACAACTGGAATCAAGTGAGTTTCAGGGTTGTGGTCTTCACCGATTGAGCCATCAGGTTTAGCTCCACCAACATTGAAGTAACGTAAAGCTACGAATTTGATACCATAGGCGACATCGCACCAGTGCATGATCTTTTCCATAGCCAATTTACTTTCACCGTAAGGATTAGTTGGGACAGTTGGATCAGTTTCTTTGATAGGGATTTGTTTAGGCTCACCATAAGTAGCCGCCGTTGAAGAGAAGACGATGTGTTTAACACCGAAATTATGCATAACTTGTAACAAAGTTATCATGCCATAAGTGTTATTATCGAAGTACTTTAAAGGATCTTTCATTGATTCAGGAACAATTGAGAAAGCAGCAAAATGAATTACATCAGTGATGGATTCGTTTTGGAAAAGCTTGATCAAAAACTCTTTATCACGAACGTCTCCTTCATAGAACTTGGCCTTACTGTTGATGGCTTGAACATGACCTGTTGACAGATTATCTGCTACAATGACGTCGTAGCCTAGTTCACATAGATGGTCGACTGTATGTGAACCGATGTAGCCGGCACCACCTAAAACAAGAATACTCATAAAAATACCTCCAGATTCGTTTATACTTCTATATCTATGATTCTATTATAGCGTATGTTAGGGTGTTCCAATTTAGTAAAGTTAGTAAATATTGATTTAAATATTGATTTAACTTTTATAACAAAAAGTTTTAAAATTAAAATTATATATAAATACATTGAAACGGAATGAAAAACATGAAGAAATTCTTTTCAATTTTTGGCACAGTTCTCTTAATTCTAGTAGCATTGGCTTTGATTTTTAATCAGCCAATCAAAGAATTTGCAGTTCAGAGGATTGCCAACCAGAACCTAAACTCACTGACCGCCAAAAAGGCCGCTGAGAATGCTAAAAAGAGTGGGGAGTTCGACTTTAAAAAAGTTAAACCGATCTCGGCTACCCAAGTAGCAAAAGCTTCCGTCAACAATGACGCCGCTGTAATTGGCAAAATGGCTGTCCCATCAGTTGGTTTGAAGTTACCAATTGTCGTTGGGTTAAGTGACGATGCACTCTCAACTGGTGGTGGCACGATGAAGGAAAATGAGAAGATGGGGAAGTCAAATTATGCTTTAGCAGGGCATTATATGACTAGTAAAGGCGCTTTATTTTCTCCACTGGAAAACGCTAAAATCGATGACTTAGCATACATCACCGATATGAAACGTGTTTATGTCTATAAGATATTCTATAAACAAATCGTACCGCCAACCGCCGTTTATTTACTTGATGACGTAAAAGGTACGCCACTGTTGACCTTGATTACTTGTGCTGATGGTGGGACGAACCGCTGGGCTCTGCAAGGTACGCTTGTTTCAACCCAGCCAGCCAATAAAAAGACTTTAGCAGTCTTTTCTTAATAATTGCTTAAAAGAAACCTTGCTTCTGATCATTTGTAATTTCTTTTTAAATGATGAGCAAGGCTTTTTTTTTCGGCTCAAAAATTGCTATAATTAACTAATTGTTAGTAGGTGATGGATTGACTTTAATAAATTGGGAAAAGCGAAAGAATCCCACAGAAGAAGAAATAAAGAAATTTTCAACTGAGAATCACGTTGATCCAATAGTAGGGGAATTACTGTTGGAACGTGAAATAACTGATCCAACGGCGATTGCAACCTTTTTACATAGTGATGCGACCGAACTGCAAGATCCTTTTTTATTGCACGATATGGATAAGGCCTTAGAGCTGATCGATGAAGCAGTTGAGTCAGAGGCCAAAATTGCTATTTACGGCGATTATGACGCTGATAGTGTAACTAGTACTTCAATTATGAAATTGACCTTGCAAAAGCTTGGTGCGAAGCCAATATTTTACATTCCAGATCGTTTCAAAGATGGATATGGTCCTAATATGGCCCGTTACCAGTTCTTGGCTGATCAAGGCATCGATTTACTGATCACAGTCGATAATGGTGTTGGTGGCAAAGATGAAATCAAGTATTTAAAAGATCAAGGTATCAAAGTGATTGTGACTGACCATCATGATTTACCAGCAGAATTACCAGAAGCTGACGCGATTGTTCATCCATCGATACCAGGTTCAGAATATATTTGTCCTTATCTATCAGGTGCCGGAGTAGCTTTTAAGATTGCTGACGCTTTGTTGGGTGATGAAGCCTTAGAATTGATTGATTTAGCCGCAATTGGGACTGTCGCTGACGCAGTGGCCTTAAAAGGTGAAAACCGTGTGATTGTGACTGAAGGGTTGAAACAGATGCAAAAGAACCATCACGTTGGTTTAACGGCACTGTTGAAAAAATGCAAAGTTAAGCTCAGTGATGTCAATGAGGAAGATATTGGCTTTAAAATTGCCCCTCGAATCAATGCTTTAGGCCGATTAGAGAATGCTTCGTCCGGAGTTGAACTGCTGACCACTGGGGATGAATCGTTTGCTAAAGAGATCGTTGATGAAACTGAAGAGATCAACCTGCGACGTCAACAATTGGTTCAGAGTGCCTTTAATGACGCTCAAGCGCAAATTGCTGCTCAAAAAGAGCATGATATCATCGTTTTAAAAGGAAATGGCTGGCATCAAGGTGTCCTAGGAATCGTAGCAAGTAAGACGATGGACCAAGAGAATAAGCCGGTTTTAGCCACACAGTTTGATGATAATAGCGGAGTTATGAAAGGTTCTGGCCGCAGTCCGGAAGGATTCAATTTATTTACAGCGCTGAATAAGTATCATGATTTATTCACAGCGTTTGGAGGACATGCTCAAGCGTGTGGTTTTTCGATTGAAGAAAGCCAACTGGATAAGTTAACCGAAGCCTTGCAAGCTGAACCGAAGAATCAAGGTTTTGATCCCCAAGCTCCAGTTATTAAAAATTACGATTTGGACTTAAAGATTGCCGACTTAAATTTTGATTTGATTAAAAAAATTCGCCAATTGGCTCCCTTTGGTATGGGTAATCCTAAGCCAGTTATTAAGTTACAAAATGTAGAACTGGAACAGCCTCAAGCAATTGGTAAAGATGGAACTCATTTGAAGGTTAATGTGTCTGACAATCATAACCAAGTCAACGCCATTGGCTTTGGAATGTTTCAAAAGCGGGCCGAAATGAGCAGTCCCTTATGTGATGTCTATGGAGAACTAGGAATCAACGAATGGGCTGGTCGCAAAAATTTACAATTGATGCTTGATGACTTCCAAGTTTCACCACAAGCACAAGTAATTACCGATTTGAAAGAAGTTTATCTAGATTATCGTAATAAGCGCCTTTCGACGGCTATTTTGAATCGATTTGACTGTATTGTCTTTTTTAATGATGTTTACTATGAGGCTGCCAAACGCTCGAAGGTAACAGCCCAGTTGATCAAAGCCGATGAAGAGTGTACTGGAAAAAATATTTTGATCTATGACCGACCTCATAGTCTGGATTTGTTCCAAAACTTTATTAAACAAAATAAAACAGAACACACGGCTTTATTTTTCCATACTGATTTGACACAACGGTATCTAAAACCTGATATGTTAAAGATGAAGAAACTTTTGAAATACCTATATAGCCATCAGAATATTACGATGGAAGGGATGGATTTAGTCGCAAATTTCTTAAATTTAGAAAAAGTCGACGTAGATTTCTATTTAAAAGTGTTTTTTGAGTTAAATTTTGTTAAAATGGTAAATGGCTTTGTTGAAAAGGCAAATGCTTCACAACAACGCGAATTGATTGAATCTCCGACTTACTTGAAGAGATTACAACGCAATGATGTGGAAAAAATATTAATTGAATCCAACTTTGACGATCTCCTATCTTGGATGAGTGATTACGATTGCCATGGTTAGGTTGAATGGGGAATTTATAAAAATGGATATTGATTTTAAGAAATATGTTGCTAATGTTCAAGATTTTCCAGAACCTGGTGTACTATTTCGAGATATTTCACCATTGATGGCTGATGGTAAAGCTTACGCTGCAGCAACCGATAAGATTGTTGAATATGCCAAGAGTCGTGGTGCAGAAATGATTGCAGGACCAGAAGCACGTGGCTTCATAGTTGGTTGTCCCGTTGCTTATAAGATGGGAATTGGTTTTGCACCAGCTCGTAAAAAAGGTAAGCTGCCTCGTGAAACAGTTTCTGTTTCATATGACTTGGAATATGGTCAGGCTTCACTTTACATGCAAAAAGATGCCATCAAACCAGGACAAAAAGTTTTAGTTGTCGATGATTTAATGGCCACAGGTGGTACATTAGCTGCCACAATCAAGTTGATCGAAAAATTAGGTGGAATCGTAGTTGGAACAGCCTTTTTGATCGAATTGACTGATTTACATGGTCGTGACAAAATAAAAGGGTATGACATGTTTACTCTGATGCAATATTAATTTAAAATAGATTTGTAGCAATACAAATCTTTATTATGGAGAGTTGGCAGAGTGGTAATGCATCGGACTCGAAATCCGACGAACCTGTTTTATAGCAGGCGCGCAGGTTCAAATCCTGTACTCTCCTTAAGTATTTACGATAAACCTTGATATATCAATGGCTATGAAAATAGAGTGCACATATTGTGCACTCTATTTTTGCTTTACCAATATAAGTATTTTTTTCGGGCTTGGGTATTAAGGTTATCATCATTCTTTAATTTCTTTATTGCCAAAAAATTTGTCGATTTGTTTACTGGTCTGTGTTTACCATTGAGCGGTTAAATTGGTGACATTAGGTAGTCTATATATTTTGGTCCAATCGTCAAAATATCCTTTGAAAACAGTACTACCAAAATCAGTAGATTGATTAGCAGTTTTATTCAATTCATTAAAGTTCAGCTTCTTTTTTTATTTTGAATCCTGCTTTTTATTTAAAGCGACGGTTATTATGAATATCAAAATAGCTGGTTCTAATTTGCCATGTTTTACCACGCTTAGTAATAGATGCCATTGTAAATTTTTCCAGTATGCTATACTAAAGGGGCTAAAAAAGCGTAAAAGTCCAATCTAGTATAGATTTCGTTTAAGCTATATCCCGTTTACTTTAGTCGGTTGGGGGGTATGGCTTTTTCATTTTGTCTTTTTAATTTAGTTTAAAAGTCATTGATCCAAGTTTTTTACCTGTAACCATATTTTCAGCCGTTAGTTTAACTGGAGTTGTAGTGTCATCAAGCTCATAAGATACAGCCATTTCAACTGTTCCACCAACTTTGATTTTTTCAGATTGGCTGTCAATAAACTTTTCATCTGGCAGACTACCAACGTTTAATTCATTGACAGAATCCTTATTGTTATCCTGAACAGCTTTAAAGATTGAAATCCAAGAGGTATTTGGATCCAAGTCTTTGGCCTTCTTATTATGAACCTTGAACCAAAAAGCCAAAACTGGTTTTTCGCCATACTCATTACCAGTTTCGCCTGGTTGAATCACTTTTGTTTGCGTGATTGTAATGTTGTAATCCTTTGTAACTAACTTGTTGTTCTTGAAATATGTAGTTGCTTTCTTTTTAACAGCGACGGTTTTTGTATCATCAGACGATTTAGATGAAGTACTGTTGCCACTAGAACAACCAACTAATGTTGAAGCTAAAAGTATAGTTAATCCCGTTAATGCTAAACTTTTGGTTTTCATAGTTTCCCCCAAAGAATATATTTCAGCTTTTTTTGTCATCAGTGTTTGGACATTTTCACTATAACTTATTCGTGGTTAAACCATTGTTGAGATTGAATCGATAACCTTAGTAGGTAACACTAATTCCAAGTTTAATACGATACGAGACTGTAGCTTTCCACATATATATTTCAGACACTTCAAAAAATCAGTAATATCTCAAGATATAGTAATACCAGTCTTGTAGTAAGCAATGATACCATCTAAATTGACAATCAAGCGATATCCATAATCATGGTAATTACGTTACTGAATTAAATCATCGGGGGTTTATATTTACTGATATTTCCGGCGGTAGTAGTAACATGTCCGATTTTTTCAGCAACGTTATGAAGAGGGTATGGTTAAAGTTACGACGATTGGTTAATAATCCTATATTGACAACTGTGAGGACATCTACCTCCTTGGTATTGTGTTGGTGTATATGAAATTAGTTTTAGATTCGTATTTTGTAATCGTTCTGTCAAGTCTATTTATATATGATCATCAATTTTTATATTATCTTTTGTAATAAAGTCAATGTATTCTGTTATTTTTCTAATTGTAAAAATATCAATGTATTTTACAATTGGGGGTTTACATTGTGTATTAGTCTTAAAAATTTTAGTGAAATTCATTATCAGTCTCGGTTGTGCTGTAAGTAGACGGTGTAACCACCAGTATCGTAAGATTTGTCAGTTGTTGAATATTCAAAGGGGGTTCCGTCATTTAAGTATACAGTTTGAGTGACTTTAAAAATGGGATCATCTTCAGCACAATTTAGGTATTTCATGTCTTCTTCAGTAGGTTTTGCAGCTGAAAAATTTCGATAGGCTGCACCGATAGTTAAATTTAGATTTTTTTGGATATATTCATAGATTGAGGAGTGTAGAACATCTTCGGTAATACCTGGAATAATATTAACGGGCATTTTTGTATATTCTAATCCCAGTGGTTTATCATCAACAATTCTCAATCTTTTTAAATCATAAATTGCATCTGTTGCCTTGATTTTTAATTTGGCTTGTTCATTTTCGTCTGGATATCGTAAGTTAAATTGTATTATTTTGCTTTTAACTTTGTGTTTGTCTCCAAAAAGACGTGTTGTACCAACATATTGATCCATTCCGATATTCATATTGGCAAGACTATCTGCATTTCCTTTAACAAAAGTTGCAGACCCCTGTTGACTGTAAACAAATCCACGTGACTTAAGAATTGCTAAAGATTTCTGCAAAGTCATCCGACTTGTAGAATATTCTTTGGCCATTTTTTTTTGGTCTGGCAGTGGTTCTCCGGACGGATAATATCCGGATTTTATTTTCTTTATAATATCGTTAGCAATGTCTTGATATTTGGACATGGTTCATTCAACCTCAGCTTTATTAATACTTCTATAATACACAACTTAGGCAAGTTTGAAAACTTGATAATTCAAATCAAGAATGTGGGTTTATAAGTCAAATGAAAGCGTGTACACTGTGTCTTGTAAAAGGAGGAGATATTAAAATGAATGAATTGAGAAAAGACTTTTTATGGGGTAACTCAACATCCAGTATGCAAACTGAAGGTGCTTATAACGAGGGTGGTAAAGGGAAATCTGTTTATGATATTCGTGGAGCATCACCCGATGCTTCTGATTGGAAGGTTGCCATTGATGAATACCATCGTTATCCAGAAGATATCAAATTAATGAAAGATATGGGAATGAACTGCTATAGATTCCAAATTTCATGGAGTCGTGTTAATCCTGAAGGCGATGGTGAATTTAATGAAAAAGGTATCAAATTCTATGATGATTTAATCAATGAACTATTGGCCAATGATATTGAACCCATGATTTGCTTATACCACTTTGATATGCCTTTACATCTAGCACAAAAGTATAACGGATTTGTTAGTCAGCATGTAGTCGACTCATTCATTCGTTTCGGAAAAGAAATGCTTAAACGTTTTGGTAATCGAGTTAAGTATTGGATCACATTTAATGAGCAAAATCTTTATAGTGTTCCTGAAGCGTTTAAAATCAGTGGGTACAAGGGAGATAATTCAATTCGTGACCTTTATCAAATTCAACAACACGTTTTCCTTTGTCACGCTGCTATTGCTAATGAAATACATGAAAATTATCCAAATCTTCAAATTGGCGGTATGTTGGCTTATCAAGAGGTTTACCCAGCTACAGCTTTACCTACTGATGTTTCAGCAACACGAAAATTCCTAGAGTTTGCTGATAATAACTTGATACGTCTATTTACTGAGGGAAAGTATTCCACTGAAGTAGTACATTATATGAAAATGCATCATCTTGAGGATATTTTAGATCCTGAGGAAATGGAGATCATCTCAAAGACTACAAGTGATTTTATTAGTTTCAGCTATTATTCAACTTCAACGATTGACAGTACTTTGATACCTATTAATACATGTCCAAATTTTTTTGCCATAGAAGGGCATAAACCAAATCCATATCTTTTAACTAACGAGTGGGATTGGCAAATTGATCCCGAAGGATTCAGAACTGTTTTGACTACGATTTATAATGAGACACACTTACCAGTCTTCCCAATTGAAAATGGTATTGGTGTTAGTGAAAATTGGGATGGAAAGAATCCTATCCAGGATGATTATAGAATTAAGTATCATCGTGATCATATTCAGGCGATGAAGGATGCTGTTAGGATTGATGGAATTGATGTTTTAGGTTATCTCGGTTGGGGATTGATCGATATTCCTAGTTCTCAAGGTAATATGGAAAAGCGTTATGGGATGGTTTATGTAAATCGTGGTAATCATGATTTGCGCGATATGAAACGTGTCCCAAAGGAGAGTTTCAATTGGTTTAAAGAAGTTATTAAATCCAATGGAAATGTCCTCTAAAATTATAAAATGGAGCAAATAATTGTACTTGCGTAACTTGTTTCAGAAGATAGGGGGAAATAAGAATGGAAGATACACGGAATAAAGGACAAAAGTTTTTAGATAAATTTGCTGCCGTGTCCGCTCGGATTGGTTCAGAAGTTCATCTAAGATCATTAAGAGATGCTTTTGCAGTTATTATGCCATTGTTCATTTTGGCGGGTGTAGGTGTTTTAATTAACAATGTTGTATTTCCAAAAGTAGCAAGTGGAACAACCTTAGCTAATTTACAAATATGGGGTACTTTAATTTCTAACGGTACTTTGAATATTGCGGGGTTAATGTTAGCCCCAGCCATCGGATATTGTTTAGCACGAAATAAGAGTTACAGTAATCCAATTGCAGCGGCAATCATTTCATTAGCTAGTTTAATCATGACAATGCCAATAACTTTGAATGTTATTCCTACAGGCGCTAAAAAAGCCGTTGATATCACTGGTGCATTGTCATTTGCCAACCTTGGGACAACAGGGATGTTCAGTGGAATTATTGTTGGACTTTTAGCTACCGAACTATTTATCAAACTATCAACTGTTAAACGTCTTCAAATCAATTTGGGTGATAACATCCCACCTGCAGTGTCATCCTCATTTAATTCATTGATTCCAGCTATTTTAACGGCCAGCATCTTTGCTTTGATTGCAACTTTATTAGCAGTTTTTGGGAATACTGATTTGGTTACTCTGATTACAAATGTGATTCAAGAACCATTACGTAAAGTTAATACTAGTTTATTTGGAATGTTGTTTATCTATTCAATTGGTAATTTTCTCTTTACTTTAGGTATTCACCAAACAGTTATTAATGGAACCTTGCTCGATCCAGTACTTTTGATTAACATGAATAAAAACACAGCAGCCTTTGCTGCGGGACATCAAGCTCCATATATTTTAACTAATACTTTCCGTGATACCTTTGGAATGATGGGTGGAACCGGTTCAACCATTTGTTTGTTAATCGCTATCTTCCTCTTTTCAAAGCAGAAATCGGGTCGTGAACTTGGAAAATTAGCTGTTGCACCAGGATTATTTAATATTAATGAACCCGTGATATTTGGTTATCCAATTGTCTTCAATATTCCAATGATGATTCCATTTGTTTTGACACCAGTTATTGGAATTTTGATTGCTTACTTTGCAACTGCTGTTGGATTGATGAATCGAGTGGTGGTTATGGTACCTTGGACTACACCACCATTGTTGTCAGCATATTTAGCCACAGCTGGTGATTGGAGAGCGGTTATTGTTCAAATAATTACAATTATTATTGGTGTTTTCTTCTATTTACCATTTATGAAGATCAGTGAACGTGTTCAAGCAAAACAAGCTGAACAATCTTTGGAATAAAAATATATAATATGAAGTTAAAATCGTATTTTTAATCTGAATATCCCTCATTAGTTTAGACATAGGCCAAAACTAATGAGGTTTTTTCAGTTGGTTAAATAGTAATTCTTTCCTTTTTATTCTCCCCTTAAAAAAATTCTTTACTATTTGAAAATTTTACGAATGTAATTCTTTTAGGCCTAGTTTAGAGTAGCTTCAATTGTACAATGATCAGTCTTTTAAAAGAACTTATTAATGATAGTGCATTGTATAATTGGTTTTTGCAAAACTATAAAAGCTTTTTTAAAACAGCATAAAAAAATCCTTTTTGGTTGTCAGATAAAAATGTATTATTTCATCTGACAACCAAAAAAGGATTATCGCAAAATTGTTTTTTTTAACAAATTCAACAAAGATAATAATTCAATCACTGAGTAAAATATATCAAGACAAGGTCTAATTGTTTTGCTTCCAAGTGAAATCTTTATTTTCCAAATATTTTGATCTGCCAATATAGTTACCATTACAGAAAACTACGACTGCCAGGCCGTCCATATAAGTACTCTGATCGAAATTTTTGATCTTATCCGCAATTCTAATGGTAAAAAGTTGAGCTTCGGAAACAACGGTATGTTTTTTCTTGGCTGACAAATTATTGAAACTTTCCGTTACGTATATTTCAACTTGTTTGTTCTGTAAATAGTGAATACTTTTAATAAATTGAGACCATTTTTCGTGGTCTTTTTTTTGTTGAAGTTTTAAATCGTAAAGTTGTTGACTAAGACTCTGATTAATCTTTTTAAGTTTAGCGTAGACTGGATCAAATTTTTCATTGGTAGTTGCAGCTTGAACCGTAACTGTTTGCCAAGGGTATGAGCTGCAGAACATCATGATTAAACAAAAGCATACTGCAATCCCTGTAAATTTCTTTTTCATTAATACTCTCCTAAATATTTGAGTTCAGTATAGCTAATCAGAGTAGTTGATGCCATCCGAATTTAGTATGCACAAATATTTATTAAGTAAAAAGATAATATAAAAAGACCATTCATTAAGATGGTCTTTTTATCAGAAAAGGGATAATGCGATTGAATAGATTTTTCTAGTTTTTATATATAAATATCCCTAAGACAAATATATCACACAATAAATATTCCGAAAAGCCTGTCAGAATAAAAAAACCACTACCGGGTAAGTAGTGGAATTGTTAGAAGGGTTATCTATAGAAGAATAGTACTAATGAGAATTTTGGTTGTATTATTGCATATTTTGGGTTTCTTCTAACAAAACTTATTATATTACAACCTATACAAAATTAGTAGTATAAATTATAAAAAATATCAATGAAAGTGTTTTAACAATTTAAAAGAAATCGAGAAAAGATTTCCAATGATGTTTTATTTACTTTTTGGTTTGTTTTTTTAATGTATCTTGAGCTTTTAAGTCAATCAGATCCTTTCTTAATTTTCGATTTTCCTTTTCGATTTTATCCAATTTCAAAAGAATCTTATCTAACTTGTCTTCATTTTTTTTATCTTTTTCAGTTGTGACGTAATTCGTGATCGTACTGGTCAATGTTCCGATAAATCCAATTCCGACTAGCATCAAGGTCACAGCAGCGATACGTCCAATTAAGGTGCGTGGAGCCACGTCTCCATATCCAACGGTTGAGGCCGTCACGATTGCCCACCAAAACGAATTACTCAGCGATACACCTTCTGCCAGGGAATAGGTCAAGGCTGCTGTGATCAGAACAATTCCACAGATGATAACTAAATAAATGAATCCATTGATTTTCAAAAACTTTTTAGCGTTCTTTTGAAGTTTTCCAGCTGTGCCAATGAAACGTACTAGTGTGAAAAACTTGGCAAATCTTAAAACGTTGACGACACGAAAGATCCTAAAACCGTTAAAAATGGTATTGAAAGGTAAAATAGCTAACAAATCAACAATATTATGCTTAAAAAATTCGATTTTATTCTTGGCCAAATACAATCGTCCAAAATAATCAAATGCGAAGATCAATAAGGTGACAATGTCGATTTCAATGTAGGGCGAGCGGGAAATATCAAAACCTGGTAAGTAATTTAAGATCAGAATCGTCAATGACGCCAGTCCAGCTAAGACAATTACTACGTAATAACCATCTGAGTGTATAAATTTATGGAATTTTTGCATTTTTACCATTCCTATCGAGTTACTTTCTAATTTGTAATATAGCACGAACTAATAAATTTCAACCGTTTTTTGTTAAAAATTATCAAATCAGGAAGCAAATTAACATATTTGTTTTACGAAAACATAAACAACAAAACTACCCAAACCAATGTTTCAAACCGTCGCTGTTAGTCTAGAATCTGGCTGATGTGCTAAAATTACAATCATGAATGTTTTGGGGGAGGAGTCAAGCATGAAAAAAATCGTTACAGGTATTGTTGCCCATGTTGATGCTGGCAAAACTACATTATCAGAAGCCATGCTTTATCAATCTGGTGCCATTCGCAAGGTGGGACGAGTCGATAAAGGTGAGGCCTTCTTGGACCCAGATAAGTTGGAGAAAAAACGTGGTATTACTATTTTTTCTCATCAGGCCAATTTAACTTATCAGCAATTGCAATTGACTTTATTGGATACCCCAGGTCACGTTGACTTTTCTGCCCAGACGGAACAAGTTTTATCGGTACTTGATTATGCAATACTAGTTATTTCGGCGACTGATGGGGTTCAAGGATATACGAGAACGCTCTGGAATCTATTACAACGGTATCAAATTCCCACCTTTATTTTTGTAAACAAAGTCGATATTGATTCAGTCGATGCAGTCCATGTTTTGGACGATATTCAAAGTCAACTTTCTCCGGGCTGTATCGCTTTCAACAGTTTAGAATCTTCGGCAATGCCCACTGATTCTTTAGAAGAAATGGCAATTCAAGACGATGATGTTTTAGAGTCATTTTTGAACCAAGGGACTCTTACTGAAACGACTATTCAAAAATTGATTCAGGAACGAAAAGTTTATCCGGTCTACTTTGGGTCGGCCTTAAAGCTGATGGGTGTCAATGATTTTCTGAACGGATTAGAACAATGGACAGTTGAGTCCACGTTTGCGACTGATTTTTCGGCTAAGGTATTTAAGATCTCTCATGATGAAAAGAATGAACGTTTAACTTGGGTTCGGGTGACTGGTGGAGTATTGCCGAATAAAACGGTGCTGGTAAAAGATCAAAAAGCCAATCAATTGCGAGTTTATGATGGTGCTAAGTATGCCACTACCCCTGAGGCGACAACTGGGATGGTCTGTGCAATTACTGGGTTGAACGATACTTATCCTGGACAAGGTTTGGGAAAAGCCAAAGATAGTAATAAACCAGTGCTCCAGCCAGTCTTGACTTTTACCGTTGATCCTCAAGGAAATGATATCCAAGTATGTTTAAAGGCCTTAAGAGAGTTAGAAGATGAAGATCCGTTGTTACACGTTGTCTGGTCCAATCAATTGCAAGAAATAAGAGTTCAAATAATGGGTACGGTGCAACTAGAAGTTTTGCAACAAATTTTGTTGGACCGTTTCCAACTAGCGGTCGACTTTGATCAGGGCAGTATTCTTTATCAAGAAACAATTACCGATTCAATAGAAGGCGTAGGTCATTTTGAACCTTTGCGTCACTATTCAGAAGTTCACTTGTTGATGGAACCACTAGCTGCGGGCAGTGGCTTAGTCTTTGATTCCGATTGTAGTTTGGATACTTTAGCTAGTAATTGGCAACATCAAGTGTTGACTAATTTAGCCACTAAAGAGCATCTAGGAGTTTTGATTGGGGCTCCAATTACCGATATGAAAATAACTTTGATCAATGGCCGAGCCAGTAACGTTCATTCGGTAGGTGGAGATTTTCGAGAAGCAACTTGGCGGGCAGTTCGTCAGGGGTTGATGATGTTGAAACAACGTAATCAGTGTCAATTATTAGAGCCTTGGTATCGGTTCCGACTATTGGTTGATCAAGCACAAGTTGGTCGAGTAATGAATGATATTCAACAAATGAGTGGGACTTTCAATCCACCAGATTCTGCCACAGCTGATCAATTAGTTGAAATAACTGGTTTTGCGCCCGTTTCCGAAATGCAAGGGTATAGTCAAAAAGTTAATGCCTTTACTCACGGAATGGGCCAATTGGAATGTATTGTAGATGGTTATCGTCCTTGCCACAATGCCCAAGAAATTATCGATCGAACTGACTATCATCCCGTCGCTGATTTGGAAAATACGCCAGATTCTGTCTTTTGTGCCCATGGAGCAGGATACCCAGTTGCCTGGAATGACGTCCCACAAATGGCACATGTTGGTTATTCATATGCTCAAAAGTGATTCTGAACAAAAATTTTGCCTGGTTTCGATGTAAAAAATAATCCCAGTGAGTTTCACCAATTTTTGGTGATCCACTGGGATTTTCATTATTCTAGGCGACGATTAAAAGATTGATATCAGTGTGTTCGGAGACGTAGCGGGTAACTGAACCAACGAATACTCGGGTAAAAGGACTAGTACCCGTTTTACCCATAACGATTAGATCAATACCGTTCTCCTTAGGAAAATCTACCAAACGCTCCCTAGGTTCACCCTCTAGTAGTTGTACTTTGGCCTCTAAATTAGTAGCAGAGACCAAGTCAGCGGCTTTTTTCAAGTCACGTTGGGCAGCGGCTTGTAAATCTTTTGTTAGACCTGGAGCATATGAAACACCGACATTAATTGGCAAGTTGGCAGTGTTAACTACTGAAACCAAGTAAAGTTCAGCGTCGAAATGTTTTGCCAAATCGATTGCGGCATTTAAAGCATTATAAGCACTTTGACTTCCGTCAATGGCGACTAAAATCTTCTTATACATATCATGAACCCTCCTAATCTACTAATTAACCAAATTTTACCAATTTTCTGGCTGATTTGTTAATAAATATCCAAATAAATTAATAATATTTGTTATACTATTTCTTAAACAAGGACAATTTTTTAGGGGATTATTGTTATGCAAACTAGGGACAGATTGGAATTCATCAAGCAAGAATGCCAAATTCGCTCTGAATTACAGAAGATACAGTTTGCTCATTACTTTTCCAATAATTTTATGGAAAAAAATACGCAATATTTCTGTATTGAAGAATTCTTCGAAGCACTTGGCATTACAAGTCAGGCTGCATTGGAAAGATTGCCAATGGAAGTCTGGGAACGGCACGTACAAAAGACCACTGTTTTTGATTCTTGGCAGGAAATGCTCAATACGGCCGGCCAAGAGTTTGCTATGAAATATTATCATTAAAGTTCAAAAGCCGCTTGATTCAGTTTGGAATCAGACGGCTTTTATAATCTTCTTAAGATGATTCTTGGTGTTCTTTTTTCAACATCTCATCAACGGCATGTTCGTTATGAGCTAGCCAGCCACAAGCAGCAGCTGCAATGGCGCCAACGAGGTCGTCCAAGAAAACATTGATCTGACCAGTTGATTTGTCATTCAAATGACCTAAGATACCATGTTTTAACTTATCGACATAACCATAATTAGTGACCGAAACCGAACCGTAAAGACTGGCTAAGGTGATGGCCAAGTTCTCGTCGATTCCATAGGTTGACTCGTCAGTTTGCATGATACGTTGCATTGGTGCTGATAGTAAACCTTTTTCGGCTAGGATATCCAATTCAATTCCCGTCATGATTGCATTTTGAGCTTCACGTTTGTGGAGCACTTTGTTAATAGCGTGAATCGAAATTTCTTCATCTAATCCATCAATGTAGTCTTTTTCTAAAAAGATAACGATCTCGGCGATATCTTTTAACTCAACGCCACGTTCTTTTAAGTTTCTGATGATGTGTTCATAATATTGTCTATCTTGTTCTGCAAATGATACCAATTGAATTACTTCCTTCGTATTTATTTTTCGGAGTCCCATTCAGCCTTGAATTCATCAAGAAAATCGACCATATATTGATGTCTTTGTTCGGCAATACTTTTAGCTGTTGGGGTATTCATCATAGCAGTTAATTTCAATAATTTCTCGTAAAAATGATTAATAATAGTCTCGTTATTTAAATTACGGTACTCGGCCTTGGTAAAAGATTCTCTTGGAGAAATTTTTGGGTCGTAGATGACTTCGGAATTGGCTCCACCGTAATAAATAGCTCTAATAATACCGATTGCACCAATGGCATCTAAACGGTCGGCATCTTGGACGATTTGGCCAGCTAAGGAGAGCTTGGGTGGATTATCAGACAGCGACTTGCTAAAGGATAAGTTGTGGGAGATATACATTATTTCCTGGATCTGTGCTTCTGAAAGTCCGATTGATTGGAGAAATTGTTTGATTTCTTTCTCTAAAGCCGCTGGGTCAGCTACTAATTTATCGTCAGCTACATCATGCAAGTAGGCGGCTCCCAAGGTTATTAAATGATCAGCAGGTTCTGTTTTCAAGATTTTCTTGGCTGTCTTGATTACTCTTTGAATATGGTCAAAGTTGTGTCCGGTTTTGTCCGTGTGCATTTTCTGATAAGAAAAAGTCTTGATTGCCTCAATTTGTTCGGTTGGAGTCATTTCTTAATCCCTCTTTTAGTTAATAATTATATTGTGGCACAAATTGTATTATTTTAAAAATAATAGTAAATATTTGTTAGAATGGAACTGTATAAACAGACTGTTGCTGTTGGCAATTATTGACGGTTTGATTTATAATTAAAACAGAACTTAGGGAGGCCTAACAAATGAATTATATTAATAAAGAAATACCAGATTTCAATGTTGATGCATATCAACAAGGCGAATTGAAGCAATTCAAGAAGTCAGATTTGCTCGGTAAGTGGTCGATTATTTTCTTCTATCCGGCCGATTTTTCATTCGTTTGTCCAACAGAATTAAGTGATCTGCAAGATTCATATCAAGATTTTCAAGCTGCCGGTGCTGAGATCTATTCGGTATCAGTCGACAGTCAATTTGCACACATGTCATGGGCAGAGACGACCGATACGATTGGTAAGATCCAATACCCAATGTTATCTGACCAAAAACACCAATTAGCAGATTTCTTCAATGTGCTTGATGAGGATAGTGGTCAAGCTTATCGTGGGGTCTTTATCGTCGATCCTAAAGGTATTATCAAGTCATACACCGTTAATGCAATGGGAATTGGACGCAATGCTCAAGAAATTTTACGGACTTTGCAAGCAGCCCAATTCGTTGAAAAACATGGTGATAAAGTATGTCCAGCTAACTGGCATCCAGGGGAAGACACTTTGAAACCTGGAGCAGATTTAGTTGGTAAGATTTAATTTAACAATTTCTTGAACCTTCAAATATTTCCATAATTTTTAAAAAGAACTCTTTTGATTTCATTCCGGAATCGAAAGGGTTCTTTTGGTGTTATAGCGATACGGTTGGACCAATTTTTGTTCGTTATAACAATATGTTGTGTAGGAATTTAAAAAAAATCAATATCTTGTATCGAATGATAAATTCCTGTTTACTAGGGCAAGTAATCGCTTTCGTTCGATATGGCACCATTACATTCAAATCTGTCACGACCAAATTGGAGGAAATTGGTGGTATGATTTTAAATGTCGATTAAATTGATATTTCGAAATAAATCAATTTGAGGGATAAATAAAATTAATTGTTTTGGGATATGAATACCACAAGAAAATGTTCCAATTTCAATTTAAGAGGAGAAGAAACAAATGAGTATTTTCGATCCAAGATGGTATGTAGAGCAGATGAAACACTGGAGTTTCAGAAGTTACATGCTACTTATGTTTGGCTTGGGGGCCATTACTGCTTCAACACTAGCACATTCTATTACTGGTATCGCAATTTGGACTTGGTTAGCTGCCTGTTTAGGTTTTACTTGTACGATTGCCATTACTAATGCTAAACCATTGAACGGTGTTTTAGGTTTAGTTTCAGCCTTAATTTATATCTACGTTGCTATCAGTGCTAAAAACTTCTCAGATGTTGTTTTGCAACTTAGTTATATTATCTTATTAGATATTCCTGTTTTAATCAGTCCACAATGGGCTAAAGACGCCGAGAAACATATTCATGGTCTAACGGCGAAAAAGTGGTTCAATACAGCGGTGTTCTTTTTCGTTGCTTGGGGCTTGCTATATTTGATGGATACACATTTGTTTATCAGTCCTAGACCTGTTACTGACTCTGTTGCAGCAGCAATTGGCTTTACAGGTGCTCTTCTATGTACCTTACGTTTCCGTGAACAATATTATTTCTGGACAGCTCAAGGTATTATGTCAATCGTTCTTTGGGGAATTACTGCTACTCAAGGCGATGCCAGTCCAGTTATGTTCCTAACTTATATCATGTACTTTATGAACGATATAATTGCTTTCTTTGATTCACACATCCACTGGTTCCACAAAGATGCGACAGAGAATCGTTTACGTGATGAAAAACTTTCTCAAGAACAAGTTCAATAAGTCTTTTAGTTGCAATTAAATTACCTTTTAGCTTATGATGATTTAGCATTGATCAATAAGAATAGGGTAGTTTATTATGCATGTGAAAAAATTTGTAAAAGTAGCTCTGGGCGTTACGATCGGAGTCTTATTAGTCGCTGATTTGGGCGCTAGTGGCTATATGTTTAATTATGCTTTTAGCAAGAATGGCTATAGCAGCGAAGTTAAAAGTAAAATGAGCAAAAATAGTCTGTGGTTCGCTGACCAAAAGCAAGAGATATGGGAGCAGACGACTAAAGATAAAGTCAAATTGAAGGCACGTTATTTGCCGGCCAATCATCAAACTGCTAAGACCGTCGTTGTAATTCATGGTTTTGGTAGTGCTAGTAAGTATATGGGAACGTATGTCAAAATGTTTCACGATGCTGGCTATAACGTACTGGCACCGGATACTCGTTCGTTTGGGATGAGTGGCGGTAAATATGCCGGATACGGCTGGAAAGATCGAACCGATATGGCTGAATGGATCAATATGATCAATCAGAAGTTTGGTTCCAAGTCTGAAGTTGGTTTATTTGGTGTCAGTATGGGTGCTGCCACCGTTATGTATACCTTAGGTGAGAAGCCTAAGAACGTTAAGTTTGCGATTGAAGACTGTGGTTATTCAACTATTTCCGGTGAATTAGATTACCAACTAAAAGAAATGTTTAATTTACCAAGTTTTCCAATCGTACCGACGGCAAGTTTGTATGGAGATGCATTGGCCGGCTATAACTTTTATCAAGCTAGTACCAGGGAGACTCTGAAGAAGAGTAAAGTTCCATTATTCGTTATCCACGGGTCAAAAGATACTTTTGTTCCAACCAAGAATGCTTATCAAAACTATGATTATGCTAAAGGTCCTAAGAAACTTTGGATCGTAAAAGGTGCAGGTCATGCAGAGTCATTGAACGTTGCTGGACAAGAGTATATTACCAATGTGACCAATTACGCGAAGGAATATTTTCAAAAATAAAACCGAATAATTCAAATACCCCTTGATTCAGAAAATTGAATCGAGGGGTATTTTTACGTAGTTTGGTTAGGAATGCATAAGGTAAAACCTTATGAAACTTATTTTTGTTTGAGGATTTTTTCCAAGGGACTGCGAGGAATCGATTCTTTAGGTACTTTCTTCCAAGAGATCACTTGTTGATGCTTTTGATTAAAAGTCACTTCTAGAAAATTATCATTCTTGATGGGGCGGCCTAAGGCGCTGTCAAATTTTAATAGTTTTTCATTGCCATTTTTATCATAGCCGGCTTGCTTATAATCAAATTCATGATAATCATTACCTGAACTATCTTTTTCAATTATTTCTTTATATGATTTTCCAATATAAGTGTAATATGCATCACCACTATAATTAGGTAAATACCATAATTCATAAAGGGCTGCGGGTATTAATAAAATAATTATGGTTATGAAAACAATCCAGATTTTCTTTGTCATGACCATTCCTCCTAGCTTAATTGGAATAATATCACAACTAATTAGGGAGGAGTGCTAACGCTTTTGTAAGGTGTTTAACCTATTATAGGAAGAAATTTTCCTGATAATTGTCGATCGTATCATGATATTTGATGGTCAAATTCAACTGTTGTGCCTTTGATAAGTTGAAATAAAGTACTTGTTCAGCTAGAATTCTTTGAGGTTTCCAAGGTGAAATTAAGTCAGCTGGCAAGATCTCATCGATAATTACAGCTGCCTGACCGACATTTTTAATTGCCAGTTGCTGGTTACTTCGTTGACAAATCAAGTAAGGACGGGTGTTTTGGTACAAAATCTTATTGCGACGTTTTAGAGCATTAGCAATTTTGAATAGGGCAATGGAGCCTAAGATTACACCAACAATTAGACTGACGGCGATTACACAACTATTGATTATAAAGATTATTTGAGTGGCAGATTGCATCTTGATCACTTCCAAAATTTTTATTAATTTCAGTATTTCACATTTCAGTCAATCTTACAATTCCGTCACATGAAACTAACGGTTTAGTTATAGTTTGATTTTCTTATTTACAGCCGGGCACTTTCCCTAGATAATAGTAACCGATAGATGTCAGAGATATTTATCAAATAAAAAAAGTACATGCAATAGTTATGTTGACTCCGTAACTAAATATGTACCATTATGTAAGAGAATGTAATGGTATGTAAAAAAGCCTCTATATCAGACGATATAGGGGCCTTTTTGTCGTAATATTTTGATTCAAGTATGTAATGCCGTGTAAAAAATGTACCGATATGTAACTCTATGTTGTCACAATGTTGTCACGGTTATTCATTTTTATTATTCTCTAAATCATTAGAAATGTTATCCACCTTTTGCAATGCTTTTACCATTTTACTATCTGATTTATTTGTTGAGTGAAGATAGGTATTGATAGTTGTTTGCAAGTTTTTGTGTCCGAGACGTTTTTGAAGGTCTTTGAAAGTTAAATCATAATTATTGTCCAGGAGAAGTGTACCGTGTGTGTGACGGAATACATGTAGTGTAACGTTATGATCTAAATCAATGGCCACGTTTATTTTCTGTTGCCACCTTCTCCGAACTTCGAGAGAAAAATGGGATTTAGTTTTAGGATTCATAAAGATTAATTGATTGCTTAGATCATCGTTTGGATTATCCTTTTTTTGCTGTTTTTTCCATTCTTCTAAAATAGATAATGTGACAATCGGAAACTTATTTTTAAATGATGGTATTAAAATTATTAATGGAATTACAATGGCAAAGATAGCTATAGAAGAGTATTTACCTTTAGAATATACTTCAGGATCTATGTTTGAATAATCGGAGAAAATTATAATCTTTTTATTTGTGTATAATTAATCATGAAATCAATAATTGGGGGGACGTAATGAAAAAAATAGTTTCGAATATTATTGTACAATATGTGCAAAAGAAGAACTCCAACACATGGACGACAATTTTAAACCGAATGATTCAATAATGGTTTGTAAATTTTTTGCAATGGGGATTATAACTATTATGACATTTTTTGGAACATCTATTGGTGTAATGTATTCGGTCACTTCAGGTTATTTTCAAAAAAGTACAGGTAATAGAACTGCGGAATGGTCACATGCTTTTAATAATGAGACATCATTTTATATTAGTCAACTGCTGGGTGCATCTTTTGTTGCCCTTGTACTATTGGCAATTGTTACTGGAATTATTATTGCGATCCAAGAAGATGACAAGAAGAAGCATGACGTTATAAGAAAGGAATTACACAAAAGATATTTGATTGAATCTCATAGTGAATTAATTATGAAAAATGACAAAAAAATAGTTAGCAAAAAACTGCTAACTAGCAATATCTAATTTGTTCAACTCATAACCAACTGATTTTGAAATCGAACACCTTTGGTCACCTTTGACGTATTAAACCCTACATAGTAGGAAGGAACTCCCCCTATCACTGGTATTAATTGATTTTTCAAGCCTTTGTAAAATCAAAAATCAGTTAGTCCTAATCGTTGTTATATCATCGGTTAGAGTTTTTTTCTGTCTCAAAACCAATTACCCAGTGTTCTAGATATTTGTACGTTTTTTTTACAACTCTTCACACCTTTTAACTTCAAATGGAATATATCAATACATTCCAATTAAATATCAACATGAATCAGGATATAAAGGCTGATTTAAGTATAAATTATTAGGGGTTGTAATGAATCTTATAAGGAATATGCTAATTGTATAGGCTACGTATTATCTTTTGTTGGGAGAAACAATAATGTCCGAATGTCATTGTAAATGCAAACAAAAAGAAAGAAAGTATATTGATTATTCTGATGAAGAATTAAAATTGAAGCTAACTGTGAGTCCTATATCTTCGTATTATTTTTCGTTAGCAACCCTTGGATTGGCACTGGTGTTGGGAATTATAGGTTTTCTTAATTATATTCCCTCCAAACCAACTGCATACAAAATAATAAAGTATCAAAAATACTCTACGATTAAACCAATTGATGTTTCAAAATCAAGTGACGTGATAAGTAACGTATTACTTTTGTTTGTTATATTTGCAGTGGGGCTATTGTTATTAGTGGGAATATCTGTATATGTGGAAATGAAAAAAAGATCTGATATATTTTATGAAATACATCAAAGAGAACAAGATAAGAAGGACAAGTGCTGTAAATAACTGCAGTTAAATTTTTTATGAACAATATTTCAACTAAGAATAGGAAGAAACAGAACAGATTTATGCTTATGTTGTTACTGGTGTTGTCACGAAGAACTAATATCTCTTAAATCACTGATACAACTACGATTCAGTAATCCGTTCAGAACTCCGTAACTAGAATGACCGTCCGGAACGTCTGGACGGTTTTTTTGATTTCTGAGAACAACCTTGAGATAATCCTTTCGAGGTGATGAAATATGACAATATTTATGAAGATTTTACAACAAATTCCCAAAGATATTTATTTCCCTAATTTTTTGGAAAGTGCCTTATTAGTATCCTTAGTAGTCAGCCTGGTCCTGTTCGTAACAATTAAACTCTATGAACAACTCAAAAACCATTCAGCTTAATCAGAAGCTGAATGGCTTTTTTAAACTCGTTTAGTTTTGACCCAAGTATTTTGTCCAATCACTTGATGGTAAAGCGACATCAACAGGCTAAAGAAGAGAATAACGTAAACGTATGATACTAAAGCGATGGCTAAAAATAGGTGGCCAGCATGTAATCTTAAGTATGATACATCTGCCTTGTTAATAGTCAGATGATTTTTGTGAGTTAATCGTAATTCTCTTAGGTAAATCAGTGAGAAAATCGTTCCAAAGAATAGACCGATGATGGCTGAAGCAATTAACGCTACGACAATAAATTCAGGGTTTTTGTCATGGCTTAAAATCGAAGTAATGGTGAGATAAATAATACTGAAATCAGCGAGGAAATTTAAAACTGGATTGAAAAAGAAGAAGTAAGTATCCAGTTTTTGCGGTGTAGACATTTCCTTAGAAGTAACGATTCGCTTGAGGTATTTCCAACAATTCAAGCCCCCTTGTGCCCAACGAGATCTTTGAACAATCAACTTCTTAACGCTTAGTAAGGCTTCTTGGGAGACGTATGCCTCACCGATATAACGAATTTTTAGACCTTTTAATTCTAACTGCAAAGTTAATTCATAGTCTTCGAGTAAAGCGTTGCCCCAAGGGATGTAACCTAGTTTGGCAGTGACGGTGGAGTAGCGGAAAAATTGAGCATTGCCACATAGAGCAACCGCACCAATGTTTGATCTGAGGATCTGGGTTAGATGATTGATAATAAAAAATTCGATATCTTGGAACGTTTGCAAGACTCTTCGTGGCGACTTCATTTTGACTCTCAATTGAACAGCATCGGTGGTATTATCCAAAAAAGCTTCATTTAATTTGTCGAAACTATTAGGGCTTAAAACACCATCTGCATCAATTACACCAACGATACATTTGTTGGGATCAAGTTGCTGTTCTTGAATATAATTGGTGACAAAAGGCATGGCTGCGTTTAAAACATCCCCTTTGCCGGTTCTGGCGTTTGGTTTCTGACGCTGAATAATAGCTATTGAATTACCCAAAGCTTGAATCTGTTCCAAAGTATCGTCATCAGAATCGTCATCGATGGCAATAATTTGTTTTCTGCCAGGTAGATTGCTTAAATTTTTAAGGGTATTCTGAATAACTTTTCCTTCATTCAAGCAGGGGACAAGGATGAAATAAAAGAATTCATCAGTTGGAATATTCTGCGAGTTGGAGTTCTTTAGTTTATTTTTTGAAGGTTTTTGTTCGTTAAAATAGATGAGTAACATTAGGAAACATTGAATCATAAAAACCGCTGTTGCTAGCAAATAAAAAAACATATCTGACACCTCCTAGAAATTTTATCCAATACTGTTATATTTCTAGGGAATAATCAAATAATTTATGTAGGCATTTCGTCTTGAGAATATGAAGTAATTTATATGTTTTGAAATCGGTTAATATTGGTATAATTATATTGTGACTTATGGAGGGGGAAAAACATGACGACTTTAGTTGATGTGGCAAAAAGGGCGAATGTTTCAAAAATGACTGTTTCACGGGTAATTAATCATCCGGAAAAAGTCACTGATGAATTGAAGCAGATGGTCTATCAAGCAATGCGCGAGTTAGACTATCACCCCAACATGATAGCAAAGGCTTTGGTAAATAAAAGTACTCGGATTATCAAGCTTTGCATTTTGGAAGATATCGATACAACCGAGCCGTACTATATGAACTTGATGATTGGTATAGCCAAAACTTTAGATCTACACCAGTACTCGTTGCAGCTAGTCACAAGACGTAACTTTGATATTGGTAATTGCGATGGTTATATTATCACCGGTATGCGTGAAAAGGATGTTGATTGGATCAAGAAGTTGCAGAAGCCAGTGATTATGTTTGGCGAAAATCGTTATGGTTTTGATTATGTTGATACCAACAATAAAGCAGGTGCTTACAAGTTGGCCCAACTCGCCTTGGAAAAAGGTTATGATCGTCTGATCTATATCGGAATCGATTCGAAGGAATCCTTTGAATATTCTCGTGAAGCCGGTTATTTGCAGCAAGTTCAAGAAAAGCGAATGATGCCTGAATTGCATCGTTTTGGTAATCACAGTCATTTGGCAGAGGAATTTGTCGAACAGAATTGGGACAATATTACCGAGAACACAGCTTTTATCTGCGCCTCTGATCGGTTAGCAATCGGAATTGAACGTGGTGTCGTCCGTTGCGGCGGGAAAATTCCTGAAGAATTCGGAGTGACTGGATTTGACGGAGTTTTTCTAAATCAAGTCGCCTCGCCTAAAATTACGACAATCAAACAGTCGATTATCGAAATGGGCAGTGCTTGTGGTGAAAATCTGCTGGATAAGATCAACTCCAACGCCAGTCAAGGTTCGCTCGTCTTTGAACCTAAAATCAGTTTGGGCGGTACTTTACGAAAATAAACTGTTACCGATAACATACAATATAGCCTTGCTTAGGTGAGGCTTACTTTTTTATACTGGACTGTAAGGGTTTACACAAAGGGGGCAACTTGTTGTGAATTGGTATGATCAAGCAATTATTTACCAAATTTACCCCAAAAGTTTTCAAGATACCAATGATGATGGTATCGGGGACTTGCCTGGGGTTACAAAACATTTAAAGTACATCAAAGATATGGGATTCAATGCAATTTGGCTTAATCCAATCTTCGTATCTCCACAGATAGATAATGGTTATGACGTTTCTAACTATTTTGCGATTGATCCTATATTAGGGGATACGACCGATTTTTCAGAGCTGGTGTCAAAAGCTCATAAATTAGGTCTGCATATCATTTTGGACTTACCGATCAATCATACATCTGATCAACATCCTTGGTTTAAAGATGCTATCAATGACGCTCATAGTATCTTTAAGGATTATTACATTTGGCATGATGCAGTCGCTGGTCATGAGCCTAATAATTGGGGTTCATTTTTTGGAGGCAGTGTTTGGGAACAAAATCCTAACAATTCTCATGAGTATTTTTTTCACTTGTTTGACAAAAAGATGCCTGACTTGAACTGGAAAAATCCCGAAGTTCAAAAGTCGATTGCCGATATTGCTAAATTTTGGATCGACAAAGGTGTAGATGGATTCAGACTCGATGCTTTCATCCATATCGCCAAAGCCAATTTTGCACAAAATTCTTTGATCGCTAACGAAAAGTTTCCAATTGATGATACTTTTTATGCCAAGTTGCCAGCCGTTAAGGATTATATGAGCGGTTTTGTGAAAGAATTGAAACAATACAAATCTGATGTCTTTTTGTTCGGGGAAGCTTCTTCTGCCAAGGCTAGAGATGCGGCAGAGTATACTCGAAAAGATGGCAATGTTTGCGATGTAGTGGTCAACTCCGATAATTATGGGGAAGTCTTTGATGATAGTAATCCTGACATTCCTAGATTCTTCCAAGATCGGAAGTTGTCGTTAGATTCGTTGAAGCAAACCTATGTTGAATGGGAAAGTATCTTGAACGATGTCAGTTTACCAACTTTGACTTGGGGAAATCATGATATCAGTCGAGTGCTAGATCGTTTGAACCTGCCGATTGAAAATGAACGAGTCACTAAAATGTTAGCGACATTATTGTTCTTACAACGGGGTATACCAGTTATTTACTACGGGGAAGAAATTGGCATGCACGGGCTGAAATTTGCTAAAGTTGACGATTTTCAAGATCAAAGAGCAGAAGATTTGATCAAGAGTCTCCGCCAAAAGTCATATAAAGATGAAGAAATATTGCACTATTTGAATGGACAGGATGAAATGACTGCCCGTGGACCAATGCAATGGAATGCTACCAAATATCATGGTTTCTCCAATGTACAGCCATGGAATTGGGCACTAACTGATGAAAATAACGTTCATCAAGAAAAAAATCAGCCCGATAGCATTTTGAATTACTATCAGCAAGTTTTGAAGTTGAAAAAACATCGTTGCTTTACTAATGGTCAATATGAATTGTTGCTCACCGATCCGCAAGTATATGCCTACCTAATGGAGACAACAAATACAAAAGGTATCGTAGTAGCCAACTTTTCTGATCAAAAGAAGCAATTCAAACTGCCTAAAGCAGTTTGGAAAAAAGTATTAACTAATTCTGCGGTTAAACATGTCAATGAAACGCTTGAATTAGAACCTTGGGGTTGTTGTGTTTTAGAATCAAAAAAATAGTGGGGTGTTACAATGGCTAGTCAGACGGATATAAAACTCAGAAAAACGCAAATATACTGTATTTTCGTAAGAAATCATACCAAAAAAGGAACTTTGATGGCACTTGAGCCAGATTTGGATAGGATCAAGCAATTGGGAACCGACTATATTTGGCTCATGCCAATTTTCCCAATCGGTAAAAAAGATCGAAAAGGTAAGTTAGGCTCACCTTATTCCATTAAAGATTATCGGGCCATCGATCCTCAACTTGGTACTTGGCAAGACTTCCAAAAAATCGTTAAATCGATCCATGACCATGGGATGAAAGTGATGCTAGATATCGTTTATAATCATACTTCTCGTGATTCAGTTCTTTTACAAGTTCATCCAGAATGGTTCTTACATGACAAAGATGGCAATCTTTATAACAAGAATGAAGACTGGACCGACGTTGCCGAATTAGACTATTCACACCGGGCTTTGTGGAATTATCAAATCGAGACGTTGAAGCGTTATGCTAAAATCGTCGATGGTTTTAGATGCGATGTTGCGCCACAAGTTCCAATTGAATTTTGGAAAGAAGCTAGAAAAGAAGTCTGCAAGGTGAACCCTAAGACAGTCTGGTTAGCTGAATCTACAAGTAAAGACTATATCAAGGCCTTAGGTGAGAAAGGTTTCCACGTTTCTTCCGATGAAGAACTATACAGTGCCTTTGATATGACCTATGACTATGATATTGACCAAATTTGGCGTTCATACGTCAAAGGCGATATACCTTTGCAACAATATGTTGATGCCTTGAATAATCAAGTTAAGATTTATCCAAGCAACTATATTAAGATGCGTAATTTGGAGAATCATGATCAACCACGGGCCCACAGCATGTTTATTAATGAAAATGACATGTACAATTGGACTGCTTTTTCCGAATTCCAACAAGGTTCAACTCTAGTTTATGCTGGACAAGAATATGGCTTTAAACATACACCAAGCTTATTTGATTCTGATAAGTTGGATTGGGATAGTGCCAAGATGAATCTAAGCTCCCTGATCTTACGGATGCATCAATTGAGCCAAAGCGACATTGAAGTCAGTGGTAAATATCAAGTCGAAGCTCTAGAAAATGACACTGTCAAAGTAACTTATCGATTAGGCAACATTTATCGAATCGGTTTGTTTACCTTGAAGGGCATGTCAAATGATATATCAGTCGAGTTGCCAAGTGGCAGTTATACAAATATGTTGAACAGTTCCTTGATTGACGTCACAAATGGTATAGTTCATTTGGACTACGATCCAATCGTGATACAAGGGGCAATTGAATAAAATAATAAAAATTGGTCGATTCAATTTAGAATTGACCAATTTTTTTGTCCATTTTTTGATCAAAAGCAAAGCTGTTATCGGTAACATCAAGAAAGCGGTTGCAAACAGTCGGTTTTAGAAACATAATGGAAATCGTAATAAAGAAATATTATTTTTATTAGGGGGCTTTGGTAATGAAGAAGAACTTCTGGAAGCGTTTTGGAAAACGCGTGGGAGTTATTGCTTTGGCAGCCGGTGCAGCATTTATGTTGGCAGCCTGCAGTAACAGCTCATCCTCAGGTAAGGATGTCAAGATTACAATTCTTCAAGGAAAGGTTGAAAATAATAAGCAATTTAAACAAATTGCTAAAGAGTACGAAAAGAGCCATCCAAATGTAAAGATTGAAGTTACATCAATCGGTGGTGGTACTCAATACGATCCAGTTTTGAAGACCAGAATTTCATCTGGTAACGCACCAACAATCTTCAGTTTGGCTGGTCCAGCTGATGTAAAGCAATTTAAGGCTCACGAAGCTGATTTATCAGACACGAAAGCCGCAAAGGCAGCACAACCAGGAACATTGGATGCTGTTAAGAACGACCAAGGTAAGACCGTTGGACTACCATTCAACGTTGAGGGTTATGGATTTGTTTACAACAAGAAAGTCTTTGAAAAGGCTGGAATCGATCCAGAAAGTTTGACAACAGTTGACAAGTTGGAAGCAGCTGTTAAACAATTGGATGCTCAAAAGGATCAATTAGGTATTAAAGGTGTATTTGCACTTCCTGGTAAGGAAGCTTGGATTATGTCTGACCACTTGCTAAACCTTTATGTAGCTCAAGACTACAACGGTAATGCTCAAAAGCTTTACAAGTCAAAGACAATGGCATTTTCAAAGAATGCTGATATGAAGACAATGCTTGATCTTCAAAAAGATTACTCAATCAAGCCAGTTATGCAAATGGATTACTCAGCACAAGTTAACCAATACTTCTCACAAGGTAAGACAGCTATGATTCAACAAGGTGACTGGATTTACCCAACAGTTGAAGGTATTGATAAGAACTTTGCTAAGAACGATATTGGTATGATTCCAATTCCTGTACCTGGTGAAGAAGGCAAATTACCAGTTGGTACATCACTATATTGGGCTGTTAATAGTCAAAAGTCAGAAGCAGAACAAAAAGCTGCTAAGAACTTCCTAGATTGGCTATACACATCTAAAGCTGGTAAGAAAGATGTTGTTAATACATTGCACTTTGTTCCTGCATACAAGGGTTACGACAACTACAAGATGAAAGATCCATTGACATCAGTAGTATTCAAGTACTCACAAGAACACAAGACAACTGGCTGGGCATTCCCAGGATACACTGGTACTTCATGGGATCCAGACGTTGCACAACCAAATCTACAAAAGTACTTATCAGGCAAACAAAGCTGGGATAAGACAGTTCAAAATATGAAAGATGGTTGGGCAAAGCAACAAAAATCATCAAGTAATTAGATTTAACAAAAGAGGGCAATGAATATGAAAAACAAAAGTCTTTCATTCTGGTTATTTTTAACACCAACCCTCGTTGCGTTAGCTTTGGTTGTATTTATTCCCGTTCTTGAAGGTTTATTCTATTCATTTACTGATTGGGACGGTTTGAGATTCACCAAAGTAGTAGGATTTCAAAATTACATAACATTATTCCAAGATAAGGCGTTTATTAACGCCTTTTGGTTTACAGTGGGGTTTGTTATTGTCACTGTTATCATGCTTAACGTAATAGGCTTGGGACTAGCATTATTAGTTACACAAAAGTTTAAGGGAAATAATTTCTTACGTACCATTTTCTTCATGCCAAATATGATCGGTGGTTTGATCTTAGGTTTCATTTGGCAATTTATCTTCACACAAGGCTTCCAAGCATTAGGTGATGCCTTGCATATGAATTGGCTTCAAAACTGGTTGACCAATGAAACAACTGGTTTTTGGGGATTAGTTATTGTTACGGTATGGCAAATGAGTGGTTACATCATGATCATTTATATCGCCTATCTACAAAATATTCCTAATGAAATCATTGAAGCCGCAAAGATTGACGGAGCTTCAGCTTGGCAACGTTTCACAAAGATCACGTTCCCAATGATTGCTCCAGCATTCACAGTTTGCATGTTCTTGACTCTATCAAATGGGTTCAAGATTTACGATCAAAACTTGTCATTGACAAATGGTGGTCCATACAATTCAACACAAATGTTAGCTATGGATATTGTTAATACCGCTTATAACTCTGGTAACTTTGCTTTATCAGAAGCTAAAGCTATTATCTTCTTCATCATTGTTGCTGCTATTTCACTATTGCAAGTAGCCTACAACCGTAAGAGAGAGGAGGATCTCTAATGAATAAAAAAGGTAGAGTTGGATTAGGTATTCTCGGAGCTTTACTAGGAATTCTCTGGTTGTTCCCATTTTACTTGATCGTTACTAATTCATTCAAAACACCAAAAGGGATCTTCGCATCTGTTCTTTCGTTCCCACACCCAAGTACAGGCGATAACTACGTGAACTCGTTTAAAGCCTTGAACTTTATTGGTTCATTAACGAATTCATTCATTATCACTGTCTGCAGTGTATTGTTGATCATTCTTTGTTCATCAATGGCTGCATATGCATTACAAAGAAATCACAGCAAGTTGAGTGGCGGAATCCTAATGCTCTTTATCTCAGCTATGTTGATTCCATTCCAATCAGTTATGATTCCTTTGACTGCTAACTTTGGTGCTGTACACTTCTTGAACATGTGGGGCTTGGTAATCATGTATCTGGGCTTTGATGCCAGTTTGTCGGTCTTCTTATACCAAGGTACTTTATCAAGTATTCCTATTGCGATGGATGAATCAGCTGAAATTGAAGGAGCAAGTCGTTGGCAGATTTTCTCAAAAGTTATCTTCCCAATGCTTTCACCAATTACAGTTACAGTTGCTATTTTGAACATCATTGCGATCTGGAATGACTACTTATTGCCATCACTTGTTTTACCACAGGCGCAATACACAATTCCTCTTCAAATGTTCAATTTCTTCGGTGAATATACTAAGCAATGGCATCTAGCTTTGGCTGGTATCACACTTTCCATCATCCCTGTAATCATCTTTTATCTATTTGCTCAAAAATGGATTATCAAAGGTGTTACTGATGGTGCTGTTAAGTAGAAAAATAGAAAGGACGAACCGTTGTGATCAATTTAAAATCAAAAAATGGACAGAAACTGATTGCCAGTGGGAATTGGTTAATGTCACTCATTAGCATTAATTTCTCTTTCTTCCTATTAAACTTTTCGGTTATTTTGACCGCAATCGTGATGTCGAATCTAAATTTCTCGATTACGTACAGTATTTTGTTAGTGATTCTGTGGTTGATGATCTCAGTTTTCACAATTCCCGGATTGGTTGCTAGTTATGCGGCCGTCCAAGATTGGCAAACTAATGGAAGTGTTAGCTTTTTCAAATACTTTTTTATAAAATGGTTTGCTTTACAAAAAAACTATCTAATAAATTTTGGATTAGGTTTAGGCGCAGTCTTGTTCATCGTGTTGAATAAGTTGACGATTGGTAATCCACAGTGGCATATGGCAGTTTTGATCTTTACATTCGTATTTTTCATGCTGTTAGTAGCGACGGGATTTCAATTAGCAACTAATAAATTTTCCAACATCTTGACTCTATTCGTCGAAAAACCTTTACCAATAATTATCTCAGTAATAGTATTTTTAATCTTGATCTTAATGAATTTCGTTTTGCAATTGGCTTTTCTAAGCGTTATCTGTAGCGTATCGCTTCCAACGTACGTCTCTTATAGATTGCTTGGTGGTCAAGTAGCCAAAAAGGATTGACTATGGGTGTGGTGGACACATCTAGATTAGTAAGATTAAACTTATTTGTTAGCTGAAAGTCGAAAATTTTTAAGGAGCGTTAAAAATGGTAAAAATTAATTTGGAACACATTTACAAACGCTATCAAGGTAATACTGACTATTCGGTTAGTGACTTTAACCTGGACATTAAAGATGGTGAATTTATTGTCTTTGTTGGACCTTCCGGATGTGGTAAATCCACCACATTGCGTATGATAGCTGGTTTGGAAGACATCACAAAAGGTGACTTTAAGATGGATGACAAAGTCATGAACGATGTTTCTCCTAAAGATCGTGATATTGCGATGGTTTTCCAAAACTATGCTTTGTATCCACATATGAGCGTATTCGATAACATGGCTTTCGGATTGAATATTCGTAAGAATGATAAGGAAGATACTAAGAAACGTGTTGAAAATGCAGCCGAGATCTTGGGTCTAACACCTTATCTTCAACGTAAGCCAGCTGCTCTATCAGGTGGTCAAAGACAGCGTGTTGCTTTAGGACGTGCCATCGTTCGTGATGCAAACTTGTTCTTGCTTGATGAACCATTGTCAAACTTGGATGCTAAGTTGAGAGTACAAATGCGTACAGAAATTGCTCAATTGCACCAACGCTTGGGACGTAACTTCATCTATGTTACTCACGATCAAGTCGAAGCTATGACAATGGCCGACCGAATCGTTATCATGAGTGATGGTAAGATTCAACAAGTAGGTACTCCATCTGAACTATATAGTAAACCCGCTAACAAATTCGTAGCTGGATTCATTGGTTCACCTGCTACTAACTTCTTTGACGTTAAACTTGAAGACGGCAAGATTGTTAATGATCAAGGTCTAAATATTGCAGTACCTGAAGGCCAATATAAGGTTCTTGAAAAGAAAGGCTATGTTGGCAAGGAACTTACCTTTGGTATTCGTCCTGAAGACGTCCATGCCGAAGAAGTTGCTATTCAAACTTTCCCTGATGCTTTAATTAATGCTAAAATCCAAGTTTCTGAATTGTTAGGTGCGGAATCGATTCTTTATTCTAACCTAGGCGGAACCGACTTTATTGCCAAAGTCGATTCACGTGATCATCATAAACCTGGTGACGAAGTTCAAATGGCTTTTGAAATGACAAAAGCTCACTATTTTGACAAAGATACTGAAGAAACGATTCTTTAAAGATTTTGAAGGGTAATTAGGTATTTTTACCTAGTTACCTTTTTTTATAGGAGGTGTACTTAATGCAAAGGATTTTTGAAGTAGATCCTTGGAACGTTGTAACTCACAAGCTAGACAAAGAGAACAAACGTCTTCAAGAGAGTTTGACCAGCTTAGGAAATGGTTACATGGGGATGCGTGGTAATTTTGAAGAAGATTATTCGGGTGACAGTTTACCTGGAATTTATTTAGCCGGAATTTGGTACCCTGACAAGACTCGTGTCGGTTGGTGGAAAAATGGCTATCCAAAGTACTTCGGAAAGGTTATTAACGCAGTTAACTTCATTAAAATGAATTTCTTGATCGATGGATCAAAGCTTGATCTTTATACCGACGAGATTACCGATTTTACCCTTGATTTGAATATGAAGGATGCCACCTTGAATCGTTCATTCATTGTTGAAAAGAACGGCAAGAAGGTAAAATTCACTTTCGTAAGATTTCTCAGTGGTGCCCAAAAAGAATTATCAGTTCAAAAGGTAACCTTTGAAAACTTATCCGATTCTAATATTGATGTTAAAGTTACTTCATCTCTTGATGCCAATGTTAAGAATGAAGATGCTAATTATGATGAACATTTCTGGAATGTTTTAAATATCAATGAAAACACCTTGGTGGCAGAAACCAAGGAAAATAATTTTGGTACACCAAGATTTACTTCAGGAATGCAAGTCGGATATGTAACCAATTTATCCGAAAGTGACTATAATGTAGCTGATTTTGAAACAAGTAAGACTTTTGAGAAAGTGTTGAAACCTGCAGAAATAGGCACGATTGAGAAGCGGGTAGTTGTCTTAACTTCTCGTGATTACAAAGTTGTCGATGATATGCTTGATGCTTTAGAAGGTACATCAGCTAAAATCAGTCGAACTTCTTATGAAGATCTCTATGCAGCCCACGAAAATGTATGGGCAGAGCGTTGGAATCAGTCTGATATTAAGATCGACGGTGATGTTGATGCCCAACAAGGTATGCGTTTCAATCTCTTTGGTCTCTTTACAACTTATTCTGGTGATGATTCACGATTAAATATCGGACCTAAAGGCTTTACCGGTGAAAAATATGGTGGGGCAACATATTGGGATACTGAGGCATTTTGTATACCAGTATACTTAGGAGTTTCTAAGCCAGAAGTTGCAAGAAACTTATTGATGTATCGTTACAATCAACTTGATGGTGCCTACGTCAATGCTCAACAACAAGGTCTTAAAGGGGCATTATTCCCAATGGTAACGTTTAATGGTATCGAGTGCCATAACGAATGGGAAATCACTTTTGAAGAGATCCACCGTAATGGCGATATAGCGTTCGCAATTTATAATTACACCCGTTATACAGGCGACAAGTCCTTTGTCTTGAATGAAGGTAGCAAGATCTTAACGGAAATCTCTCGTTTCTGGGCAGATCGAGTTCACTTCAGTCAACGTAACGGTCAATACATGATTCATGGCGTTACGGGTCCAGATGAGTATGAAAATAACGTTGATAATAATTGGTACACTAATTTCTTAGCCAAATGGACTTTGAAATATACCTTGCAGACTTTGGATGAAGTTTCAGCTGATCAATCAAAGAAATTGGCTGTTTCTGATACTGAAAAGAAACACTGGCAAGATATTGTCGACAAAATGTACTTACCATACGATGAAGACTTGGGAATCTTTGTTCAACATGATGGTTTCTTGGACAAGGATATTCAACCAGTTAGTGCTATTCCAAAGGATCAATTGCCAATCAACCAGCATTGGTCATGGGATAAAATCTTGCGTTCTCCATACATCAAGCAAGGTGATGTTCTTCAAGGAATTTGGGACTTCATCGATGATTTCTCAGAGCGTGAAAAGAAACGTAATTTTGATTTCTACGAACCATTAACAGTTCATGAGTCAAGTCTTTCACCTGCAATTCACTCCGTTTTGGCAGCTGATTTACATTATGAAGAGAAAGCGGTTGCTTTATATGAGAGAACCGCTAGACTAGACTTAGACAATTATAATAATGACACTGCTGACGGTTTGCATATCACTTCGATGACTGGTGGTTGGCTAGCAATGGTTCAAGGTTTCGCCGGCATGAGAGTGCATGACGATGGCTCCTTAAGCTATAAACCATTCTTGCCAAAGAAATGGAACAGTTACTCATTTAGACAAGTCTTTAGAGGTCGTGTAATTGAGATCGAAGTCGATAATGCTGGACCACATTTCAAACTTATTTCTGGAGAACCACTAGAAATTAAAGTTTTTGATGAATCGCAACTGTTAAAATAATTGTAAAAATTCGAAGTGTCTGAAGATTGGATTCAGACACTTTTTTATCAAAGGGAGCTTACTAAACATGACTAAATTTGAACAAATTAAGGGATTCTTGTTTGACCTTGATGGTGTCATCGCGAATACTTCTGCTTATCATTCGATTGCTTGGCATCAATTGGCTGATAAGCTCGGAGTCACTTGGAGCGATGAATTGGCTAACAACTTAAAGGGTGTTGGCCGGATGAATTCTCTTAACTTAATTTTAAAGTATGGCAATAAAGAAAATGAATATACTGAGGAACAGAAAGAAGCTTTTGCCAAAGAGAAGAACGATAACTATTTGAAATTACTGGACCACTTAGATAAATCAGAGATTCTACCTGGTATGGAAGATTTCATTAAGGATTTATCGGATCATCACTACTTGATCTCTTTAGCATCATCTTCAAAGAATTCACCAATGGTCTTGGAGAAACTAGATTTAGCCAAGTACTTTGATGCAAAAGTCGATCCAGCTACTTTGAAACATGGTAAACCAGATCCAGAGATCTACACTCGGGCTGCAGAAGTTTTGAACTTGAAGCCAGAAGAGTGTATCGGAGTGGAAGACGCTTCAGCTGGTGTCAAATCTATCAATGGTTCTGGCGCTATCTCTTTGGGGATCGGTGATCCAAGAATTTTGAACGAAGCTGATTTGAATTTCAAAGATACTTCTGAAGTTACATTAACTAATATCAAGCGGGCTATGGATATGGATCTGCTTGAGAAAGCTGGGGTAGAGTCAAAATAGTAGTCGCAAAAACAATTTTTGGGGAAATTGCAGGACAACCTGTTTATCTCTACAAGCTAACAAATAAAAACCAGACGAGCATCAGTCTCTTAAATTTTGCTGCTACTTGGCAAGACTTTGAAGTGACTGAAGCTGGTCAAAAACGTTCTTTGATCGAAAAGTTCACAGATTTAAATGATTATATTCAAACACCCTACGAGGTCGGTAAAACGATCGGTCGAGTAGCTGGTCGAATCGGTCAAGCACAGTTTAATATCAATGGAACTGATTATCAGTTAACGCCTAATGACGGAGCCAATATTATCCACAGTGGTGATCAAGGATTACAAATGCAGCTGTTTGATGCAAAAGTAAATTCCGATAATTCGGTGACTTTTTCGCACACTGTCAAAGATGAAGATGACTTTCCTGGAACTTTGAAAGTTGAAGTCCAATATAGCCTGAACGATGACGATGAAGTCACTATCACTTATCGTGGTCAAACAGATCATGACACTTTGTTTAATCCTAGCTGTCACGTTTACTTCAACCTCGGGGCAGAAAGTATTAAGCAACAGCAATTGCAAATCAATTCCAAACGCTTTTTGGATATGGATGAGCATAAATTGCCAACCGGAAAAATCTTGTCAGCCACGAATGCTTATGACTTTAAGCACTTCAAAAAAATCGGTCAGGGTCTAAAGCAGCTCAAGCCGCTGGATAAAGATGAATTTGATAATGTTTATCTAGTTCATGATAAGGCCGCTACTTTGAAAGATGATCAGCGGGCAATCGACTTTTATACTGATCGTAACGGTTTGGTCATCTTCACTGCCAGTCCGACTGCGCAAAATGATAGTGGACATGATTTTAGTTCGATCGCCATGGAGTTGATGACGTTGCCAGATGCAATCAATCACGACGACTTCGGGAACACGATTCTTTTAGCAGGTCAAAAGGTGAGTTACACAAATAAATTCAAATATCGAAGATTAGATTAGAGGGATTTGATGCGAATTGAACATGTTGGGCTTTTTGTTAGAGACTTGGAAAAAACAGTTGAATTTTATCAAGAGTTTTTTCAAGCTCAAGCTTCCGATGAATATCACAATCCAGTGACGACTTTTTCATCACGATTTTTAACTTTTCCTGATGGAGCAAGGTTGGAGGTCGGTACTCGTGACGACTTGAACCGCCATCATGAGAAAGGTTATCCGTTAGGTTATATGCACATTGCCTTTTCACTAGGTTCAAAAGAAAAAGTTGATAGCTTAACTGAAAAGATTGAAAAAGCTGGTTACAAGCATCTTAGTGGTCCTAGGGTGACTGGTGATGGCTATTACGAAAGCGTCGTCTGTGATCCCGAGGGCAATCAAATTGAATTAACGGTTTAAAAAAATTTGCAGACATCTATGATACTTTAACTGCGATAATCCTTTTGTGGTCGTCAACTGAAATAAGATAATTTCAGCTGATACCATGAAAGGATTTTTTTAGTCTCGGTCAAATTTTCTGGTAAGACTTTTTCTAAGAATTGTAACTTAATAAAAAAGTACCCCGTAAAAGTCAGATTATTATCTAACATTTATGGGGTACTTCAAAACATTTATAAATTCGATAAGGCAATTTTATGCATCTTTTTCAGTTGCAAAATCTTCAAGCTTTTCTAATGAATCGATCATTGCCTGATAAATTTGAGGGGTTGATTCGTTAAAAAATAATTTATTTAAATCGTTATCGGAAAGAAATTGATTTCTAGGCAATTGTGAGGTCAAAGCGACGGTGAATGAAAACTTAGGATGAAATTGGCGCAGATGATAAAAAGTCCTTGCGGCGGCGTGATAGTCTAGCAAAGGATCATTTTTCAAGCATTGTCGTAACAAATTGTCATAAACATCACCGTAATGCAGGAGCCAAACTAAGAAGTCATTAGTTGAAACGTGTTCTAGTGTGATATCCTTTTTTGAATACTGATTGAGTTTGGTCAATATTTGATTATTTTGAAGCCAAGCTTTAAAAATCTGAAAGTAATTGTCAATCGCTTTATTTTCACCATTGCCAATGTGTTCTAAGCCAGCCAAAGCGTTCATTTGCGACAGCAGAGCAATTTTATTAAAATCGTGTATTTTCATCGAGGTACTCCCTTTGGATATTGCCTTTTAAATTATAAGTTTTTTTCTAACTTTTTCCAATCCTAATTTTAAGAAAAAAACACAAAAATAGTAAACGATTACAAATACTTTGTTACAATATAGAGGATAATTATTTAAAATAAATCGAGGAATAAAGTAATGCCAAAATATTTAGTGTTTATGGATTTAGATGGAACACTGCTAGCTGATCACAAAAATATTTCTGTTCGAACCAAACATACGATTGAGAGCTTACAGCAGCACGAGGTAACATTTTATATTTCGACCGGTCGGATGTATGAATTAGCCAAGATTACGCAACAGCTTTTGAATTCTAATGTTAAAATGATCACTTCAAATGGGGCGGTATTTGATGGCCCTAATGGACGTGAAGTGGTTAAAATGGGTAAAGCCGCTGTGGAGAAAGCTTTTGAGACCACGCAGCTGTATCAATTACCAATGATGTTATTTACACCCAGTAAAGCTTATTTCACGGAGAAAATTCCTCGCTTCATTGCACAAAATGCCGGTAACTTTGATGAAGCTTTCGGTTATCGAGAGTTGTATAGTTTGGTAGAATTACAAGAAGTTGAAGACCAAATAACGAATGGGGTCGTCTTGTCACGTGGTGATTTAACAGAACTAGCTGATGTCAAGGAAAAACTGCTAGCAAGTAAACTCTTACGTGTTTCCTCCTCGAGTGTGGATAATCTTGAAATGATCCCTTTGAGAACCGATAAAGGTTCGGCTGTGAAACGAATTCAACTAGAAAATGGAATTGATTCTGACCATACTTTTGTTTTCGGTGACGGCTTGAATGATGTTGGAATGATGAAGCAAGCCAAGTATTCGGTGGCAATGGGAAATGCGTTACCAGAGGTTAAAGAAATTGCCAATTTTGGAACTGATACAAATATTAATGATGGTTTAGCCAAATTTTTAGAGAATTTTTTTAAAGAAGAATTGTAAATAACCAATTTTTTATGACTGAAGATACGCTCGAATTCTAATCGCAGAATCGGCGTATTTTTTTTAAGGTCGATTGTTTTGTGAGTCAATTATTTTTCGATTGGAATTTTCTTGGACGATAAACTGATGAAACAAGGTAATAAATTGGGGGTTGGTCAACATGTCTGAATGTTCAGCGTTAGAGCCAGTCAAAGTGATCAGTGTGTACAGTTTGACTTGATTTTGGTAGATATATTTACCAGAATCAACGCTGCTCAAAGGAACGATTCCATCGTCGAAGTATTGCTTTGTACCGGCAACGGAGTAGTAACTCATATTGCTTGGCAGGTTTTGGCGTCCCTTGATCAGTTGATTGAGCATTTCAGTATGATTATCAGGGTTAGTTTCCTCAAAATTGAACGGAGCACCAATAGTCATCAAATGGTTGATTTGCAGGCCTGTCTCATCAAAGTAATCTTCGAGAAAATAAGTCCAGATCAAAGCACCATTTGAATGGCCGAAAGCGTCGAAACTATGAAATTGATATTTCTTCCTTAATTCGTTGAAAGCAATGTTGAACCAGACGACTTGTTTTTTGATATTGCTGAAGCCATCACCACTATTTTGAAAGCCAACTACGATGAAGGGATGTTGGTCGTGACTACGAATGCTGCCACTGTACGTAACCTGATTGTTGGTCTTAACAGTGATTTTTAAAACACTGTGATTTTCACCATACTTTTGATCGACTGCTTTGATCAAACCATCGAGACGGCTAGCATTAGAATCGCTTCCTGGAATCATTATAATTGGCGTCATGACTGCGTTATAACGCCCCGACAAGGCACTGACATTTTTCTTTGTCCAAATATATGAAGGTATTCCCAATAGTAAAAATATCAGGATTGCAATCAATAAGCTTTTTAAATTCTTATTCCGACGTGTTCTGTGCATTGATTTCGCCTTCTTCAAGACTATGACTTATTTAACAACTTGATTGTAACTTATCTGTCGAAAAATAATTCAAAAAAAGTATTTGAACCAATAGTTATTTTTGAGTATCAAACATCGAATCTTTTGTCGACACAATAAAAAAACTAGAGCTCTTTGAACTGATATCAATGTTCAGAAAGCCCTAGTTTTTTTAGCCTGGATATTTGTCCTGAGCTAGTTGTTTAAAATACAATTCGGCGGATCGAGTGATCAGATTTTCTTGTTCAATAAAGGATAAATCGGATCGCTCAATCGGAACTCGTCGTTTTTCATTACCCATAAACCGCTCAAAAGCGGGCATATCTTGGGCGTCGACCCAGTCGCCGGGCATATCGACTCCCAAGAAAAAGCCTGGCACATAACCGAACTTGTCAGCTAATTGCAACGCCTGTTCTTTAGTAAAAGAAGCTCTTTCGGAAACAATTTTTTCAACTTTGGCAACATCTTCGCCCAAATATCTTGCTACATCATCAAGACTGTGCAGGTCGGTCTTATTATCATTGAAGATATCATTGAATTTGGTTTGCATGTGATATTTATAAAATGGCATGATATTACCTCCTTTTTAAAAAGTAATTAGAGCGTATTTTAGTTTCAGTTTGAGTAAATGTACAGCATATTGGTTTAAAATTCGACTTTTGTCTAGCCACTGTTTTTTTTAATCGATCTTGCGTTTGGGATTCAAAAGATTCAACGGGTCGAATAAATCCTTGATTTGGTGTTGCAGCTGATCGACATCGCCGCCTAATTCGGCATAGTTCCACTGATTCTTTAACATCCCAACGGCATGTTCTCCAGAAATTGTCCCGCCTAATTCCAGCGTTTTTTGAAACATTTTTTTGAGGACGGTGATAACAGGTTCGGGAACTTCGGTAATTGAAGTTGACCAAACAATCGAAGGATGAACGTTGCCATCGCCAGCGTGTCCCGCCGTGTAGATTTTGAGATTATATTCCTGACTCAATTCTTGGATATAATCCATCAATGGTGCAAGTTGTGATAGGGGAACGGCCATATCTTCCATGATATGATTCGTCCCTTCAAAGATAGCTGGCAGCATATCTTGACGTAATTTTTGCAGTGCCGCTTGTTTTTGCTCATCGCTTGTCACAGTGATGTGCCCCGCGTGATGGTCGTTTAAAAGCTTTTGTATGACATCCATCGCTTCTGGAGTTCCATTATCCAATTTGAAAATCAACATTGAACCGTGATCTTTAGCATAGTCAGTTCCTTCGTACTTGTCTAAGGCAACGACAGTATTGGCATCGAGAGCTTCGAGCATCGTTGGGTAGACGCCAGAGATTCTAATGTCGGCCACGGCTTGCGCTAATGAGGTCATATTGTCGAAAAAGGCGATGCCCATAACTGAAGTACCTAGTGGAATTGGTAACAGCTTAACAGTTATTTCAGTGACGATCCCTAAAGTTCCTTCAGAACCAATGAATAGTTGAGTTAAATTGTAACCAAAAGCTTGCTTTAATGTTCGACCGCCTAATTTGATTTCACGGCCATCAGCTAGAACCACTTTGATACCTAAAACATTGTCTTTGGTGGCGCCATATTTAACCGTACTCATCCCGCCAGCATTGGTATTAATATTGCCACCGATTCCGGAAATTGGTTTTGAAGCCGGGTCGGGGGCGTAAAACATGCCTTGTTTTCTAGCAGCTTTATCCAGTTCACCGTTGATTACACCAGGTTCCACGACCGCTAGAGAATCAGCACGACTGATTTCTTTGATGTGATTCATACTAGCGACGGAAAGAATAAAGCTGTCTTTGATACCATCAGAGCCAATCACGGTACTGGTGGCTTGGTCTTGAGGCACGACTGGGATGTGAAATTTGCGGGCGGTCTTCAAAGTACCTTGAATATCTTTTACCGAATGTGCATCGATGACGGCTAAAGCCAGACCGCTATCATCATCGGTGAGATTTTTGTTAAAGGAATATTTTTTAAATCAGCTTCATCAGTCAAAATATGACCGTCTTGAATATTAGTTTGTAAATCTGCAATAACTTCCTGATGTGAAAAAGCACGAAAAATTGTCATATTATCACTTCCATAATTACTCACTTGATATCTGCGCCATCAGTTTAAGATGATATAAATAATTGTTCAAATAAAAGAAATGGTCTGACAAGCAATGAGAATTTTTTGACTCCCAAATTATGCCATTTTGTCATTTTTGATTAATTCCAAATAAGCAAGTTTATAGAATCTACCTCATGATCTGAAGTATACTGTCGACAAATACTAAATAATTTTTAGCAGAGGTGCAATCATGTCGATTGATACAAAAAAATTAGTCTTTGGATTGGATACCTTTGGTGATGTGGCTTTTAATGACGCTGATGGATCAAGAATGACTTCACGGCAATCACTTCAAAATATTTTGTCAGAAGGTCAGTTGGCAGACCAATTAGGAATTGATGTTCTGGCATTAGGCGAACATCATCGCGAAGAATATTCCATTTCTAGTCCAGAAATTATGTTGGCAGCTTTGGCTTCAACTACTCAACGAATAAAATTAAGTACCGGTGTGACCGTCCTCAGTTCTGATGATCCAGTTCGTATATACGAAAGGTTTGCCACACTAGATGGATTGTCTAATGGTCGGGCCCAGATAATGTTAGGTAGAGGTTCTTTTACAGAGTCATTTCCACTGTTTGGTTTCAACTTAGAAGATTACGATGAATTGTTTGAAGAAAAGTTGGCACTCTTCAATGACTTGATCACACAAGATACAGTCACTTCCGAAAGCAAATTTACCCAAAAGTTAGACAATGTCAGAGTTTATCCGCGAATTGAAGGACATCAGTTACCAGTTGCCATCGGCATTGGTGGCACGCCAGAGTCAGTTTTGAGAACCGCCAAATATAACTATGCTTTGATGATTGCAATCATAGGTGGCGAAGCAAGTCGGTTCAAGCCCTATATTGATTTGTATCATAAAGCGGTTGAAAAGTATGGCAATCAACCGCAACCAATTGGCGTTCATTCACATGGAATCATTACTGAGACTGATCAAGAAGCTTATGATATCGGCTGGGACTATATTAAGCAAAGCATGGACAAAGTAGGTCTTGATCGTGGCTGGCCAGCGATGACTAAAGAACGTTACGACTTTGAAGTCAATCAAGGTGCGTATTACGTGGGTTCAGTTGAAACTGTGGCGCAAAAAATTGCCAAAACTATTTCAGAGTTAGGAATTCAGCGTTTTGACCTAGTTTATGGTACCGGCGGTCAATTGGAAAGTGTACGTCGCAAAACGATTGAATTGTATGCCACAAAAGTTATTCCGAGAGTAAAGGAAATCTTGGTGCAGGAAAATGAGTAAACCAGTTATTGGAATTATTGGTGCGGGTAAATTAGGACTGACGTTGGCTAAATTAGCACTTGATTCTGGCTACGTGGTCAATATTGCTGGTTCTGGTCAACCTGAAAAAATCGAATTGGCCATCAGTGTCTTGGCACCTGGTGCTGTTGCTATGACGGTTGCAGAAGTATCTTAAAAGTCAAATATCGTTATCTTAGCGTTACCGTTGAGTAAATATCGCACACTTTCACCAACGCTTTTGAACGGAAAAATTGTAATCGATGCGATGAATTATTGGTGGGAAGTCGATGGTTCAACGAATACTTTTTATGATGAACAGACGACATCATCTGAGAATGTGCAAAAATATTTTTCGAAAAGTGTCGTCATTAAAGCTTTTAATCACATGGGATATCATGATCTCGCGGCGATGCCTCATCAAAAAAGAGTGATCGCCTATGCGGGAGATGATCAAGCGGCCTTAGAACAAGTCGCTGAATTGATCACTGACTTTGGTTTTGTGCCTTATTTATTAGGATCATTACATGAGACTACAGCATTACAACCAGGTGGAGTTTTATTTGGAGTTAATCAAGATCTAACTGGAGTTAAGAAATTATTAAAGCAATGAAATGATTTTGCTCAAGACTTTTTTGAAATTTTGTCTTGAGTTTTTTTATTTTTAAAACGCCAACATAAAGATATTGTTATTAACAAATAAATATGATAAACTCTTTCAGCTTTTATAAGTTGGAGAGGGGGGACTTTTATGGATAAGGAAAAAAGTCTGGTCGCTAATTGGCGGGGGAATATTTATTTGTTTTTGACGGGACAATTCTTGTCGGGAATCACCAGTATGGTCGTCCAGTATGCCATCATTTGGTATTTAACTAAGCAGACTGGCTCGGCAACTGTCTTGAGTATGTCAACTCTTTTGGGGATGTTGCCAATGATTCTCTTGAGTCCTTTAGTTGGTCCATATGTTGACCGAACTAACAAAAAGGCTTTGCTGATCGTACCTGATATTATTGCAGCAATTGTCGCAATAATTTTAGCTTTAGTGGGATTTTTGACAGCTGCATTTCCCATTTGGTTAGTTTTTATTTCGCTGGTGATTCGGGCTATCGCTCAAACTTTTCAGATGCCAACGATTCAGTCAATTTTACCAACTATGGTACCCAAAGAGCAGTTGACTAAGGTTAATGGACAATTGGGGATGGTTCAATCAGCTAACTATATTATTGCTCCAGCTTTAGGAGCCTTTCTATTCTCGATCATTTCGATGCCAGTATTGATTTTGTTCGACGTTTTAGGTGCAATTGTCGGCGTAAAGATAATTCTTTTCGTGAAAATCCCTGAGAATCCTCAAATTGACGAACCTGTTCATGTCTTGGCTGATGCAAAGTTTGGTTTGAAACAATTGCGGGCAAAAAAGGGACTTTGGTACATCACGCTGATGGGGACAGTCTTCACGTTACTGTTTATGCCGGCTGTCAGTATGTACCCCTTAATGACGATGTCATATTTTAAAGGGACAGTTGCACAGGCAGGATTGATTGAAATGATTTACTCTGTTGGTGCCTTGATTGGTGGCACGATCATCGGCTTTTTTGGTAATTGGTCAGATCGAATTAAACCAGTCTTATTGTCAATGGCAATTTTAGGTATAACGATGGGTGTCAGTGGTTTTTTGCCCCAGAATTATACTGGATTTCTGTGGTTCTTTGGACTGAATGCGCTTGCGGGCATTGCGGCACCATTTTTTAATACCTTATTGATGGCGATCATTCAACAGAGCTATCCCCCCGAACACTTAGGGCGGGTGTTAGGTATCATGAATTCCTTGATGAGTTTAGCCGGACCAGTCGGCTTGATTTTTGCTGGCCCTTTGGCTGATAAAATTGGTGTCAATAATCTGTTTGTTATTGCGGGCGTTGGTACGATCATCTGTGGAATTTTTGTCTTAGCCAATAAGACGACGCGAACTTATGATATTGAATTACAAAAATCAGACAAAATAAAAAGTGTTCATAATAAATAGAATTCAAAAATTCTAAATATTACGGAACACTTTTTTTGATGCATTATTTAGTGACTAATTGTTGCCGAATTCTCTTTTCTTCACCGACAGCAATCACTGCTAAGACGATGATACTTAAGACGACTGCCATGTAGAAGACGATAAAGGTATCGTTCCAGCCGTGTAAGTTTTGACCAAAAAGCGATAAGCCATTCGCCTTGGGATCAGCAATCGACGCAAAACCAACTTGCGCCATCAAATCACCAAAGATGTAAGCGAAGGTACCTGTTAGCCCATCGGAAACATTCAAGGCATTTTTAGGAACAAAGCTGATGACGGATACACCAATCAAGAGTTGTGGGCCGTAAATCAACATACCTAAGAAGAAGAGCGAAGTATTGATCATCACAGGTGTCGTTCCATAGCGGTAACCTAAAACGACAACAGCGGTCAGTGCTAGGCAGATAATTGAAACAACAGCTCGACGTCCCTTCAACAGATCAGAGAACCAACCCCAGACAACACTGCCGATGATACCGCCAAGTTGGAACAATAATAGGGTGTTGGCACCTTGAGCGACGGTAAAGTGTAATTGTTGAACGGTGTACAATGGAGCCCAGTTGACGATCCCGATTCTAACAACGTAGACAAACACATTGGCAATACAGAGCAACCAAACCCAAGGACTTTTCATAACGAATTTTTTGAAAATTTCCCATTTTCCCATTTGGGAAGCTGTTTGGTCAGCTTGAGAAATATTTTCGCCAAAAATCACTTCACTAGGGTCCCAGCCTAGTTCCTGCGGATCATCGGCACCAAAGAATAGTCCCCAAAAACCGATGATCAAGCCAATGATAGCAGGGAAGATGAACATTCCCCCGACGTTGCCACTAAAGAGATGATTAGCACCCCAAAGGGCAATAACTCCGGCTACCGCACCACCGAATTCGTGTGAAATATTCCAGATACCAATATAACGACCTCGAGTGGTGGTAGTAGTCCAACGTGAGATAGTTGACAACGAAGCTGAACCACCTGGTGATTGGAAGATACCATTCAGTGACCAAAGTACCAGAATCAAACCAACTGGAGCTTGATTCATCAATAAGGCTACCCCGATGATTAAAGTCATGATTGCAGCTAAAATCAACAAAAATGACATAAAGCGCTTTGTATTCTTACCGTCAACGATGTAACCTAAGACGGTTTTACCAATACCATATGCTAATGAGAAACCATAACCGATCCAACCTAGGGCAGTGGTTGAGATACCTTGTTTGACTAGCAAAGGTTGGGCGGCTGATAAGTTATTTCTGATCAAGTACATACAGAAGTAAACAAAGAAAACGACTGAAAATGATTTTAGAAATTCTTTCAACCAACGACTTTTTTGTTCATCGATTGAAAGTCCTAATTTAGCAGGTCGTTTTAAATCAAAATAATGTAACATGTAAAACATCCCCCTCAATAAACTTCACAATTTAAGTATAGGTCAAGGTGAGTAAAAGAAATCATTTCTTAAATATAATTAAATGAAAAAAATTGTAAAAATTTCACCGACCAGACTTAAACAATAATTATTATAAATTATCGAACCAGTTCGATAACAAGCTTTATTAGGAAAAAAATGGAGTTGATGAGCTTTAAAAAAGTGACTTTTTGGGGGAATAATTAAATAATTTAAAAATGATTCCTTAATTAAATTATTATTATCTAGTTCATATTTTTACTATTTTGTTACATTTTTGTTTCTAATATTACTTTTAATACACAGATGTGTGACTTTTAAACCAAATAAAAAAAATTGCCATATACTTTTCTCTGTTGCGTGGGCAACAAAAGGGAGAAGAGATTTATGGTTTTAAAAAGAAGGTTTATTGCGGCTTTGACCGCTATGATGGCATTAGTCTTCTTGTTCTGCGGGGTTACGACCGTAGAGGCTGCCAGAACCGATATGGTGGATGTTTCTAACTATAACGGTGATATGACGGTGGCTAATTTTCAAGATATGGCTAATAACTATGGGGTAAAAGCCGTCGTTACTAAGATTAGTGAAGGTACTTTCTTTAAGGATAGTACCGCCGCAAATAACATTGCTACAGCCCAAAAAGCTGGGCTTTATATCAATGGTTACCACTATGCTCATTACAGTTCAGTTGCTAGTGCGATTGCCGAAGCTGATTATGCAGCTAAAACAGCGCAAGCAGATGGTCTGCCTCAAGGTTCAGTCTTGGTGGCTGATGTAGAGAGTTCTGAACAAAGTGTCAGTTCTACTTCACAAAATGATGCTGATAATGCAGCCTTTATGAATGAGGTCGCTAAATACGGTTATCGTTCAACTATCTACACAATGGGTTCATGGGTCGGCAACGTTATGACGGTCAGTCAAGGTTGGATTGCTTCATATCCTTATGATGCAACTAATCAAAACTGGTACACGACTAACCATGGTTGGCAATGGTCGAGTTCGTATCAATTTAGCGGCAGTTACGGTAACTTTGACGTTTCTCAGCTTTATGATACGTTCTTTACTAGTTACCAATCACCAACGGGCAGTTCCACAGGTACCAACACTGACTCAGCTACGACTAACAACTCCAGTTCAACAACTGGTTCAACTACTTCAGTGATCAACGTGAAGAATACTTCAGGCAGTTTTGTACCACTAGTAGCGATTGGCAGCGATGGTTCAGTTGAAACTTTAAGCAATCGAGCTTTGGCTAATAACTCCTCTTGGCAAACTGACCAAACTAAGACAGTTAATGGCGTAACCTATTACCGTGTCGCTACGAATGAGTGGGTCGCCGCTCAATATTTGATCAATTCAGGATCGGCAACTGATAGTTCCAGCAATATGGACGTGATCAAAGTCAATAACAGTAGTTCCAGTTTTGTTCAATTAGTCGCTTTGCAAGCTGATGGCAGTATGACAACCATTTCTAACCGAGCTTTAGCTAATAATAGTTCCTGGGCAACTGACCAAACTAAAGTAGTCAATGGCGTAACCTATTATCGTGTTGCTACGAATGAATGGGTAGCTGCAAGTTATGTCGTCAAATAAAATATACATGAAATTATTCAAGCAAGCTGGATAACACGTCTAGCTTCCGAGCATTAATGTAAATAGAGCGGTAACTCAAAATCGAGTTGCCGCTTTATTTGTCGTCAGGAAAAAGTTGTACTTTTGTTCATAATATAAAAATAATTATGCCGTATTGTCTTTTTTCGACTGGAAAAATCCTTAATTCAAGCCCTAGTGCTATAATAAAAAAGCTTATCGAACAAATAGAATTATTTTGTGCTACGGAGGATTTCAATGCCGATTCATGTCAAACAGTTTAAAAAATTTCTCTTGCCCATTATCATTTTGCTATTTATCTGTACTATCGCCATTGGATCATCGCCACTATTTAAAACTAATCCGTGGTGTGATACGAATGCGATGTTCACGATGGGACGGGCGATGACACATGGCCTCGTTCCTTATCGAGATATCATTGATCAAAGAGGGCCACTGCTCTATTTACTTTTTGCCTTAGGATCATTGATCAAGAGTGATAATTTTTTGGGTATTTTTTTGATTCAAGTGGTTAATATTTTGATCGTTTATGCACTGACTTGGAGAATAGTTCAAGTGATGAAAATTAGAGTATTGCCAAGGCCTTGGTTAGCTTTAATAGGTCCAATGGTACTTCTATCTACCAGTGCTTACAGTTTTGGTGGCTCGCCGGAAGAATTTGCGTTTACTTCAATTCTGTATTTACTTCTGGTTGCGATTAAATTTAAACGTCTAAACGTGATTCCTGACAAGACTTTTTTCTGGCTGGGACTCAATCTAGGGATTATTTTTTGGAACAAGTATTCAATGATTGGTGCCTATGTCGTTTTTTTCGTAATTGTACTAATCTCTTTCTTAAGAAAAAAAGCGTTCAAAAAATTGTTGATAGTTACTGAGTGGTCATTAGCGGGATTTCTCTTAGTTACTGGCTTGATTTTGTTATATTTTGTAATTCACCATGCCTTAGCAGATGCCTTCAATATCTACTTTATCCAAAATATGACGCGGTACGGCTCTACAAATCAAACATTGTTAATGAAACTGTGGTCGTTGTTATTACTGATGGCTCAAGCAATTAAGGATCATCTGATTGTTGCGACGATTATCATGCTTGGTTGGGCTAAAAGTATTGCGGACAAGAAGTCAATTACAATAGAAGTGGCAATGTTTCTGGGATCAATACTATTCATTGCCGTGCAACATTGGGTCAATACTTATTACAATTTGGTTTGGATCGTTTTTTTGATTCCGGCCTTACTTAGATTCACAAGGTTGATTCCAAGAAAACTCAATCAAGGATTTGTAAAAACAATTGAATTGTTATTAGTCAGCGCCGTCATTTTTCTACCATTAATAAATAATGAAGATTTAGGAAAATTGATCGTCCTAGACAATCGTGTTTCGTTTAATTCTTTAGAACAATGGAAAGCTCAACCAAGGTTTGCTGAAGTGATGAAAAAAACGCAAGCACATCCAACTTTATTGATGATAAATGATTTAGATGAAGGCTTTTTCTTAGCAGCGGGGATCGTTCCAACTACTAAATATTGGCAACAGCTCAATATGTCATATTTGCAGTTGCCGGAAATGTATCAATCGTTTAAAAATTCGATGCGAGATAAGAAGACCGATTTTGTCATTGTTAAATTAAAAACTATGCCTGCTTCTGGGGCTGAAGCACTAAAGCAACAGATTGCTACTTTTGTCGAGCCACATTTGTATCGGACTTTAATGAAAAATTATCGAATTAAAGCCGTTGCTCAAAATAGTCCTGACGAATCATATGTGCTTTTATATCGAAAATAAGAAGCCGACTTAAAAAAATTTTCATAAAAAAATCCCAGTGGGTCAACCATCATTGATAAAACACGTTACATTGATGGTTAACTTCACTGGGATTTTTGCTTGTGTGGAGATTCAATAATAATTTACTTGAAACTTTTTTAACTCTTAAATTTATCTTCTTAGCAGATCTTGTCGCCAAGGCTGAGCATCTTTTCACGACGTTGTGCAGCTGTTTCTGGTTCAACGTTACGCCAGTCAACAACAGATAAGCCACCGTCAAGAATACCTGAATTGTCCTTTAGAGCTAGGGCATTGTGCCATACAGAGATGTTCAAGCCATTAGTCATCAAATCAGCATCGTTTTCAGATGTGTGTAAATCTAAACCGGCATTGTTTTCTAGGTCAATTGTGTAATTAGGATCTTCATCTTTTAGAATAACTAATTGGAACTTGTCGCCAATAGCACAGCTACCACCAAGGGAAGAGTACTTATTAGAGCCATCGTCAGTTGTTAAGATCATAATTGCATCTGTTGGAACATTTTTGTTTGCTAAATATGTTTGTGCTTCTGGTTTAATATCGATTTTCATGGTTAGAGGTCCTTTCCAATACAATATTTTAAAGTGTTTTGTGCAAAATCCTCTTGCACAAAACCTTTATTACATTATTTAATTTATACCCTTTAGAGAACATCTGCAACCATTCTGCTCACAATTTGAAATTATTATATTTCATTTTTGTTAAGTAAGAAAGTATATTGTGAATATATAAAAATGGTATTTACTATTTTATGAAAGCGTATTAGTATGAGGTTGTATTTAGATGTTATAAAGGGGAGGTTTGAACATGCAAACATACAAACGCCTGAACCGGACGTTGCTATGGATATTGGTGATTGCCTTTTCAATTTTGATTGCCGGGGGACTTTTGATTTTTAAGAATGAAGCTCCCAGACCTTCAAAGATTGTCAATGAATCGGGGCAGACAATCGTCACCAAAAAGCAACTGCTTTCTGGTCAAGCAATTTATGAAAAGTATGGTTTGACTGATTACGGAACTTATTTAGGGAATGGGACTTACTTTGGTCCAGATTATACAGCACAGTCACTCCATATCTATCTTTTAGGGATGAAGGAATACTATGCTCAGAAACAATTCAAGACTAATTTTTCTGCCTTGGATACGCAACAAAAGGCTGGTATTTCTGGCTTAGTTAAAAAGGAGATTCGTGTTAATCGGTATGACAAAAACGATGATCAGTTAGTTTTGACCGATGCTCAAGTGGCTGGATTAAAACACCTGACAGCTTATGATCGTCGACAATTTGTTAACAATCCTCACGAAGCAGGACTACCGGAAAACATGATTCACAATAACACCGATGATTTCATGTCACACGGTGATAAGATCGATCAATTATCGTACTTTTTCTTCTGGGGGGCTTGGTTGTCATCAACTAATCGTCCTGGACAAATTTATTCATATACTAACAATTGGCCATATGATTTAGATGCGGGCAACATTATGACTAGTCAGGCGATGATTTGGACCGCTTTGTCAGTCGCAATTTTGGTTGCTGGTGTCGGAATTGTTATTTTCATCTATAAGAAATATCATTTTGACATGCAATTCAATGAATCATATGCTGATATACCAGAAATTAGGACTGACGAACCAATCAGTGTTTCTCAACGAAAGACCGCTAAGTATTTCTTGATTGTCATGCTGATGTTTTTAGTCCAGATTTTACTGGGTGAATTAATGTCGCACTATTATGTTGAAGATAGTTTCTTTGGCTTGCAATTGCAGTACATTTGGCCATTTAACTTGGCTAAAACTTGGCATTTGCAACTAGTTATTTTCTGGATTGCTACCGCTTGGTTGGCAACAGGAATCTACATTACTCCACGAGTCTTGGGTCGAGAACCAAAACATCAAGGTGTCCTAGTTGATATCTTATTCTGGGCCTTGATTGTCGTTGTTGGTGGTTCAATGCTTGGTGAATGGGGTTCTACTTTAGGCATTATCAATAAAGACTGGTGGCTCTTTGGTCATTATGGCTGGGAATATGCTGAAATGGGTAAGTTCTGGCAAGTCTTGTTCATCATTGGGATGTTCTTGTGGATTGCCATTATGTGTCGTGGTTTTATCCCGGCAATCCGAATCAAGAAGAATTTGGATCGTTCAAGATTGTTGCAATTATTGATTATTGGTTCAATTGCTATTCCAGCTTTCTATTTGGCATCACTCTTCATTTTGCCAAACTCACACGTTACTTTCGCCGATTATTGGAGATGGTGGATCGTCCATCTATGGGTTGAAGGTATCTTTGAATCCTTTGCCGTAATCCTAATCGGTTACTTGATGGTCGATATGAAACTAACAACTATCAAATCGACTATTCGAGCTTTGTATTTCCAATTGATCCTCTTACTTGGAACTGGTGTTGTCGGAATGGGACATCACTATTTCTGGGAAGGAGATCATTCGATCTGGTTAGCTCTAGGTTCTTGTTTCTCCGCTTTGGAAGTAATCCCACTTTGTTTGTTAGTTTGGGAAGCATACACGCATTATCGGGTTTATAAAGATAGTCACAAAGACTTTCCATATAAAGGCACCTTTATGTTTCTTGTCTCAACCGGATTGTGGAATGCTTTAGGAGCCGGTGCATTAGGATTCTTGATCAATGCACCTGCAATCAACTATTTTGAACATGGTACTCAATGGACTTCCGCTCATGCTCACGGGTCAATGGCCGGGGTTTATGGCTTCTTCTCGGTAGCTATCATGCTATTTGCGATCAGACATCTGACAGTCAGTGATTTTTGGACTGAAAAAGTTGAGAAGTGGATCAAATGGGCATGTATCACCATGAATGTTGGTTTAGCTGGCATGGTCTTCATCACCTTGATGCCACTTGGTTTCTTACAGCTAAAAGATGCACTAGAGAACGGTTATTGGCATGCTAGACAGTTGAGCTTTTATCGGGCACCGCTTGAAAAAGGTTTGACCATTGCTCGGTCCGTCCCTGATGTTATTTTTACCGTCGGAGTGGTAATCTTATTAGTAGTATTCTTCAGAGCAATGTTCCATTTGAAGAAAGCTTCAAATAAGTTGAATCCGATTGATTACGATATTAAATAAAGAGGGAAAAGTTATGTCTGATACAAAAGAAAATCCATACTGTCATGCAGGTATGGAATGTCACACTGGTTGTCGTTGTGCAAGTAGCGATGGTATTTGTCACTGTCCAATGATCAGTGATGAAAAATGTGCCTGCAATGGCTACTGTGGAATGAAAAAATAATTGCTTTAAAGAGAGCAGGACAAAATACGTTTGCTTTTTAGCATCAATGTAAATAGAGAGGTAACTCGACTTGGGGTTGCCGCTCTATTTGTATTAAAAGCAAAAATAGTTATATCCAAGTTTCAGGAGGTAGAAATGTTAGCTGCTTATATTGATCAAACTGGCGATCTGGATGAAATAAAATTTGGTGAAATAGCTGATCCAATAATTAATGAACATGAAGTTTTAGTAGAAATTACGGCCGTTTCCGTCAACTTCGTCGATACTTTCGTTCGTTCAGGTGGTTTTCAAACGAAGTTGAATTTTCCATTCGTTTTAGGACGAGATGGTGTCGGTGTTGTCAAAGAAATCGGTCAAAAAGTGACAGATTTTCAAGTCGGTGACCTGGTCTGGACAAATAGTATGGGCTATGATGGCCGAGCCGGAACTGCCAGTCAATTGGTTGCTATTCCTAGTCAACGACTATTCAAGATTCCCAATCAAGTTGATCCAATTAAATTGGTTGCTGCAGTTCATTCGGCTGCGACAGCGGCAATTTTATTGACTGATATTTTAAAGGTTGAAGCTAAGAAAAATATTTTAATCGAGGGTGGCGCTGGTCACGTGGGAATTAAATTAGTTGAATTGGCTAAGAGTTTAAACTTACAAGTTGCTACGACTAGTAATACGAAAGATTTTGACAAATTCTCCTCTTTTGGTGCAGTAAAAGCTTATGATTACCACCAACCAATTTCTCAAATTAGTCAAAAGTTCGATTATATTGTCGATACTTCGGGCAATGTTGATTTACAGATGAATCTCAATCAGTTGAAATTAGGCGGGCAGATTGCTTTGATTACCGCTCCTAGTGATAATCAGTTTTCCTTTGATGTCCGTCAGATGTATACTCAAGATCAGGCCATCAAGGGCTTCGTCATTAGTCATGCCCCTTTGTCACAACTAAGAAAAGCTGCAAAGTTGTTAAATCAAGCTTTTGCTCAAGGTAAATTGCTCGATGATAAAATTGTCCAACTACCGATGGCCCAAATGAAACAAGCTCAAAGTATGTTATTGAATCATCAAACGGATGGTCAAAAGATCGTTTTAACTTGGAGATAATGATGAAAAAAATATATTTTCTCTGTACCGGTAATTCATGTCGGAGCCAAATGGCAGAAGGTTTTGCCAAACAACTCTTAGGGAATGACTGGCAAGTCGCTAGTGCGGGAATCGAAAGTCATGGGGTCAATCCCTTAGCCATCGAAGCAATGCAAGAAGTAGGAATTGATATTTCGACAAATAAATCGAAGCTGATCGATAATGACTATTTGCAACAATGTCAACTCGTAGTGACACTCTGTGGTGATGCAAAGGATCGTTGTCCAGTAACGCCAAAAACAGTTCGAAAATTGCACTGGCCTCTAGCTGACCCCGCACAAGCAAAAGGAACTAAGGCAGAAAAAATGTTAGTTTTTCGCCAAGTTCGGGATCAGATTGAAGCAAAAATCTCGCAATTAGCTCAAGAATTGAATCGCTAATAGATATAAAAAGTATCACAAAAAAGCAATCAGACTCCTCAATTGAGGATAGTTCTGATTGCTTTTTGACTTGATAAATATGTGTAAGACAGATTATTATCAGCAGATTTGATCGCCCAAGGTAACCATTTTATTGAGTCGTTCCTTTTCGGTTTCAGGTTTAACATTCCGCCAATCGATAATCGACAAGTTACTATCAAGGATACCGGTCTTGTCCCTTAAGGTGAGGGTATCGTGGTCAAAATCAATGGTTAGATTGTCACCAACTAGATATTCTTCAAATTTAGACATACTAAGTTGATAACCAGAGTCATTTTCGATCGTTAGATTAAAATTATCGTCGGGCTGATTTAAGATGATCAGCTGAAATTTGTCAGCTAAATCACAAGTAGCTCCGACACTTGAGTACTTGTTGGAACCATCGTCAGTAGTCAGAATAACAACGCTGCCAGTAGGAATTTTGTCGGCCAAAAATTGTTTAGCATTATCAGTAATTGTAATTTTCATAATAATACTCCTCTCTGAAAAAAGGTTTAGAAAAATTAACTCGTACAAAACTTATTACATCTTTAATTTAGTCTTGATTTAGTGCATTTGCAAGTCACTTGCTTGGATATTTTTAAATAAATCTAAAGCTTAATTAAATTCAATGAAAGTTATATTTTTTTTGAAATAATGGTTTTATAATTAGAACGTTCTGAGGAAGAGGGGGTAGATCAATGGATCGATTGTTGAAATTTACAACCTGGGTTTATGGTAGTAAAATGATGCGCATTATTCGTGATACTCTCAAGATGATGTTTCCAATTATCTTATTTGGGAGTTTTGCGGAAGTTTTGCAAGTCACTTTCTTAACACCGACAGGTTTCATGGCTGTCTTGTTCGGTATCACTAAGTGGTTGCCGTTTCACAAAGACTTAGCGTGGGGTATGGGGGTGATTTATCACTGTACGATCGATATGGTAGCAATTTATTCTGCCTATGGTTCGGCTTATTTCACGGCCAAAGTTTATGGACGTAAATCTTCAGCGGCTGGGGCGATGGGACTGTTAGCATTCTTAATTGTCGCTTATCAACCTAATCAAGATGGGTTGTTGAATTTCAATCCGCGTTTGATGTCAAATGGGATGTTCTTTTCCTTAATTATTGGCTATCTCTGCGGTCGGCTGATGGTCAAACTAGTCAATCTTCAAAAGGAAGAGTTATTTCAACTCTTGAAGCCGGTAAGTATTATTATCCTTAGTGCTGCAATCGTTAATTTGATATTGGGCTTTGTTGGCCGATTAGAGATTCCCAGTTATGTGGCAACTTTTGTAACCGAACACTCACAAGTTAATTCTTTAATGTATGTCTTGGGGATGGGATTATTGACCAATGTTTTATCATGGTTAGCAATCGGTGGACCATTCATACATGCACCATCTTTCACCGATGCAGCTTCTTTAGCTAATATGAATGCTGCTTTGAAAGCAAAATCAGTTTGGAATGTACCTTTTAAATTTACCGATACGACCTTGTATCATAGTTTTGCCAATTTTGGTGGGACCGGGGTTATGTTAGCCTTGATCATTGCCATATTGATTTTCTCCAAGAAAAAGGTCAATCGAAATACTTCTAAATGGGCCATTTTTCCCGCAATTTTTAACAATAATTATCCGATGATGTTTGGGATTCCAGTTTTATTTAATCCAATCATGTTTTTCCCATTTGTTTTAGCGCCATTTTTTAATATGCTGGTGGCAGCGTTATTCTTGTCATTGCGTTGGATGCCGACGTCAGCCTATCCAGTGCCATATGGGACTCCTGGGCCTTTGATTGCCTTTATCGGTACAAACGGTAATTGGTGGGCTTTTATTTTCGGAGCCATCCTGATTTGCTTAGACGTTTTGATTTACATGCCGTTTGTCAAATTGGCAGATAAAACGATTGAGGAGGTCGGCGATGATGATGAAGCAGTACAAGCGGTATAAAAAGTGGATTTGGACGATCGTTGGGGTGTTCATTTCCACCGTCTTAGTTATCATGTCTTTTCAATGGACTCAAACTGAAGTCAGTGAATTGATGCGCTGGCATAACTCAAAAGTTTCTCCAGTCATTATGATTCCTGGTAGTTCGGCCACAGTCAATCGTTTCGACACCTTAGTCAAGAAGCTCAATAAGGGCAAAGCGAAAAAGGATCAACACAGTCTTTTAAAAATCGAAGTAATGAATAATGATAAATTGAATATCACTGGTCAGATTAGAACTGGTGACAATGAGCCAATAATCGTGGTCGGTTTTCAGAATAATGCCGATGGCTACAGCAACATTAAACAGCAAGCTAGACGTTTTAATATCGCATTCAAGTACATCACCGATGCGTATCGATTCAATAATTTCAAGGCGATTGGACATTCGAATGGCGGCCTGATTTACACCTTGTTCTTGGAAAAATATTTTTCAAACTATTCAGACCGTGTGACCCTGAAACGTTTGATGACAATTGGTTCGCCATATAACTTCAACGAAAATTCCGTTCATCATAAGACCCAAATGTTGACGGATTATATTGCTGACCGTAAGAATTTACCAACTAATATGGATGTCTACATTGTTGCCGGGACCGAAACTTATAATTCCGATGGCTTAGTGCCACTGGGCAGTGTGGTAGCCGGTAAATATATTTATCAAGGACAAGTTAAGCATTTTACAACTATTTCCGTATCAGGGTCAGATGCGCAACATTCCGATTTGCCCCAAAATGACCAGATCATTGACTTGATCAATCGATATATTTTGGATCCAAGTTCTAAACAATCGCTAAATGGAAAAAGCAATATGAATAATCAGCCAAAAAATCCTTAGATAAATTAATCATCTTTTTCAGGTTTCGTTCGGTTTAGATTAGCACAAAATAATTTATTGGTGCTGGGCTGGATTGTTACTAGCTTTTCGCCAGTTTTGATAATTAAAGAGAACATCCGTGTTTTAGAGATAAAACGGGATGTTCTTTTTTAATTGCACTTGGAATCGCTTACTTAGAATGGTATAGTTTTGATTGTACCGCCGTACCAGTGAGAAACAGCGACTATTTTAAGAAAGGTATATATCAAATGAACGAAGAATTTGCCAATTTAAATGAAGTTAAATCAGAGATTATCAATCTATCAGCCATTTTAAGTTTGCCAAAGGGGACGGAAGCCTTTGTCAGTGATGTCCATGGCGAATATGATGAATTTGCACACATTATGCGTAATGGTTCGGGAAATACTAAACAGAAGATAGCGGAATTGTTTACCGGCCGTTTGTCGCCTATGAGTCAGAAAAAATTGGCTTTTTTGATTTATTATCCTTCCGAAATTCTTGCTAAGACTAAGTTAGCAATTAATGACGATGAGCAAATGATTCAGTGGTACATGGATACTTTTAATAATTTAATCGAGATGTTGAAGTATACCGCTAATAAATATACCCGTTCGAAGGTTAGAAAAGCACTCAACCCAGATTTTGTTTACGTGACGGAAGAATTGTTATATGCCGATACTAACGCCGAAATGAAACAATTGTCTTATCAGGAAATCATGAATAGTATCATTAAATTGAACATGGCCGATGCCTTTATCATTGACACTTGCCATTCGATTCAGAGATTGGTTGTGGACCACATTCACATTATCGGCGATATTTATGACCGTGGACCACACCCGGATTATATTATTGAACACCTAGTTCATCACTGGAAAAACTTTGATTTTCAGTGGGGGAATCACGATATACTTTGGATGGGCAGCGTGGCCGGTTCTAAACTATGTATGTTAAATCTCTTAAGGATCTGTGCCCGGTATGATAATCTGGAAATCTTGGAGCAGTCTTATGGAATCGACCTCTCTAAAATTCGCTTGTTGGCAGTCGATAACTATCAGCCTCTGGCCAGTTTTACCCCTAAATCCGATACCGGTAAAAAAATCAGTCCGGCACAAGCCGCGGTTGATAACCGAATTCAACAGGCGGCTGCCATTTTACAATTTAAACTCGAAGGCCAAGCCATTAAACGGCGTCCCGAATTTAAAATGGAGAATCGACTTTTACTTGATAAATTAAGTTTTGATCGAAAAGAAATCACTATCGAAGGCAAAAGCTATCCCATCAACAACGGTTGTTTTCAAATGGTTGATAGTCAAGATCCTTATCAATTAACCGCCAAAGAATCAGCTACGATTGACGATTTGATGAAACAATTCATGTCCTCAAAGAAGCTGAAACAACATATTCAATACTTGATCGACAATGGTTCAATGTATTTGAAGTATAATGGTAATCTCTTATTGCATGGCTGTGTTCCGGTAGCAGAGGATGGTGAATTACTTGCTTGGCAGATAAAAGGTCATTCCTATGCCGGGAAGGCACTGTTTGACTATTTTGATCGAATAATTCGGCAGGCTTTGGATCATCCGACTACCGCCGATACTTTTGAAAATGATGTTATTTGGTATCTTTGGACTGGCAAAATGTCACCGTTATTTGGCAAGGACAAGATGACGACCTTTGAACGATATTTTATAGATGATAAACGACTGCAAATTGAACGGTTAAATCCTTATTACTCATTACGTAAAGCATCGTGGTTTGCGGATAAATTATTTGAGGAATTTGGCTTGACATCGGAGGGCCATATTATCAACGGTCATACGCCTGTTAAAGCTGGAACGTCACCCATTTTAGCCAATGGTAAGATTTTTGTGATCGACGGAGGGATGTCTAAGCCTTATCACAAGACCACAGGAATTGGTGGTTATACGCTGTTATCAAATTCCTATGGCCTCCAATTGGTCACGCATGAACCGTTCACCACGAGAAAAAAAGCTATTGCAGAAATGACGGATGTTGTTTCGACTAAGCGGGTGATTGAACAGTCTGTTAAACGAAAGACCGTCGCCGAAACTGATATAGGTCAAGAATTGCAACAACAGATGAATCAGTTATTGAAACAATTAGCTAAATGATTTGAATTTAGGTATTATCGAGATAAACCAAAAAGGCACAGGATTCTTCTTTTACGAGAATCCCGTGCCTTTTAAATGATAAATTTAATCTAAAACCTCTTTGGGTTTAAGACTGTTCTTAATTTTATTTTGAGCTAAATATGGATCGTAATGTTTACCTAAGAATAGCGGAACCTTTTCTTCGACCACATCACTGAATTCCAAACCGAACCACATAGCAGGCGACAAAGTAATATTTTGGAGCAAAAGTCGTCCACCAATCAAGAAGCGGTCAAAATTATTCATATAATCTTGAGCTCCTAAATCTTGGAACTGCTGATTTTGAATGATGAACTTGAAAGATCCAGCCCGACGATTTGGCAAAATTGAGTATTCTGGCGTTTGATCATCAATGATCTTTTTATCTAAGAGGGAATTGATGATCTGACGAATGTAGATGTTAACGTGTTGCGACTTCTTAAAGCCGAGGTTCAAATTAACATTGACGATATTTCTAGTTCCCATCATATCAACTGTGTAGTTGCATTCGTAGGGGGCATCAGTTTGATTAACGCTGATAAACCAGTAAACTTTAGCCCGTTTAGGATCTTGATCAAGAATTGAATAGATGATGGAACGTTTGCAGGAATAATCTTGATTCGTCTTGTTCATATAAACTAGATTAGTCGCATATAGCGGAATCGTTTTGTCCTGACTGAGCTTTTCAATCTGTGGCACAAAGTCACTCAAACAAACTGATTCACTTTCACCAAGGTAGGCGTCACGTCGTTTGTTGCCAAAGAACCAAACTATCATTACCAACAATATAGCAGTCGTGATAATAACGGTGACATACCCTCCGTGGATGAATTTGATTAGACTGGAGATTAGGAAGAGCGATTCCAAAATGGCAAAGAAAATCACGAAGACGGTTGCTAATAAAGGACGCTTTTTCATAATCAAGTACTGATGCAATAATAAAGTCGTCATCAGCATGGTTAAGGTGATCGCCAAACCATAGGCTGCTTCCATATGTTCGGAAGTCTTAAAGCCCCAGACGACTCCCAGTGTGATTGCACAGATGATCCAATTGACAGCGCCGATGTACAACTGACTCTTGACTTGGCCAGGGAACTTGACACGCATCTTAGGCAAGATTTTTAGGCCAATTGCTTCTTGTACTAAAGTAAATGACCCCGTGATTAAAGCTTGGGATGCGATGACAGCAGCAATTGTCGCAATCACGATGGCAAAAAATTGAAGACGGTTAGGTAACATTGCATAAAAAGGATTGATGCTCTTAACGCCAGCAAATTCTGGACGATTGTAATTAGTAATTACCCAAGCGGCTTGTCCTAAGTAGTTTAAAGTTAGCATGGCATAGACAAAAGGCCAGGTGGCATAAATATTTTTCTTACCAACTTGTCCCATGTCGGAGTACAAAGCTTCTGCACCAGTAGTTGCCAAAAAGACACTACCCAGGATAAAGATTCCCACATGATTATCAGGACTGGCGATAACTTTGATCGCATAGATGGGAGAGAGGGCTTTTAGAACAGAGAAGTCTCTAGTCAAGTTAAGTAAGCCCATTAAACCGATAAAGGAAAACCAAATCAACATGATTGGCCCAAAAGAACGACCAATTTTTTCAGTCCCGAAAACTTGAATAAAGAAAATTGTTAATAGTATAACTGTAACGATAATCAAGACCATCCCTTGATCATTCGGGAAGACAAAATTGCCAAAAGACTGGCCTTTGATTCCTTCAATCGCAGACGTAACGGTCACGGCCGGTGTCAAAGTTCCATCCGCTAATAACGCCGCGCCACCGATCAAAGCTGGAATTATCAACCATTTTGCTTGTGACTTGATCAAAGCATAGAGGGCAAAGATCCCACCTTCACGATTGTTATCTGCTTTCATAGCAATTAAAACGTATTTAACAGTCGTAATCAGCATTAAGGTCCAAAAAATCAGTGAAACACTGCCGATTATATAATCAGGCCGACTTTTTGACATCGTACCAGCATCTTTTAGGATGGCATTCATAACATAGAGTGGTGAAGTACCAATATCACCGTAAACGATACCAAGAGTAATCAACATCCCCCATTTGGTGCAGGATGTCGTCGTGGTTCTTTTCATTTTATATACCCCTCGATTTCTTGAAAATAACCATTTATTTCTTTAACGAAGATTAAAGATAGTACTTTTAAATCCTTTTTTCAATAACTATTTATAAAAAGATTAGGCATAAGATTATAACGCCGCTTTAAATCTTCAAAGAAACCGCTTGAAATCAAGTAATTTTTTCTTAAACGCCGTTACGTCTCACCGATATTTATTTTTAAATTAAAAATGTTTGATTGGTGGTAAACACTGTTATAATCGCAAAAATATTGTAAAAAAATTAATTATTTTTGTTAAGCAATTTGTAGTTAAAAAATTAATAAGCCTCTATTATTGTGGTTGAAAAAAGAGGTTAATGTCATGAATAAAACAACAAAGCAATTAATACTTAATAAGATAGTAGAAGAAATGCTAGTAAAATTGAATGAAGTTATTAGTGACCCTGAGTTAAAAAAGCGGCCTGATTTATTTCAAATTTTGAACAAAGATATTGTAATCTTAACTAAGACTAAAAATATCGATCGAATCGCACCGCAACTTTTTCAAGAGATCAGCTTAAAGTACATTGAGGATCCTAACAATTTCCCTAAATCTCTGATCGAATTATATTATTGGGCTCGAATCGAGACTAATAAGTACGATGGTTTAGCATGGAGTACAGTACAATCTGGAACTGTTTGGCTGGAAAATTAAAGAATTAATTGCGTCCATCAATAATTCCCCGTATAATGCAAGCTAGACTACATTTAAGAAATGAGGATTATATATTTGATTACTGTTAGTGACGTTAGTTTGCACTTTGCCGATCGAAAGTTATTTGAGGATGTAAATATTAAGTTTGCTCCGGGGAACTGCTATGGCTTGATTGGTGCTAATGGTGCCGGCAAGTCAACATTTCTAAAGGTTTTGTCAGGCGAAATAAAACCTTCCACAGGTTCTGTCAAATTAGGACCCAATGAACGTTTAGCTACCTTAAAACAAAACCACTTCGATTATGATGATTATACAGTTATGGAAACGGTCTTAATGGGCCACACAGAACTTTACCAAATCATGCAAGAAAAAGATGCTATCTACGCAAAACCAGACTTTAGTGAAGAGGACGGATTGAAAGCGGCCGATTTAGAAGCTAAGTTTGGTGAAATGGGTGGCTGGGAAGCTGAAGGTGAAGCTTCTCAAATGTTACAAGGCTTGAACATTCCGGAAAGTTTGCATCAAGTTAAAATGAACACTTTAACTGCTGGTCAAAAAATTAAAGTCTTGTTAGCTCAAGCATTATTTGGACAACCAGATGTCTTGTTACTTGATGAGCCTACCAATGGCTTGGATGTTGAGTCGATCGACTGGTTGGAAGAATTCTTGATCAACTTTGAAAACACCGTGATCGTAGTTTCCCATGATCGCTACTTCTTGAACAAAGTCTGCACATATATGGCCGACCTTGATTACAGTAAGATTCAACTTTATGCCGGTAACTATGATTTCTGGCAACAATCATCCGAATTAGCTCAAAAGATGAAGCAAGATCAAAACGAGAAAAAAGAAGAAAAAATCAAAGAATTACAAGACTTTATCGCTCGCTTCTCAGCCAATGCGTCTAAATCAAAACAGGCAACTTCACGTAAGAAGATGCTTGATAAGATTACTTTAGATGATATTCAACCTAGTTCGAGACGTTATCCATTTATCAAATTTGTGCCTAACCGAGAAATCGGTAATGATTTGTTAAAAGTCGATAACCTTTCGGCAACGATCGATGGCAAGAAAGTATTGAACAATGTCAGCTTTATCTTGAACAAAGATGACAAGGTAGCCTTTTTAGCCAAAGATGATATGAGAACGACAGCACTTTTCAGAGTCTTGAGTGGTGACTTAGTTCCCGATTCCGGTACGATCACTTGGGGTGTCACAACCAGTCGAGCTTATTTACCAAAAGATTTCAACTCCATGTTTACTGAACCCACACCAATTATTGATTGGTTGCGTCAATTTGCCGAAAAAGGTGAGGACGACGATACTTTCTTACGAGGTTTCTTAGGAAGAATGCTCTTTTCTGGAGATGACGTAACTAAGCATGTGGATGTTCTTTCCGGTGGTGAAAAAGTTCGTGTCATGCTGTCGAAGATGATGTTGCTCAAGGCAAATGTCTTGCTGTTAGATGATCCAACCAATCATTTAGATTTGGAATCAATCACGGCTTTGAACGACGGTTTGATCGACTACAAAGGTTCAATTCTATTTGCATCGCACGATCATCAATTTATTCAAACAATTGCCAACCGTCTGATTTATCTCACCAGCGATGGGGTAGTTGACCGTGCCGATACAACGTATGATGAATTCAGAACTAATCCGCAAGTTGAAAAACAAATTGCTGAATTAGACTAAATATATTTTCAAGAAAAATTATTCACTTCAAAAAAATCTCAGTGAAGCTAATCGTCCCAGATGATTAGTTCATTGAGATTTTTTGGTGTATTTTTAATTAATTCAAAGTTATTTCGTAAGCTTTTTCATCTCAAGGATACATTTTCTTCAAACTATTGACGCATTATTTTAAGGTAGACTAAATATTTGGATGCTAAGATTTGATCATAACTTAAAGAAAACCAACGAATAAAAAATAAATTTGTCGGAAAGGAGTGTTGTCGATGCGTTGGATACCATTATTCGTTATCTTGATCTTATCGCTGCTCTGTGGAATCTATCTGTTTGATAATGTCAAAGATATCGTTAAACGAAGAATTGCCTTTTTAAGCCTCATCTACATGACCCTGTTAGGAACGATCTTATTCACACCATTTTCTTTTGATGGAGTAGGGGTTTACGTCATGCCTGCTGGAACCGGCAGCGTCAATTTATACCATATTTATTATGACCTTGGTTTTGTCGAAAACATTGCCTTGACTGTTCCTTTAGGATTTTTATTGAAGCGTGCTTTTAACAAGATTCCTTGGATCACAATGGCTCCAATCGGTTTAATGATTGGGGCGACTATTGAAACGATGCAGTATTACTTATCACACTTATACCTCATCAACCGTACTAGTGATATCAGTGATGTTGTTGCTAACGGAATTGGCATTGTTATTGGTGCAACTTTAGTCTTAGTTTATCGCTATGTGGTGGAAGAAGATTTACTCAAGAAGCGAATTTAATTTGAAATTCAGTCCAGACTAACATTGATTGAGATAAGCAATCCCAGTAGATTTAACCATTAAAAAGGTAATCTACTGGGATTTTTTGCTGGACTAGTTTGAAAAATCACAGAAAAAATCCACCTGCCTAAGCAAGTGGATTCAATAATTAACTTGTAATTTTTAAGACCCGAATACGGATGAATTTACCAATTTCAGTGATTATGAGGACGACTAATCCCGCCATTATTGGAATCAACCACCCATAATAGAAGTTGACGTTAGTCGTGTGGAAGATATCCTGCATGAATGGTAGATAGATAATTCCCAATTGCAGGACAATCAAGATACCAATAATGTAAAAGGCCATCTTATTCTGGAAAAAGTACTTAGAGATGACCGGATGATTATTTCGCAGGTTAAACAGATAGAAGATTTTCCCAAAAATAATGATATTTAAGGCTACCGTACTACCAACTATTTCTGGCAATCCTTGACTCGTCAGGAGATCAAAGATCCAGATACCCAAACCGGCAATCAGAGCAGAAACGTAGATGATTTCAAAGGTATCGAGTTTGTTCAATAGTCCCGCTTTAACATTTCTTGGACCACGAGCCATGATCCCGGCTTCTGGTGGTTCAAAGATGAAAGCAAATTGAATAGTTAAGGCTGAAACCATGTTGATCCAGAGTAGTTGGGCTGGATATAGTGGCAAGTCTTGGCCTAAGAGGATACTGATAACTACGATTAAACCTTCGGCAAAACTGGTTGGCAATAAGAAACGAATGGTTTTACGAATATTGTCAAAGACGTGACGTCCTTCTTTTACAGCGACAACAATATCAGCAAAGTCATCATCGGCCAGGACCATATCAGCGGATTCTTTGGCAACTTCAGTACCTTTAATACCCATAGAAACACCGATATCAGCTTGTTTTAAAGCTGGTGCATCATTCACTCCATCACCAGTCATGGAGACGACGTGACCATTCGCTTGTTGAGCCTTCACAATTCGCAACTTATTAGCTGGAGTCGTGCGGGCAAAGACGTTATAGTCATCAATCTTGCTGTTCAGTTCTTCGTCTGACATAGCATCGATTTCTGGTCCGGTGATAGCTTTGACAACCGAATCGAGGTCCAATTTATTAGCAATGGCGGAGGCTGTGTCAGGGTGATCACCAGTGATCATTTTGACCTTGATGCCGGCCATGCGTAATTCGTGGATCGACTTTCTCGCTTCTTCACGAGGAGGATCGATGATTCCGACCAAACCAGAAAACATTAAATCTTTAATCTTATCTTTATCGATTTCAGAAACACTCTGATCGACTTCTTGGTATGCTAAAGCAACCACACGCAAACCTTCGGCTGCCAAATCTTGCATACTTTGATTCCAGTATTCACTCTTCGTTCCAATCTTTGAAAGCGACATAATCGTTGAAGGCGAACCTTTGACCATCAGCAATCTTTTACCATCGACCATTGCTAAACGAGCCGAGAATCTAAAGGCCGAATCAAAAGGTAAGGAATCGATTTCTGTAACTTCTGGATCATGTCCAGTCATTTTTCGATAGAGCGTTGTCAGGGCACCATCGGTTGGTTCACCATTCAACTCCCAGCGATTATTTTCAAAATGCAATTGAGCGTCAGTCGTTTGACCAGCGATTGTGACTAATTCTTTCATTTGTGGGTCGGCTTGCCAATCAAAGTCTTGACCGTCTAATTTCAAATTACCAGAGAAATCAACTCCACCGTCAGCACCATAACCGACGCCAGTTACCGTAAAAGTATGTTTAGGAGTGATAACCTTTTTGACCGTCATTTCATTTTTAGTCAAAGTTCCGGTCTTATCACTGTTAACTATATCAACAGCTCCTAGAGTTTCAACGGCTGGAAGCGACTTGACGATAACTTTTCGTTTAGTCATCTTCCTAGTTCCCATTGCCAAAACGACCGAAGTACTTGCGGGTAGCCCCTCAGGCATTGAACCCACGACCATTGTGATCACTGAGATCAATAGCATTGGTAGGGAATAAGTATCGAAAATGTAACCGAAGATAAAGAGAATTACCGCAGCAATAACGATTGCAACTGATAGGCCAAAACCTAATGAGTTCAAGTTCCGCATCAATGGTGTTGGACGACTTTTAACCGATTCAACCGAATCTTGAATTTGACCAATTTCGGTTTGGCCAGCAATTGCCGTCACAATCCCTAATCCTGAACCACTAGTTACAGCAGTGGAGGCGTAGACCATATTACGGCGTTCAGCCAATGGTAACTTGGATTCAGAAATTGCTTCTTCAATTTTTTCGATAGGATTGGTTTCACCAGTTAAGGCTGATTCTTGCACACTTAAATTGTCTGCAGAGATCAGTCTCATATCGGCCGGTACTGCATCCCCAGCTTCCAAGTTGACTAAGTCGCCAACTACCAATTCTCTCGCATCTAATTCCAGTTTTTCACCATCTCGAAAGACAAAGTTCTTGGAGACTAACATTTCCCGAATCTTTTCCAAAGCATTGCCAGCTTGTTGTTCTTGAATGTAGCCAATGATGGCATTGACAATAATGACCAAGCCAATAACAATTGAATCCGAATAGCGATGCATCAAAAAGGTCATGATAGCAGCGGCCGCTAAGATGTAGATGATACTATTGTTGAATTGTTTGATGAATTGGATAAACTTAGAAGTCTTTTTGATTTCTAGTTCATTAGGTCCATCCTTTTTTTGTCGAGTTTTGGCTTCCTCAATGGTTAAACCATCAACCAAATTAGTTTGGTACTTTTGGGTTAATTCCGAATCGGTCAGTTGCCAGATTTCTTTTGAGCTTTGTATCGGGACGTGATCCGAATCAGAGTCTTGAGAGCCCTTAGATTGATAGACGTTTTCGTCTTGCATTAAAAAAATTCCTCCTGTATTAAACGAATATTAAAAAACCTCATGGTATTTCTAAGAAACATTATAAGGGAGAAGCCTATTCTAAAACAACAAGAATAATGAAAATTTGGAATAAAAATATTTGTTTTTAGGGATATTGACCAATCAGATTCAATTGCTGACAGTCAAATTTTAAGTGAACAATTTGACGTGCAGTTGCTTGAGAACGTTTACAATCCATGATATGGTATGTCGCGGATAGATAAAAAATCACTCAAGGAGGCATTACATGAAAATTGGTATACCAAAGGAACTCAAAAATCAAGAAGAGCGCGTGGGGATGACACCTAGTGGCGTTAAGGAATTGGTTCAACATGGCAATCAAGTTGTAGTTGAAACATCTGCTGGAATTGGTTCTGGATATACTGATGAACAATATAGAAAAGCTGGCGCAAAGATCGTTGATGCTCAGACGGCTTGGGATAATGAAATGATCATTAAGGTTAAAGAGCCAATCGAGGTTGAGTATCAATACTTCCAGCCAGGACAAATTATTTATACTTATTTACACTTAGCTGCCAATAAACAATTGACAGAAGCGATGTTAAAGAGCCATGTGATTGGAATCGCTTACGAGACCATGGTCGGTAGAAAAGGCGGCTTGCCTTTACTTTTTCCAATGAGTGAGATTGCTGGACGAATGGCAGTCCAAGTTGGGGCACACTTTTTAGAAGAACCTCATCAAGGTAAGGGTTTGTTGTTGAGCGGTGTCCCAGGAGTTAGACGTGGAAAAGTTGCCGTTATCGGTGGTGGAACAGTCGGTTTTAATGCTGCTAAGATTGCTATCGGTATGGGTGCTGACGTGACAATTTTAGACATCGACGCCAATCGGTTGGCAGAAATTGAGAATATTTTCAATGACAAGATCCACACTTTGATGTCAAACTCGCAAAATATCGCTAAAGTAGTCCAAGAGTCAGATTTGGTGATTGGAGCCGTTTTGATTCCTGGGGCAGCCACGCCAAAATTAGTTACCGAAGAGATGATTGCCACCATGGAACCAGGTTCAGTGGTAGTCGATATTCCAATCGATCAAGGTGGTCTATTTGAAACTAGCACTAAAGCAACGACGCATGACGATCCAATTTATCTGGTTCATGACGTGATCCATTATACCGTTGCAAATATTCCAGGCGCCGTTCCTAAGACTGCGACTGAAGCTCTTTCAAGTGTGACCCTGCCTTATGCAGTTAAAATTGCAGCTGAAGGATTTGAAAGTTCAATTAAGGATTCAACAATCGCTACTGGCGTGAATGTGTTCGATGGTAAATTAACTTCTCAAGCTGTTGCCGATAGTTTGGGTTTGCCTTTTACTTCAATTGCAGAACTTACAAGCATGGTTGAGAATCAATAATAAAGAAACTTGTTTTTTACATTAATGTAGAAAACAAGTTTTTTTTGTCAGCTAGGTTTAGAGCGTTTTTAATAATGGAATATTAATGGATGATATATATGATATACTATAATTGAAAGCGATTCCAACCTCGACAGGCTAGAAGACTTGTCACCATTTGGATTGGATAGGTTGGAAAAAGCCACTAAATTAGTTAGTGGTTTTTTGGTGTATCAGTAATTTCATCATCAACAGAATAATTATTCATCGAGGGGTAAAAAACATGCGTAAAATGCGGCTGACAGGGATAACTATTATATTGGTAGTGTTGAACTTTATTTGGATATTTTGGTTTTCTCAACCATTAAAGATCAATGCCTTAACCACAGATGATCAAAACGCAATTGCTGAACATCCTGGTGGCTTGAATATCAAAGATTATTTTACGATTGACAGTTTTAGCTATACGAAGGATTTCCCTTTCACAGTTAATTCCGCCAAAATAGCTGGTAATGATGATGTCTTAGTACTGACGGATGGACCGGGAAAAGATGTCAAAGGTAGTTACGGTGCTATTTGGGGAAATAGTTCCAAGTTAAACTACATGAATATTAATGAAGAACAAACTATTTCCGCCTGGTTATATTTTGGCCCCGATTATAATTCTGACGAACTCTATAACGGTCACGGAATGACTTTAACGCTTCAAAATGACGATCGAAAAACTAAGTCGATTGGGATGGGATTACAGGGATTAGGTGCTTATGGTTACGACAAACACTATAATTTCACCGTGGCTGGCTTCACGACCCGAACCCCACCATCGGTGGAGTATGTTTTGAATACAGCTATTAAAAATAGCATATCGCTTGAATTCGACACTCAACGTAGCGATGTTAATGCATCAATTGAAGACCCCGCAACTACAACCAATGGCCGTTCCGGTATGCCAATTACTTTATCAGAAACGATGATTTTAGGTAATGGTAATGGTACTTATTCACTAAATGGATATGATACTGCCAGCACCCGTTCCATTAATATACCAAGCGTTTTTCCTACCAATACCGCCTTAGGTGCCAGAGGAACATATGGTCATATTGCTTTGACGTATCCAGGAATAATTGATTCGTATTATAAATATCCGATTACAGATTACGACAATACCAAGCTCTGGAAGGGATATGAGGAAGCTCCTTCAATGTTTCATATCGATTCGACTCCGGCTAATTTGATTGATGATCAAAACTTAGAAGGTCGTAGTTTGTTGTGGCATCATTTAACTTTCAAGTGGATTCCCCATGACGACAAAAAAGCTACTATTAAGTATTCGTTCAATGATAAAGATATTGACGGAAAGGAAAATTTTAATACTAAAGGAAACTTTTTCCAGCGAATTGATAAGGAAATCACAGTCGATCCGAGAATCTTTAATTCTACAGATGGAAAGATTCTCTGGGGCTTCACTGGTGCTAATGGTTACACGCCTGGTGTTGCAAGTAAGATGGTGGTTTTTGAATCCATTCCAGCGATGGCTACTGGAAACGTTGAGGCCACGATTACTAACTTGGATAATGGCAAGACGGTTACCGAAGCTGATAATTATGTTCCTCATGGCGCAAATTTGGAACTCGACTATAAGGTTGAATTCGTTAAAGGGCGCGATAATTGGAAAGATATTAGTGGAAAAATCCAATTGCCAAAACATGTTAATTATCCGGCAAATAAGGGGATCTTAGCAACAATTGAGTATGAGGACGGTACCAAGGAATATGTTTATTCTGCGTTAGGCGAAAATGATGAAACCATCGGGGCTCCAATTAAAAAGCCATTGGGAAATATTAATGGTAATACCAACAATGTTGCTCACGTCAAGATATATGGTGTGGCCACTAATGATAGCGACCAAGAGTATCATATTGATGAAGAACCAGCCGTCTTCACAGGTTCCAATGCGATTGCATCAACAAATTCACCTAGCTTCATTATCGGAACGCCAAAAGATTGGACACTGAATTTAGCTGGTGGAACAGAACTTGAAGTACCATATCAACCTGATGAATCGGTAGTCAGTTTGCCAACTACTTTATCCTATAGTGACAATCATGCTATTGGTGAAAAGGATGAATTTAGTTATACTCTAAAGATTTCAGGGGTAGATAAAGCATATCAAGTTACCAAAAATGTTGACCCAGCAACAGGTAAATTGGACTTGAATTTAGTCGATATTGTTGGCGAAGATTTCTGGAATATTTTCACAGAAAATTCAACACATACAGTTACCGTTACAGCCACTGATCGAGATAATATTAGTTCTAATTCAATTGAGTACACGATTAATGTTGTACCGAATAGATTACTGAGCCTAGAAGTCTCGCCAAACCTTGAGTTCAAGACAATTACTAACTTTAGTCAGGACAAGATTTTAAATCGAATCAATGATTATGATGTTATCGTCAACAGTTTGAAAAATCCTTGGACTTTAAGTGTCGCATCGTCTGAGCTGACCGATAATGATGGTGATATTTTTAATGGTGGTCTGATCTACAATAATAAAAAAGAGATATTTGATTTAGATGAGGGGTATGTGAAAATCTTATCCGATAAAAATTCTTATGGTCCCCAGGCCGTTCCCATCAATGTGGCTGATCTGTGGAAGAGTGATACAGGATTATTATTGCAACAGATCGGTAATAACCAAGCTGGTAAATACGATGGTACCGTTTTCTGGCAAGTTGGAGATTATATGGAAAACCTTTGATATAAATTCGTCAGTAAAAAAACTCTATTCTCATTTGCACTGCTATACAGCAGTCAAATAGGATAGAGTTTTTTTAAAATTTTGGATCTAAACTTACTTTATCGTGTTGGTAGATAATTTCTACTGGCACGATTTTTTTGGTGCACTCAGCATGGGTGCTAACTTGGTTGACTCGGCTAGAAGTATTGGATAACAAACAGCATTTAGAAAAGTTTGTTGATACTATTATCCTATTTTGTAGTAATTGATTCATTCAATTTTTAGCAAATTTTTAAATCGAAATCGAGTGTACAAGTTATTGATGATATAAGATAGATGATAAATATCGAAGACTAGATCCCAAAAGCCAATGAAATATGGAAATACAATACGTAAATTGAGTTAATAAATTTATATTTTTTATCTTATTTGTAGTTATATGGTTATCAAATACATAGTATGATCGTTGATTATCTTTCAAAAACGAATTTTCTGTATTTTTTAAGGGAACCATTGACACAAAATTTGACAGTGAGTACTAATAATTACCAAAAATGGATAATAAATAGGCCAGTTAAGCAAGTGGTACCCCAGGTATGGCATGATCGACTATTTAGTTAAAGGAAGGGATTTAGCATGAAAAAATTCGTAAATAAGCCTTTATTTTTTATTACAATTATTTTAAGTATTTTGGCAGGATTAGAAACACCATTTAATGTTGTTACTTATTCTTATATATTTTATTTAATTAGTAACAAATCAAGTACATTAATTTTTCCTTCTGTAGTGGTGATTATTGTAGGCTATGGTATATTCTGTACTTTAAATTATACAAAAAGTGTTTTTATAAATAAAAACGTATACTCGATTAACAACAATATAAAATATTCATTTATGATTGACAAAATTTCGATGGTAAATCCCGATGAAAATGAATTTGAGTCTACAAACCTCTCTTTTTTTATGAATGATCTTAAATTATTAGAGGATAATTATTGGAGACAAATCTTTTCATTACTAAGTGGTTTCATAATGACTGTGGGAACATTGGGGTATGCTTTATATAGCAATGTATACATTACACTTGTGTTTTTAGGATTTATGATCTTACCAACGATTGCACCTAAAATATTCAGTAAAAGTATTCAAGAAAAAACAAATCAATGGTCAAAAAACAATCAAAATTTATCATTAGTCGTAAAGGACTTATTACACGGATCATTATTATTAAAAAGATATAATTCTGTGTTTGGTTTCTCCGAGAGACTTAAATCCTCAATTTCAAAAATGGAGAATTCTAATGCAGAATTGAAAAATAAAATTGCTCTTTCTAATAATGCCATTACATTTTTACTATATATCTGTACATACTTACCAATTGCAGTAGGTATTTATTTTACAATAAATGGGACAATTACTTTAGCTCAATTTGTTGCAATTCAATATTCTTCTTCATGGATTTTAAATGGATTTAATTCAATAGTTCAGGGATGGAATACTATTAATAGTACAAAAGACATTAGAAAAAAATTATTGAAACTACCTCAAAATAAGAAGCCTTCACTGGTGAACAATTCAGAAAACTTTGAGAGATTGAGCGTTGAAAATGTATCATTTAAGTATTCTAATAACAACGTTTTTAATGATGTATCTTTTGATTTAAGAAATGGTGACCATATTTTGATTAAAGGTAAGTCTGGAGTGGGGAAATCAACACTATTCAAATTAATTCTTGGGGAAGAGAAAAATTATTCGGGTAAAATTACAATTAATGATCATAGCTATGACAGATCATTTGCCTATAATATCTTTGGAATAGTTGGTCAAGAACCCATAATCTTTGAAGATTCGCTCAAAATGAATGTGACATTAGGGAAAGCTGACAGTAGTGATGAGGAAGTTATAAGTGCATTACAAAAGGCCGGGCTGGAAAAGTTTGCATCTAAGGATGGATTATAGTTAAGGATAAGTGAAAATGGACATAATTTGTCAGGTGGTCAATTAAAGCGAATTGAGATTGCCAGGGCGTTATTTTTCAATAGGCAGATATTATTGATCGATGAAGGAACTGCCTCGCTCGATGAAGAGACCGCAAATGAAATACATGATTCGATTTTGAAAAATAAATCTATTTCCGTGATAGAAATTGATCATCATATAAGTAATGAAACTGAAGGTCTGTATAATTCTGTCTTTGTGTTAAAAAAGGATGGGCTCATTCCAAGTTCATTAGATTAATAATTAAGAATTGTCTTTAAAAAAATGTATCCAGACTTTTATTATAATGAAAGAAATCAAAATTATTTTTCAAGTTACATGCCTAGTAGAAATACGATGCTCAAAAAGAAATTCGTTTTAAACCCTTTTATACGTTTAAATATCTCTCAGTACTTCAGAAAGCATTGGAGTATTCTAAAACGGGGAGATTGCTTGATTTGAGGTTAAAGCTTTATAACCCTGACCATTTTGAATGGGGCGGAGTTATGTTAAATAGCTGATTTTCTCTGAGGTTGTAAGCCTTTATCATTAGTTAGTACCTCAAATATAGGAAGAGTTTATTTTGCTTTTATAGATGGTTGATAATATTTAAGTAAGGGATGTTAATGGAGATAGGGTTAAGTTTAATGTCTGAAACTATCATGATGAGTATTTTACGATCGAACCTTTGAAGATATATTAAACCAGAAAAACTAGTCAATGATTTACCGTGTTATAAAAGAAATGTAAATAGTAATCAAAGGGAAGAAGTAGATTTGTTCTAAAAATATATCAATCATTTTTTTCAAAACTTTTTCCCATGTTCTAAAGGAACCAGAGGTCAAGATTACAAAAATCGCATCAGTCCGATTTGAAGTACTTCATAATTGTTAGACAAGAAATCTAACGTTTATGGAGCTTTTTTTATATGGTTAAATATAGTTCAAAATTAAAAGCCGAGGTTGGTTATTTACCAGTCAGTCATGATAAAGCCAATTTGTTGTTTCAATTAATAAACGCTCGTTATGAGAGAAATTCCACCATCATCACTGTCAATAGTGAGGTTGAAAAATTTCACGACCCAACGATAGCAGCTGCCATTTTGAACCAGTTGGTCCATCATGCGAACGTTATAAAAACATCGGTAAATCATACCGATTAAAAGAGTAAAGATAGCGTCAAAAGCCTATATTTTTAAACCGCCATTTTTCAACAATTTAAGACCGCATTTGAAAAAAAAGTCCATATCTTTATACAATTCAACATGTTTGAATTGTATAAAGATATGGTAAATAAAGTGTATTTAAGGAATACAATACTGATATACGAAGAGTTCAGTATCTAAAGATATGTTGCGTTAAAAAAAAGATATGACATTGTTAAATGACACCGATTACAATAATATTTATAACTGTAAACAATTTTATTATTTAGGAGATACAATATGTTCAAAAAGTTATTCCATAAGCAAAATACAGACTTTAATATATACAGTCCAGTTAATGGAACTTCATACGATATAACAAAAACGCCAGATGAAGTTTTTGCTCAAAAAATGTTGGGTGATGGTTTTTCAACATCGCCAACCGACGGAAATATCTATTCACCGATAGTTGGAACAATAGTTTCTTTATTTCCAACTAAACATGCGGTGGGGATAGAAAGTGATAATGGCGTTCAGGTTCTTGTCCACATGGGTATTAATACAGTTGAATTGAAGGGTATTCCATTTGATATATATGTAGAAGAAGGAGATAAGGTAAATAGTTCTACAAAAATTGCGACAGTAGATTTAGATTATTTGAAAAATAAAAATATTAAAGACGATATTGTCGTCGTATTTACGAATATGGATAAAGTTAAAAAAATTAATATCAATAGTTATGGAACAACATCAGCATCTGATCAGATAGGATCATATCAAGTTAACAAGTAATGCTATTCCTTGCTAGCCGAAGGTAGTCTATGATACTTTTCTTGATATTTTTTGTAAAAGAAAGATATGTTATTGAAACCTGAATTTTCAGCACACTCACGTATAGAACTATTAGAGTTTCTTATAAGTGATTCTGCTCTATCTAAGCGTAGATTAATTAGCAATTGGGAGAATGTTCTTCCAGTTGCTTTTTTTATTAATGTACTTACATAGCTTGAATTGTAGTTAAAATGGTGAGCAATATCATCCAAGCTTAATTTTTGATAATTTTGATCAATATATTGAAGAATCAATAACACATCAGAATGAGATTTACTTGTTTGTTTATTGGTTTGATAATTGAATATTCTGACCAACATCGTGAATAGAATCGAAATCAAATTTTCAATAATTTTATCACTTCCGATTCCTGGCTCTAAATGTTCTGTAATAATCTGGTTTATGATCAACCTAATTTTATTATCTTGTGAGTTTTCAAAAACGATATATTGATTGTGACTTTGTGACTCTGATAAGGCATTAAGGACAAAATCGAAAACGATTCCACCGTTGTAGTTGTCTTGACTAATTTGTCGGAGAAAATAATCTTTTTTAACCAAGATGTTAATTATAATATCATCTACACCAGTATTATCTATTGAGTGTGGAACATCAGTATCAACTAAGCAAATCTGTCCTTTGGTTAATTTTACAGTATTTCCGTCGATTACTTGAGTACACGATCCAGAATAAACGTAATTCAGTTCAATGAAATTGTGTACATGCAGTGGAACTGGGACAAATCGAGTATGTTTGACAATGTTGAAGCTTTGTCCGGTAGGAATCAAATCTAAATCATCAAAAATGTAGGCTTCTTTTCCGTTAATTTCCGTCTTTTTCAATCTATCGTAATAGTCGGCGGAAAGCTGGCTATTTCTTTTTTTATAATATTCCTCTCTCGTTGTCAGTTTATGCAATCTCTTATAAACGTCGGTAATTTCCATACGAATTCCTCTTTCCAAAGATATGTTATATATTCTATATCCTTATGACATTATATTAAAGCGCTTTCTTTTATAAAATGTAAGAGTAATCAATAAATCAATGTATTTAAGTTTAAGAGAGGTACATCATTTGAAAGTAATAAATAATCTTATAAGCCAAAAATATGATAACCACTTGTTTCCATTCGTTTGGATGCACGGAGAATCTGAAAATACTATAAAAAAGTATATTCAAAAGATAAATGAAACTGGCATTAAAGCAGTATGCTTAGAGTCCCGTCCACATCCAGATTTTTTAGGTGAGAAATGGTGGAAAGATGTTGAAATAATAATAAAAGAATGTAAAAAGAGAAAAATGAAAGTATGGTTCTTTGATGATCAACATTTTCCAACAGGATATGCCGGAGGGGCGCTTGAAAAGGTTGAGAATGAGCATTTAAAAAAAACTTTTTTGGATCAATCTCAGTTGGATTTTTCGGGGCCGATGAAGAACAGTACGATTATGGTCAATTGGGCCACCGGTAACCGTCCTCATATTATGAGCGTTGGAAAAGAATCTGATGTGAACTTAGAAAAAGACACTAACAAGAATAAAACAGTCGCGGTTCTTGCTGCCCCCAAATTGGGCTATAAAAAAATTCAAGAAGATAAGATTTTAAATTTAACAGATAAAGTAAAGAATGGTGTCCTGTATTGGGATATTCCAGCTGGTGATTGGACAATTACGGTAGTATATATAACTCACGAGGTAGGTGAGCAAGCAACCTCCGGTTACTTAAATCCGTTAGTTCCCGAAGCAACAGATTTATTATTGAATAATGTTTATCAAAAACATTTTGAACATTTTGGTCAATATTTTGGAACAACAATTGATGGTTTTTTTCCGATGAACCTCGATTTGGTAATGTGAAGGGTCCGGATGCAATCATTGGTAAGAAAAAAATGGCATTGCCTTGGGTTGAAGGTTTAGAAAAAAAAATTGCCGACAAATTAGGGATGAATGTGTCAGATGTTATCAAACTATTGCCACTATTGTTCAATGGAGAAAGTCCCTTAGCACATGAAATTCAATATTCATTTATGGACTTAGTTAGTTCACTTTACAGTATTAATTTTTCAAAGCGTATTGGAAATTGGTGTAAAGCACACAACGTTAAATATATCGGTCATGTAATTGAAGATAATAATGCTCATGCTCGATTAGGATATGGTTCTGGACATTTCTTCAGATCGATGGTTGGACAGGATATGGCAGGCATTGATATAGTTTTGCATCAGTTATTGCCAGAACATAATAATGGCTATTTTAATGCGATGACATCAACGGGATGGGACGGGGAGTTCTTTCATTATGCATTGGCAGAGATGGGAACATCCTTAGGACGACTTGATCCTAAAAAGCATGGCAATACAATGTGTGAAGTGTTTGGAGCGTTTGGTTGGTCTGAAGACTTAACATTTATGAAATGGATTGCAGATCATATGTTAGTACGTGGAGTTAATAATTTTGTTCCACACGCATTTTCTATGAAAGAATATCCCGATTCAGATTGTCCACCCCATTTTTATGCTCATGGCAAAAATCCACAATATAAAGGGATGGGAGAACTTGTCTCATACATGAACAAGGTATCAACAATCTTTAGTGGTGGTGAACACGAATGTAACACTGCAGTTCTTTATCATGGCGAAGCCGAATGGTCGGGAAAAAGAATGTTAGATCAAAAGGTAACAAGAAAACTTGATGAATCACAGATTGGATTCGAGATTGTTCCGTCAGATTACATCATTGAGAGTTCATTAACGAAAAAAGCAACGTTTATTATTAACAAAATGAAATTCAACAATTTGATAATTCCATATAGTGAACGTCTTCCAAAAAAGCTTATATTAAAATTGATTCAATTAGAGAAAAATAACGTTAATATCTTGTTTATAGGTGGTCTACCAAAGGGTATTAGTGATGATTTGAAGAACACATCATTATTGAATGAGTTAATTGAAAGGTCTTCTTCAATTGAATTATCTGATTTGATAAAAAATTTGAATGATCTCAAAATTATCCGTCTTAACTCCAAGTCATATACCCCATGGTTAAGGTTTTATAGTTATAAGCTACACGATGGTTCTGTTCAGATGTTTTTTAATGAAAGTACAAAGGTAACCATTTGTAAAAAAATAAATTTAAAGAAAAAAAATTGGAAAATATATGATCCCACTTTAGATAAAATAATTGATCCGGTAATTAATGAAGATATTCTTAATATCAAGCTAGAACCATCACAAACGTTAATTATTTTTCAAGATGATTCAGAAAAGAATGATGATTATTCATATAGCAATATTTGGGAAACGTCACTTAAGGATAATAAGTGGGACATAACATTCGATGGGGTTGGACTGACAAAAAAAGCACCAATAGAGATTAAAAGCAAAGGCCTTCCTTTGTTGGGGCTCGGTGACGAATATTGTAATTTTGCTGGAACAGTCTCGTATTCAACGAAAATTAATATTTCTAAAAATAAAGCAATAATTTATTTAAAAGATGTATCTGGATTGCTTACAATTTCTGTAAATGGAAAACAAGTCGGAAGCCGAATCGGAACTCCATATGTGTATGATATAAGTTCATATATAAAAAAAGGAATAAATGACATAACTATTACTTGGACAAGTAGTTTGGGGAGGTATCAACGGGATTATCTCTCACAATATTTGGTCTTAGGCCCACTTGGTATTACAGGTGATGTAATTGTAAAAGAGTTTGATTTCTAAAAAGGAGCCCTTAACATACATCTAAAGATATGTTATATATTAGCAATTCAAGTGTCATTGTTGAGATTGTTGAAAGCGCTTATATTTAATGAGTGAAAGGAGAAAGAAATGAACAATAAAATTCATCAAGGTGGTGCCTGGTATGATACTACTGGTAATAGAATTCAAGCACATGGCGGCAGTATTTTAAAAATTAAAGATACTTATTATTGGTATGGGGAAAACAAAGAATTGACAGTGCCAGGTAGTAATATTTGGCAAAATGGAGTCAATTGTTATTCTTCTAGGGACTTTACAAACTGGAAATTTGAAAATACTATTCTAAAAAGTTCAGATGATCCAGATAATCCATTACATCCAACAAGAATTATGGATAGACCACACATTATTTTTAATGAAGCTACACAAACATATGTTATGTGGATGAAATTAGTTGGTACAAAAGAGGAACCTCATAATTGGAATTATCAGTATATGGGTATTGCAACAGCAAAACATATCACGGATGACTTCAAACTTGTAAACAAAATTGTTCCTTTAGGAATGAGCAGCGGGGACTTTGATCTTTTTGTCGATGATAATCAAAAAGCATATCTTATTTTTGGGAAAGTTCATACTGAAATTATTGTTGCAGATCTAACAAAAGACTATTTGAATGTTACCGGTGATTTTACAAGTCATCTTCATTTCATCGGTCCACCAATTGCTCGAGAAGCACCAGCTGTTTTTAAAGTAAAGGATAAATATTATCTCTTTACATCTGGAACAACGGGATACTACCCAAATCCAACATTATTAGCAGTTTCCGACAATATTCATGGGCCTTGGTACATTGCGGGAAATCCTATAATTGATGATTTAAAAAAAGATTCGTTTAATTGTCAATTTAGTAGTGTATTCCATGACACTGACACTCATCAATTAGTTGCAATTGGTGATCGATGGGTTCCTGATCAAAATGCAACGGTTGAAAAAAGTTCCTGGAATATAAACACAAGTTTATCTGAATATGTTTGGCTTCCAATATCATTTGGTAACGAAGGTCTTCCTGAAGTGATTTGGCAAGACGATTGGAATATGAATGACTTATAAAGGGGGAAATTACAATGGATTTAAATGATATGGCTACCGAAATAGTAGATGCAGTCGGTGGTAAAGAAAATATTCAAGGCTTAACGCATTGTGTAACGAGATTAAGATTTGTTTTAGTTGATGAATCAATTCCTGATGATGCACGAATTAAAAAAATTAAAAAAGTTATGGGTGTCATGCGTGCTGGCGGTCAATACCAAGTTATTGTTGGTAGCATTGTCAATGATGCCTATGATGCCGTTGAGAGGGTGTTAGGTGGAACTACATCGGCTGCCGATGCTGAAGTGCCAGAAGATTATGAAGTCGCACCGAATACATCAACGAATAAAAAGGATGAATTAAAAAATAAATTTGCCAAGGCAAAGGCAAAGAACAACACAACATTATTTAATAGAATATCTCGTGCTATGGTTAAGATGATCTTCCCGATCATCCCAACAATGGCTGCAGTCGGTATTTTAAAAGGTTTAATGTCAGTGACCTTGTTATTTGGATGGTTAACTACTAAAGATGGAACATACATCCTTTTAACGAGCATTAATGATGCATTCTTGTATTTCTTGCCAATTATTATTGCAGTATCTGTTTCTAAGGCAATTGGCTCCAGTCCATATATTGGTGTCGCAATTGGTGCCACACTGGTCTTACCGGCAATTGTAACGGCGACAACGAAAAATGTAAATATGAGTTTCTTAGGTATTCCTGTCTTACTAAAATCTTATGGTAATTCTTTGTTCCCAACAATGATTAGTACGTTGTTGGCTGGAAAATTTGAAAAATACTTAAAGAAATATATTCCAGACTATCTTGAATTCCTTCGTATCATGGTTATTTTGATTGTTATGGTTCCCTTCACGTTTATCGTCATCGGACCGTTATTCACACTCGTAAGTAAATGGCTTGCTGCCGGAACAATGGGTATTTATAATCTTTCTCCACTAGTTGCTGGTGTATTATTTGGTGCCTTTTGGCAAGTTATGGTTCTATTCGGTCTCCACTATGCTTTCATTCCAATTTTGACTGATATTACATTACGTGAAGGATCTAATGCTTTTAATCCAATTTTAGGTCAAGGCGTTTGGGCACTAGCTGGTGCAGCACTTGGATTTGCTTTGAAGACAAAAAATAAAGAACTCAAGGCAACAGGATTCTCGGGCATGACCTCAGCATTATTTGGTGTAACTGAACCAAGCATCTTTGGTATTGCTTTACCATACCGTGTACCATTTATTAGTGCCATGATTGGTGGTGCCGTAGGTGGATTGCTATCTCCAATTTTGAAAGTTAATCAATATTATCCAGCCGTTGCCGGTGGTATTTTAAGCTTTGGATCATCAATGAATCCAAATGGGAATCCACAATCCGTAATTGGTTATTTCATTTGTTTCTTCGTAGCATTTATTATTAGTGCAATATGTTCATATATTCTTACGACAGATAAGAAAATCGCTGAAATTAATGGTGGCGAATTACCTTCTGATAAATAATTATTAGTTTTTTTGCATCAAGATCAAAGGAGTTTATCTATGTCAATAATTAAAGATTACAAGGATGCGACAGCCAGTTCCGAGGAAAGAGCTAATGATTTGCTTTCTAAAATGACCCTTGTTGAAAAAATAGCTCAATTAAGTTGTTACAATCCAAAGGATAGAAGAGGTCCAAATTTAGACAAGGATTTTATTCACGGAGTCGGTTCCGTCGCATTTCTAGCTGCAGCGTGGTATAAGAGTCCGAAAGAAGTAACAGAGAAATTAAATGAATATCAACGTAAAGCCATTTCAAATAGTAGATTTGGGATTCCTGCACTATTTCAAGTGGAGACCTTAACTGGGGGACTCATTCCAGGAGCAACCAGTTTCCCGTCAGGTATTGGCCGTGGCTCAGCCTGGAATCCAAACCTTGAGAATCAAATGGGTCAAGTTGTCGGAAAAGAGATAAGTTCATTTGGAATTAGACAGGCTTTATCTCCCGTATTAGATGTTAGTCGTGATCCAAGATTTGGTCGAGAAGGAGAAAGTTACAGTGAAGATCCGACTTTAGTTTCCGAGTTGGGAACTGAATTCACAAAAGGGGTTCAAGAAAAGCATCATACAATTGCCACTGCCAAACATTTTATTGGCTATCATGGTGGAATGGCTGGAATTCACGCAGCACAAGTCGAGATACCAGAACGTGAATTGTGGGAAACGTATGCAAAGCCATTTAATGCTGCAATTAATCAAGGAAACCTGATTTCAGTAATGAACGCATATAGCTCTGTTAATGGGGAATCAGTTTTAACTTCAAAATACCTGTTACAAGATAAGCTTAGAAAAGAAATGAATTTCAATGGGCTCTTAGTGTCAGATTATGCTTCTATGGAAGAATTAGTGACCAGATTACATTTAGCAAAAGACTTTGATGAAGCGGCCATTAGAGTATTGGAAGCTGGATTCGAAGTTGAATTGCCATCGCCAGTTCTGTTCAATGAACGACTATTAAGATTGGTTAATACTGGAAAGATTAGTGAAAATCTGATTGATTGTGCAGTTCAAAGACTTTTGAAAATTAAATTTGATTTAGGACTCTTTGAACATCCCTATGCTAATAACGATACTATATCTACTAAAGATGACTCAAAGGCCAGAAAAGTAAGTCTTAATTATGCCCGAGAATCAATGGTTCTTTTGAAAAATGATGGTATTCTTCCGTTAAAAGAGGATCAATTAAAGTCAATTTCATTGATAGGACATCATATTAAATCAATCCGTAGTTTGTTTGGCGGTTATTCCTATATGAGTGTCTTGGAACTTGCAATGGGGACTCGTAATACTATGGCTGGGATAGGAAAAGATGATGGTTCGAATAATAAACCAGTTGAAACATATCCTGGAAGTAATATCGAACTGGAACATCCTTATCTTGAAAAGGCTGCAAATAAAATCTATAAAGGATGCCATAATATCTTTGACGAATTTACATACAAGCATCCGGATATAAATTTCAAATATAGCTACGGATTCCCTTACGCTGGAAATACACATGAATATTTTACAGAAGCATTAGAAAATGCGGAAAATACCGACATTTCCATTGTTACAGTAGGTGGAAAATATGGTTGGGGCACCTCTTGTACAACAGGAGAAGGAATTGATTCAGCAAGTATTAATTTGCCTCAGGCTCAAGAGGATTTTTTAAATGAGTTAGGTAAAAGAGGACTTAAATTCATCGTGGTTCATCTTGATGGGAGACCTATTTCAAGTGATGCCGCGGACAAATACGCTTCTGCAATAATTGAAGCATGGAGTCCCGCTCAATTTGGAAGCGTTGCGCTAGAGGAAACTATTTTTGGAAAGAATAATCCTAGTGGCAGACTTCCCGTAACAGTTGCCTATTCTGCAAGCCAGTTACCCTTAATCTACAATCACGACAATGGTTCAAGTTATGATGTCAATACTCAAACTTATTTTTCATCATATACAGATCTATCACATGAACCCAGATATTATTTTGGATATGGACTTTCTTATTCAGATTTTGAATATGAAAATCTATCAATTAAGGATAAATCCATCAACGCTGATGAACAACTACAGTTCAATGTGACTATTGAAAATACAAGTGATGTGGACGGACAAGAAACAGTACAAGCGTATCTCTCTGACGAATACGCATCTATGATGCGCCCCGTAAAAGAGTTAATTGGCTTCAACAAGGTCAATTTAAAGGCACACGAATCAAAAAAGGTTTCATTTAAATTAGATGCCTCTCAACTAGCATTTTTAGATAGCAAAATGAAGTGGAAGGTGGAAGCTGGAAAATTCAAATTATTGATTGGATCATCTTCAAATGATTTAAAACTAAGTGATGAATTTGAAGTAATGAATAATCAATATATTAAACGTTCAGAACAAAAGATGTGGGCGGACACATCAATAAATTAGGATGAAGGGGAATTAAAGTATGGATTCCAAAAGAACCATTCTTCTTGGAAGGTTTGCAATGCTTCTATCAATCCTAATGTATGTATCTTATGTTCCACAGATAATAAATAATCTGTCTGGAAATTATGGAAATCCGATACAACCACTATTTGCAGCCGGAAATTGCATTTTATGGTGTTTATATTCATTATTAAAAAAATATAAGGATTGGCCAATATTCTTAGCAAATTTACCAGGTATTGCATTAGCGCTGATTGCATTTATTACAAGTGTTCATTAACCACATTAAAACCAACTTAAAATCAATTTAGGTTGGTTTTTCGTATATTAATTAAAAGGAAGAAAATACTCGTGATGCAGAAAAGTCTCAAATATAAAGAAACAACTTTTACTATTAATCCATATTGGGTAGACCCAATAGTCGATTTCAATACATTATCTGATAGACCCTTAGCAATTATATGTCCTGGTGGTGCATTTAAATTTCTATCTGATCGTGAATCACAACCTATTGCGTTTAAATTTAATTCAATAGGGATGCACGCAATTGTTTTGAATTATTCATTGATTTCAGAAGAAAAAAATGTTTTTCCAATAGCACTGCAAGAACTGGCTACAACACTTAACTGGGTATACTCGCAAAGGAATGAACGACATATTGATGTTCAGAAGGTGGTTTTAATTGGGTTTTCTGCTGGTGGCAATGTAGTTGCCAATTATAATTCTTTAATGATGAATCCAAGTCAAAGAGAAAAAATATTTCCAAACAATATTCTTATAGAGCCATCTTCAAATATTCTTAGTTATCCAGTTGTTGACTTAACAATAGGATGGCCTAAAACAAATAATGCCCGTAATGAAATAACTTCGGAACAAGTATATTGGCGTGCTGAAAAAACTCTTACAAAAATGGGTAAACCAACTTTTATCTGGCAAACAGTAACAGACGAATTGGTACCTGTTCAGAATTCTTTGTTATATGCTTCAAGAATGATTGAACTTGGAATTAAATGTGAATTGCATTTATTTGGCTCAGGTAATCATGGTTTATCTTTAGCAACTTATGTTACTCAAGATAAAGGGTATGCTTCTCAAGTAAGTGAGAATGATGCTATTTGGTGGGACTTAATGACAAATTGGTTGAAATTACAAAATATTTTACCTAATAAATAATTAATTATAAATCAATATTGTTGAAGAACATCATTCATTGAATTACTATTTAATATGATTCAAGAAAACGATTGTCAGATTTAAAACAAAAAATAAGACAAACTAAAAGACCCAAATCAATATATGAAGTGCTCCTAAAGTTGATAGACATAATTTAACAACTTTAGGAGCATTTTTTTATAACCAAATACTCCTCAGAATTCAAAGTTAAATTAGTAAATGATTATTTTGATGGTAAGAAGTAAATAATCGACCGTATTGCTTTCCAAAGATCAAAAAAGACTTAAGATCATTTCATCTGAGAAAAAATCGTGCCAGTAGAAATTATCTACCAACACGATAAAGTTTAGACACAAAAATTAGAATAGAGTTTTTTTAAATTTTCTTTTTGAATAAGTAAAGCGCAAAACCAAGTGTTAACAATCCAAGCAAGCTATATATTCCAGCAGCTTCTTTAGTTCCTGTTTGTGGAAGTAAAGAACCCTTTTTGTCTGTTGAGTTAACCGGAGTGTTTGGTTGTGAAGGAGTACTTGGAATTAGTGGATTGCTTGGTAGACCTGGAGTTTTTTGATCATTTGATCCCGTTGGATTCAGAGGAGTCTCAGGATGCTCCGTCTGATTTGGAACAGACGGAATGGTTGGAGTAGTTGGAGTGGTTGGTGTAGTCGGTACGTCAGGATTAGTAGTTGTCTCAGGTGTATGTGTATTGGTAATTTGGACGCCACCATCAACTACATCGAGATTAGAAGTGTAACCGGGCACTGTGACCTCTTTAACAGAATATTGAATATCAGTATTGTTGCTCTGTTTGTCAAGTTTATCCCACGTGTACGACCAATTATTTTGTTCGTTCAAAATAACTGGAGCACCACTATTTTTGCCATCAGCGGTTAATTGAACTTCAACTTTAGTAGGACGTAATTTGTCTTTATCGTTATCGTCATTCCAACGTTTGGTAACGGTAAAAGAACGTTGATTGGTTGTCGGAGTAGTTGGTGAGTTCAGCGTATTAGTGATGACTTGGGACAACGAAAGTAATTTAAGATTTTTATCTTTATTATAATTTACTTCACTAGAATTACTTTTATAACCATTTGGCATTGAAATTTCTTTAGCGGAGTATTTTATTTCATTATCGCTAGCATCGAATAGAGGCAATCCCTTAAAAGTATAGGTCCATTTATTATTGCTATCTAAAGTAACAGGATCACCAACAGGTTCATTATTTTTATTAAGTTGAATAAGTTGAATTTGAATAGACTCTGGTCGGTCAGAAGCATTGTCATCAACCCATTTTTTTGTCACAGTAAATGGTACTGCTAGTGTGTTAGTTATAGTCTTATCATAATCATTACCATTATTGATGGTTTGGGTTGAAATGTAATTATAGGGTTGGTCGATCTCAGATACATATAAATAAGGATCTGCATTTGAAATTGGAAGGGAATTTGACCACTCATTATCGTCATTTAAGCTAATTGTCCCATATGACTTGTGATTTCCATCGTAAACACCGACGGTAATTGAGCCAGGACGGTTTTTGTAGTTGTTACCGTCGTGCCAGATTTTTTTAACCTTCATTTCCGGTAAAACATTTTTTATATCGTAGTTAGTTGGATCAGTGATTGCTATGAAACCGTCAACTGGTTCCTCACTGACAGTATAGTGATATGCGTCTCCATTTTCGTCATATTTAGGTAAGTTATAGAAAACGTATGACCAGTTGGTATCTTTCGTAACAGTTTGAGAATCTTTCTTTTTACCATTACAATTCAAATCAACGACGATTTTTTCGGGGATTGCAGTACCACTGGGTACTTTCCATATTTTGTGACCCATAATAGAAGTTATTTCATCAGTGCTTTTAGCATCGCTTCCAATTGTAGTTGTAGGTTGATTGATAGTGATGTTCTGGATTTCGTCGTGATCAGAAAGCAAATCACCGGTGTTAGCGTATGAAGTAGACTTATTATCTGGATTGGTGATTTTAGTGTAATAAGTGATAATGGCTGTCTTTTCAAGATTTCCAAAATTGATAGTAAAAGTTGACTTGTCCGCAGCAATGGCTGGTTTCAAATCTTTAAATGCATTATCGGTATCATTAGTTAAGTTACCATTGCTGTCAGTTGAAGCAGAGTTAACTTTTATTGGATGATCTTGATCGGTTAATAACTCTTGGTTTGGTCCAATTGTATCTTTGTACGAGGCGTTGGCAATTGTTTCACCTTTGTAGTTGACTCTGACGGTCCAGAGAATAGTATCGCCGGATCCAACGTAACTACCGTACTTGTATAAAACTTCAGTTGGGGAAGGAGTATTGCCTGTGCCAGTATCAGTTCCCGTGCCCATACTGTAATCGGGATTGTCTGGTGTCACTGTTCCTTTGATATTCCAGTCTAAATGGATAGGATTTTCAGTAGAAACTTCATTCAAATTCCAATTGGTGCTGACATAGAATGATCCAGATACGGGTCCGTTTTTAGACAAAGTCTCGGCTTCTTGATTAAATGTTATCGTTACAGTTCCAGATCCGATATCGCCACCTTTTTTTAAGGTAGCCGTGCCAATTTGTTTACCATTAGTTAAGTCATAAATTGGTTGTCCCTCAGTGATATCGCCAGTAATTGTCAACTGTTCTGGAACAGTTACATTCATGGTGTCGTTGGCGTGCACACCTGAAGTTGGAGTTTTAAATTCCCAATAAGCTCTGATATCTTCATATTTCCCAAAACTTGACTGCGATTTCCCCTCGGAATTTTGTAATTCCGCTTTAGTAATTAATTCGCTGCCCCAATCTTTGCCAGCTGTTCCGGCTGAATTACTATCATCAGTAGCTTTAACAATATTTACTGAACTAGTCATAAAGATAGACAAAATTATGATTAGCAGACTAAATATGTTATTTCCCTTTTTAAACATATTTAAAATCTCCCTCAATATTAAAATAGATAAGTCTTATTCGACAGATAAGAACTATTACAATTATTATAATACTATTATTTATATCCTCATAATGTAGATTTGAGAAAAAATTATAGAGAATTGATTCAATTAATTTGATTAATATGATAAAAAGGACCAATTGATATAAATATTGGTAAATTAATTAAGTTGTATCAAGAATTATTGTATTGATAAAAATCAGACAAATTTAAAAAATAAAATCAAATATCGATAGTTTTTAAAAAAAGCTGAAGATTCGACTGATACAGTATTGTATCAATCGATTCCTCAGCTTTTTGGTTAAATAAAAGTTCTAAATTGTTTAATGCGTAAATCCATAAGTTTTAATTTCTTTAGGTTTGTGGAATAGAATGTGTGAGTTTTTTAATTCTTTAATTGCGGCATGAAGGTCTTCAGTAAAATCATAGGCCATATTCATCCCAAAATCAGAGCGCACAACCAGACGTTGGACAATTTCTTTATCCAAATTGGCTGGCAGTGGGTAAGCAGGTACTTGCCAACCGTTCATCAAGAGACGATCAGACAAATCATAAAGAGTCCACTCTTGTGCGGAATCGTCTTTTAATTTGTAACAAATGATTGGTAATTTTGCGCCGTCATTGACCATCTCGAATAGTCCGGTTTTGTTGATCTCAGAAGCTAGATATTGTGCAACGTCATGGGTTCTGGTATGAATCAATTTGTAGCCATCGTAACCATAGCGAATGAAGTTGTAGTATTGGCCAATCAATTGGGATGCACTATGCGAGAAGTTGATTGCCATTGTTGGCAATTCTCCACCCAAGTAACTGACTTTAAAGACTAGCTCTTTAGGCAAAAACTGTTTATCACGCCAAAGTATCCAACCAACGCCAGGGTAGACTAAACCATATTTATGACCGGAGGAATTGATTGAAACAACATTTTTGAGACGAAAATCCCATTTAAAGTCTGGATTCATGAAAGGAGCATAGAAACCACCCGATGCGGCGTCGACATGGATATAAATTGGAAACTTACTATTTTTATTGTGAGCTTCAACTAGTTTATCTAGTCCTTCAATATCATCATATTGGCCGGTATAAGTGATTCCCAAAATTCCAACGATTCCAATCGTATAATCATCCACATAATCCATGACTTTATCTAAGTTCATTGACATGTGATCTTTGTCCATCGGTACAGTTCGCATTTCAATATCCCAGTAAACACAGAACTTTTCCCAGCAAACTTGATAGCCGGAACTGATGATTAGGTTAGGCTTTTGTGCATTGACATCGAGACCTTGTTTTTCAGCATTCTTACGCCACTTAAATTTCATGGCCATTCCACCAAGCATGCAAGCTTCAGAAGAACCAATCGTTGACGTTCCCATATACTTTTCCTGAGGATCTGCGTTCCAAAGGTGGGCAATCATATTGACACAACGGTTTTCCAGATCAGTTGTCCGGGGATATTCGGACTTGTCGATGGCATTTTTGGAAAGAGTTTCACTCATTAATTTTTCGGCTTCTGGTTCCATATAAGTTTGACAAAAAGTTGCCAGATTCAAACGAGAATTACCTTCATCTAATAATTCATCTTTAACTAATTCATAAGCTTCTCGAGGCTCGATTCCTTTTTGATTCAATTGATATTTGGGAATGTCCTTGTCCTCAGCTGCGGAGCCAAAAATTGGTTTTAAAAACTTTGATTCACTTTGACTGTCTTTTCCATAAAGCATGGCCATAGCAATCATCTCCTAATTAGTTTTGATTAATGCCTTAGTATATCTTCAGGTTTATCAGGAACCGAATCATATGACAGTTCATTTTTACCATGAAAAGCACAAACAATAAAGGAAATTATCAAGATCGTAATTAAAACTTATGCCTAAAGTTGTTTGATAAGCAACCACTTCACGGCACTTATAAGAGTATAAAAAAAGAAACCTACCGATTAAAGTATGTTTCTTAGAAATAAGTCTTTACCAATACAATCTAAATTAGATCTTCAAAGGTTGGCTTATGTAATAACTGTTTTATAAAATGTATTATTTTAAGTTCGAGAAGAGTGTTGCTGTTTGGTAAAATTACGTCTGACAAAATACTTTCTGATTTCTTCAATTAGGAAGATAGGGATAGGAATCAAGAATAAGAAGACCCAATCTCTTAATTGCAGAGGTGCTGTATTGAAGACAGATTGAACACTAGGAGTGTAAACCAAGACCGCTAGTAAGATGATTTCAAAGATAATACCGACCCAGATTCTGGGGTTACTGAAGATGCCTAGTTTAAAGACCGAGGTATATTTGGTACGACAGTTGATGGCAGCCGCAATCTGACAAAAGATAATCGCTGCTAGAGTCATCGTTGTTGCTCGATTATAGCCGATACCGGTTGAGAATAAATTCTTAGCTGGCCAACCATTCTCGATATTGACGAAGAAATAAGCCAAGGTGGAGACTAGAGAAGCCATGCCACCATACCAAGCAAAGGCCTTGATAATCAAATTCTTGTTCAAGAGGTGAGAATTTCGTGAACGAGGCGGTTGGTTCATAATACCAGGTTCAGGCTGTTCGGAACCTAATCCTAATGCTGGCAACATATCGGTTCCCAAATCGACAGTTAAAATTTGTAAAACAGTCAGTGGCAAAGGAATCAATCCTCGACTGAGTAAGAACAAAGCTGAAGGGACGGCTTCGGGCATATTAGAGTTGAAGATATATAGTAGGAACTTTTGAATATTGCTATAAACAGTCCGACCTTCTTCAACCGCGGCCACAATGGAAGCAAAGTTGTCATCGGTTAAAACCATATCAGCTGCATCTTTAGCAACATCGGTGCCGGTAACTCCCATAGCAACACCAATATTCGCTTTTTTCAAAGCTGGAGCGTCATTGACACCATCACCAGTGGAAGCAACAATTTCTCCCATATCTTGAAGAGTGGAGACGATTTTATATTTTTGTTCAGGAGCAACTCGGGCAAAAATAATTTCACCTTTTAAAGCTTCTTTTAGCTGATCAGAATTCATCTGATCCAATTCAGCTCCCGTGACGACTCGAGCCTGATTACTAGTAATACCAATTTTTACAGCAATGGATTTGGCTGTGATTTCGCTGTCACCTGTAACCATCACAATCTTAATATCAGCATTGTGACATTTTTTGACAGCATCATAGATTTCAGGACGAGGAGGGTCAGCCATGACAGTAAGGCCTAAGAAAATCAAGTTTTCTTCGGTATTGTCAATCTTTAGATTATCAACTTGGTACTGGTCCGCTTCTACAACTCGATAGGCAAAAGCCAGTGACCGCAAGCCTTGGGTCGCAAAGTTTCGATTAGCTTGATTGATTTTTGCTTTATCGTCGTCAGTCAAAGACCGAACTTGGCCATTGATCTGGATCTTCGAGCATTTTTTCAGTAGGTCACTGAGCGATCCTTTAACAGCAAAGAAAAGCTTATCATCCTGTTGATGAATCGTGGTCATACATTTCCGATCTGAATCAAAAGGTAATTCCTTAACCCGTGGATTCTCTTTGGCAGTTTCAGTAGCGTTTAGGCCAGCTTTTTGTGACACGATTACTAAAGCTGCTTCGGTCGGAGTGCCTAAAATCTTGGGTTTGTGAGTGTCTTTTGCATATTCGATCGTCGTATCATTGTTAAGTGTTGCTATTTTTAATAATTGACTGAGATCAGGGTCAGTTTGAAAATTGAAATCTTGCTGGTTCTTTTGAATTTTACCGTTGTTTACATAACCTTGACCAGTAACGGTATATTGTGCATTAGGTAACCAAATATGATTGACGGTCATTTGATTTTGAGTCAAAGTACCAGTTTTATCAGAACAAATAACTGAAGTTTCACCTAAAGTTTCGACACTATTCAAATCTTTTACAAGGGCATGTTTCTTAGCCATTCTCTGGACACCTTTAGCCAATGACAAAGTGACAGTAGGTAATAAACCTTCGGGAATAAAGGCTACGATCATACCTAATGAAAAAATAAATGATTTGGCAATGGGGTTGTGAACAAAGAGGATTGCTGCAATGAAAAAGATCAAGCCAAAGCCAATTGCAATAATGGAAATTTGTTTCGTTAAACGATTTAATTCGAGTTCTAGGGGGCTAGCTTCCTTATTTTGTTTTTGAGTCAAGGAAGCGATTTTACCAAATTCAGTATTCATCCCCGTTTTCAAAGCCACAGCCTTGGCTGTTCCGGCACCAACCGTAGTTCCAGCATACACTAAGTCCGATTCCGAAAACTTTCCTTCACCGGCTACGAATTTAACATTTTTTGATTCGGGGACAGTTTCTCCAGTTAAAGCAGATTGGTCAACTTGAACTGAAGTAGCGTCTAACAGTCTGGCATCAACCGGAACTGCATTACCAGCTTGTAAATCAAAAATGTCTCCAGGGACTAACTCAGTCGCATTGACTTGTTCGACTTTCCCGTCACGATGAACTTTAGTATAGGTAGGCAACATTGCCATTAATGAGTCGGTAGCTTTGGCGGCCTTAAATTCTTGCCAATAGCTGAACAAACCGTTGATAATATTGACTAGCCAGATAGCAATGCCTAATTCCAGTGATCCACTAAAGATAGCAATAAAACCACTGACCCAGAGCAAGATTGCCATTAGACTGGCAAAGTTTTTCAGAAAAGTAATTAATTGTGATTTCTGCTTGCTACGGTGAATTGTATTTTGACCATATTTAGTCAGACGCCGTTTGGCCTCGGAGTCGGTTAAGCCGTTAACATTTGTCTTAAAGTCTGTCAGTAACTGATTGATTGGTTCAGTTGCGAGATTAACTTTTTCAGATTGAATATTTTTCAATTTAATCACCAACTTTGTAAATACATAGAATATTTGGTTCTCAATATCCCTTATTATAAATCTGTTAAGACATTTTGAATGAGATAATTATAAATATTTATACCTAAAAATGATTATTTGGCCAAACTGCAAAAAATATTTGGAGAATCTTGAAATAGTGATTATCGCGGTGAGAAATTTAGAACCGTAACCTTCACACAGATTTTTTTAAACTTAGGTGTAGCGTTATATCGATGAAAAAACTTAATAATGCAATTATTTGTGTTTGATTTTTGATGATTGGCTGTTAATAATATAGGCCGATGAATTACTAGTTCATCAACACACAAATGGATACCAGATTATTATGTCAACAACTAAGCAAAATATTTGGTTGCAAATTAACGAGGATCTTCAGTGATCTTGACCATTAAGAATGGTTGATTCACTGAAGATTTTTTTATTTTCTGAAAAATTCTCAGAATAATTTAATTTTTTGTATGTGGAAGGCCTGTGGCTAAATAGTTAAGCTAGCTGTATTAATTCAGGAGGACAAAACAATGACGGCCATGACACTAGGCGCAATTTTTAATTTAACAACTTTATTGCCAGCACTGATCAACCAGTTTGGTTCATTGGTATACGTGGGTTTATTCATCATCATCTTTGTAGAAACAGGTTTAGTTTTTTTCCCTTTTCTACCCGGTGATTCACTGCTCTTCTTGAGTGGTTCAATTGCAGCCATTGCTAACCAAGGACTGAACGTCTATGCCTTGATTATTCTTTTGAGTATTGCGGCTATTTTAGGCGATTCAACTAATTTTGAAATTGGTAAACGGTTTGGAAAGTATTTGACGACGAGTGAAAAATGGATGAAACGCATTAATCCTAAACATTTAGAAACAGCTCGAGCATTCTTTCAAAAGCATGGAAATAGCGCTATTTTTCTGGGTAGGTTTGTTCCTATTGTTAGAACATTGGTCCCATTTGTGGCTGGTGGTAGTGAAATGCCATATTACAAGTTCATAACTTATAACTTTTTAGGTGGGATCTCTTGGGTCCTTGTCGCAGTCCTTTCGGGATATTTCTTTGGCAATATTCCCTTAGTTAATCAACATTTTGAGTTGATTATGGTGGCAATTGTAATTGTTTCCTTATTACCAGTTGCCATTGTCAGCTTAAATGAACGAAACAAGGTCAAGAAAGAAGGATAAACAAAGTGATTTTTGAGAAAAGAAAAAATCGTGGCATTGAAAGTTTTAGTTTTTGTCTAGCATTTATATTTTTATTGATTGCGGTGAAATTGAATGCTGACTGGTTAGTTAGCTTAGATTCAATGATTCAAAACATTACCACAATCATGACTGATTCATTTTTAGCAAAGATTTTTCAGTTTATGGCGGTTCTTGGCAGTCCCGGAGTAGTTGTAGGAATCAGTCTGTTGATTGCAATTATCTTTTTGGTCAAAAAAGAAGATGTTACTGCACTTTGGATCACCTTTACGATTCTTGGTGGCGATATGATTGCTTTAATTTTTAAAGAAATTGTTCGTCGTCCTCGGCCATTGCACGTTATTGGCGGTGAATCAGGTTTTAGTTTTCCAAGCGGCCATGTATTTGGAACCACGATTTTGGTATTGATCATAATTTATATCGTTGTACCAAGAATTAAAGGTTATGAAAATCGGTTCGTCTTAACCAACATTATGTGGCTTTGGTTATTATTGATGGCAATTTCAAGAGTTTGTCTGCGAGCTCATTTTCCATCTGATGTAGTCGGAAGCATCTTATTAGCTACCGGTTGGTGGAAATTCGCTCAGATTCTTTATCTGAAATTTTACGGTTTAGCTAAGGACACAATTGACCGAATTCGTTTGATGTTGGCAAAATAGATTCAATTATCTCAAAATCATTTTTGTGATATGATAAAAAGATGATTTTATGGAGGTAAGTGGATGACGATTAAATTAGTTGCCTTTGATATGGATGGAACGTTCCTAAATGATAAAAATACTTATAACCACCAACGATTCGGTGAGATTTTAAATAAACTACGTAATAAAAATATTCGGGTCGTTGCGGCCAGTGGCTCTCAATACCAACGGTTGCAAGATCAGTTTAAAGAATTTAAAGAAGAAATGGATTTTGTTTCCCAAAATGGAGCGGCAGTTTATAGTAATGATCAACCACTTTTGATTCAAGCAATACCAGAAGAAGCGGTCAAAGCGACCTTGAAGATTATCAATCGTCAATTTGCGGCAACTGATATTGCAGAACATTTGGTAGTCGGTTTGAAGTCGGCTTATGTTGACCAAACGATTTCTCAAGCTGCTTATGATTTGACTTATCATTACTATAATCACTTACAACGAGTTGAGGACTTGCCGTTAGTGACCCCGAGCAGTTTGCAGGATCAAATCACAAGTATCGGCGTTACATTCCAGCCACATGTAGATATCGTAGCAGCTATCAATGACTTGAGAAGTTCTTTGCCAGTTGGATTATCTAGTCAGACATCTGGTTATAATACAGAGTTGATCTGTGAGGATTCGGTTGATAAAGCTACTGGTTTGAGCAAGTTACAAGAAAAATTCAATATTGCGGACGATGAAATTATGACTTTTGGCGATAATGAAAATGATTTGAGTATGTTGCAACTGACGCCGTATGGTTATGCAATGGCCAATGCTTCAGACAAAATCAAACAACATGTTAAACACTTTACTGATACAAATAACGACGAGGGTGTCTTGAACGTTTTGAGCCGTTTAGTCTAAAAAAAAGTATCTTCAGATTTTTACAATAGTCTGAAGATACTTTTTTTTTTGACAAGAAGTGATTCCAGCGATTATTCGTTGAAAACATTTTAACAGTTAATTGTTTTTTGATTCGGTGTAATAAACAGTCACTTGGATGTCCTGAGGGTAATTACCAAACTGATGTCCAAAAATAGTCAGGCCGTGTGGAGATCCGCTTGGTGGCAAGGTCTCAAAGGCTAAACGTAATGGAGCTTGATTAGATATTTTTAGTTGGGACAAGTTGACGTCAGAGATTTGTTTACCATCAACACCAGTGTTTTGATCGGTGATTCGAATATGCTTTAACACACCATATTGACTATAATCTTTATCCCACCAACTAGGAGTAAGTCGGCCCCGAACATCGGAAAAATTACCGGGTACTGTAAAGGCACCTAAAAATTGGTTATTTATATAGCATCCAATTGATGAGGGCCAATTGTTATTAGAACGAGGGAATTCGGAAGACATTTCCGCAGATATTTCGAGCATTTTAGGTTGAATATTTGGAGGTAGTTCATTGGGAATCTGATACTCAATTCTTCCTTTCGTAAACCAAAGTAACTGGGCTTGAAAACGATCAGGCAATAAAAAAGCATTGGGATCATCAAACTTACCAATTACCCTAGAGTCATCTGCTAGACCACAGCTAGCCGAGACGTTTTGAATCGCAAAGTAGTTACCCAAAGGGATTGAATAGGTCAATCTTTGATATTTGGGGAATAATAATCTAGGTAGATGAATATTAATATCTTGAACTGCTAATTCCAACTTGTTTTGACGATCATCATCAGAAGCTTTTTTTACTATGAGACCGGCATCTAACAATTGTGCCAAATTCTTTGAGATCGCCGACTCGCTCAAGGACATCTTTTTAGCTAATTCAGAAGCTGTGGTAATACCTGAACCGATATTACGAATGATTTCTAAACGGATCTCTGAACCTAATGCTCGATAAACTGGCAATGCGTGGTTGCTAACATCTAAATCCATAACATTTTCCTTTCCATTTTGGTTAACTATTTCAAATATCAAGTAATCGATTACATTGATATTTGACTTTTTAGTAAAAGCGTCAAAGTAGTGTTGTAATCGGTTACATTCAATGTTAATTTAGAACTGGCCAAAGATATTATAACATATTTAGTTAACTAAACCATTAAGTGTCTGGGAGGGCGAAAAATTATGGAAGTACAACACGGTCATGTTAATGAACATTCTTCTGAAAATAAATGTCCAACTCGGCTAGGGATGGCTTTACTAGTCGGCCCTGCGGGTTGGCTTGGTGCTTATGTTGGTCTTTCTGCAACATTATTACCTAGTCGTATTGGTGCGATTGATCCAACTAATAAAGTTGCATTGGTAGCATTATTCTCGACAGTTGCGATGATTGTTTCCGCAATTGCTAATATCGTTTTTGGAGCTCTATCTGATATGACGAGAAGCCGTTTTGGTCGGAGAACTCCTTGGATCATTGGGAATTCAATTGTTTCAGGTTTATTTTTAGTAGCACTAGGTGTTTCAAGAAATATCTGGATGATGCTGGTAATGTGGGCCTTATTCGAAATTGCTTCTAATGGAGTTGTGGCACCTATGGTTGCCCAAATTTCTGATCGTGTACCAAAGCGCTGGCAAGGATCAATTTCTTCCTTCTATGCTGTTGGTATGTCAGTTGGTAATTATGGTTCAGGTGTTATTGCTGCTCAATTTTTAAACAATGTTGTTTCCGGTATTATTTTCTTTGCCATTTGGACAATTGCTCTCGGGTTGATTTCAGCTTGGTTGGCTCAAGAACCAGGTAATCAGTCTGATCAAGAAACTAAAGTTTCTATGAAAGAGATTCTAGCTAATTTTAAAGTTCCTACCAAAGGCGCCAAAGATTATTATTTAGCTTTAATCGGTAAATTGTTGATGGTAACCGGACAATATATTATTGTCGGATATCAGCTTTATATTTTTAAGGACTACATGAAGTTAAATGCAGCAGCGACCGCAAGAACTTTGACTTTAATGTCAACGGCCTTAATGATCACCGGTATTTTTTGCCCAGCAATTGTTGGACCAATTGTTGATAAATTACATCGGGTAAAAGGCCCAGTTGCTATCACGACAATTATGCTTGGTGTTGGTGCATTTCTTCCATTCTTGTCTCGTTCACCTTGGACAATGATTGCTTACGGTGTTATTGCCGGTATCGGTATGGGCTGTTACAGTTCCGTCGACCAAGTTCTTAATATTCAAGTTTTACCAAATAAAGATAATGCTGCGAAGGATTTAGGTATTATTAATCTTGCCAATACCGCAGGGATGGTTTTAGGACCAATTATTGCGGCCATTATCATTTCAAATTGGGGATACCAAGCAATGTTCCCAATTGAAACTGTAATCTGCATCATCGGCGGTGGCATTATTATGATGATCAAGAGTGTTAAATGAGGGAGTAGTTTGCGATGACAAAAAGAACGGAATATCCACGTCCACAATTTCAACGTAAAGAGTGGACTAGCTTAAATGGAACATGGAACTTTGCTTTTGATGATAAAAATATTGGTTTATCGAAAGAATGGTTTCAGAATCCAGAGTTTGACCAAAAGATTGAAGTACCATTTGCTTATCAAAGTAAATTGAGTGGAATCAACGAATTGGACCCACATGATGTGGTCTGGTATCAAAAGGATTTCGAATATTCAAAACAAGAAAACCAAGCTTTATTATTACACTTTGGTGCGGTCGATTATACTGCAACCGTTTGGGTCGATGGTGAAAAAGTCGGTCAACACGTTGGCGGTGAAACAAGTTTCTCATTTGATATTACGAATTATTTGAATTCTGAAAGGAGCCACTCATTAGTCGTCAGAGCTGAAGATTTAACTACTAATGAAGAACAACCACGTGGCAAGCAAAACTGGGTTGGACACAGCTTCTCGATTTTCTACACCGGGACAACGGGAATCTGGCAGCCAGTTTGGCTTGAACCAGTAAATGTTGAACGAATCAAAGATTTGAAGTTCATCCCTGATATAGATGAAGGAACAATTAGAATTATGGCTGAACTGGAGGAGCAACATCGAAATCCAGTTAATGTCACAATTCGTTATGATCAAAAAGAGATTTGCCGAGTTACGGTCAAACCCGAAGCAAACCATGTTGACATGACCTTGAACCTCTTTGATCATCATATTTTCCGCACAATGTTTCATAATGATGGTTGGACTTGGACGCCAGACCATCCAGTCTTGTTCGATTGTGATGTTGAATTGAGATCAACTGATGACCTAGTACTGGATCATGTAAGTAGTTACTTTGGGATGAGAAAGATTCACACTGAAGACGGACAAATTTATCTCAACAATCGTCCACTTTATCAAAAACTAGTGCTTGATCAAGGCTATTGGCGGGAGGGATTATTAACAGCTCCCAGTGATGATGCCTTTAAGAAAGATATCGAAATGACTAAGGAGATGGGCTTTAACGGTTGTCGGAAACATCAAAAGGTTGAGGACCCAAGATTTCTATATTGGGCTGACAAATTAGGCTTCCTAGTTTGGGGTGAAAGTGCAGCCGCACCAGCCTTTACTGCAAAATCTATTCAAGAAGTAACTGACGAATGGCAAGAGATCATCCAACGTGATTTCAACCATCCAAGTATTATCGAGTGGGTTCCAATCAATGAAAGTTGGGGAGTTCCTCAAATTCACTCTGACCATCAACAACAACATTATGCTCAAGCACTTTATCATTTGGTACACGCCCTTGATTCGACCAGATTAGTCGAGTCAAATGATGGTTGGGAACAAACCATTACTGATGTCTGTGGCATTCATAATTATGCCCAAGGAAATAAAGATGAACCTGAAAAATATGCTCATTTTGTCGATTCATTAGCAGATTGGCAGCGTCTCGTAGCTCAACCACCTGGTGGCTGGAGAACTTTTGCTAAGGGATACAAATATCAAGGTCAACCAATAGTTTTGACTGAATGTGGTGGAATTGGTTATAAGAAAGCTTCTAATGATGCTGGTTGGGGTTATACATCAGTCAGTTCAGATGAAGGTTTCTTGAATGATTACGGTCGAGTAATTAAGGCCATTGCTAAGTCGCAAAGTTTAGTAGGTTTTTGTTACACCCAACTCTGTGATGTTGAACAAGAGGTTAATGGATTATTAACTTATGACCGAGAATTCAAAGTCGATCCAAATAAGATCAAAGCAATTAATGATTTCTTTGTTCCCGCTAGTGTTAAACCTTTCGATGATAAAAAATAGTCAATTATTTCATTAAAATGTTCCATAATTGTTAGATATATAAAATCCAGCAATTATGGAACATTTTTTGCGATAAAAACTGTGGTGTTGGATATTGTTGCTCATTTTAGAACAACTTAGGTAAACAAAATTCTTTTTATTAGTCATGATGGTTGCGTTTACAGAAATAGTTCGCTAGAGTATTAAGGTAAACCTAAAAGTTGAGAGGGTATTAATATGTATAAAATGATTGTCTGCGATCTTGATGAAACGTTAATGAATGATGATGGAACTCTATCAGAGAAAAATGCGGCCGCAATTCAGGCAGCCACTGCTAAAGGAGTTCATTTTGTTCCCAATTCGGGTCGTAGCTATACGTCCTTTCAAAATGATTTAGAAAAAATGCATTTGAAAGACCAAGTCAACGAGTATTCTATTTCTTATAATGGCGGATTGGTTTTGGAGAACAAGAATAACAAGCCCTTGATCATCAATGCTATGCCATTTGAAACTGCAAAAGCTGTTTTTGAAGTAGGTGCTAGTAATTCAAAAGCTGATACGCACGTCTATACTCAAGATAAACTCTACATTTATCATCCAGTTAAAGATGACACGGATTATTTAGAGAATCGAGGCGTTTCCTTTGAAGTAATGGAAACACCTGACTTCGATCGTTTTAAAGATCAAAATATTATGAAAGTTATCATGGCTTTGCCAACAATTGAAGAACGCAAACAAATGCGTACCGCTGTCGAGAGTAAAGTTGACCCTAGTAAATTAGCGACAACTTTCTCTTCTGGTCGTTACGTTGAATTCAATCCAGCGGGGATCGATAAAGGTAGTGCAGCGATTCAATTGGGTGAAAAGTTGAATATTAAACCGGAAGAAATTATTGCAGCCGGTGATAATAGTAATGATTTGCCCATGTTACAAGTGGTTGGTTTACCGGTTAGCGTTGCTAATGGGATTGATACTGTTAAAAAAGCCGCTAAATATATCACTACTGCCGATAATAACCATGATGCTTTGGCAGAAGTTATAAATAAATTTGTTCTGTAGAAAAACTTTTTTCCACACAAAAACATCCTAGTAAACTGATCTTCTTTGAGGGTCAATTTTACTGGGATGTTTTTCATTTTGGGAAACTATCCAATTATTTTGTTTATTTGTTCGATCTCATCTGCAGAAAACTTTAAGTTATCTAAAGCCTTTAAGTTATCATCTAGATGCTGATTATTAGTCGTACCGATAATCACACTGGCAACGACTGGGTCTTTTAATAACCAAGCCAAAGACATTTGACTGAGCGTTTGATCACGATTCTTGGCAAAGTCGTTCAAGGCATTTAATTTCTTGACCAGGGCAAGTGGTCCATTGTCCAACAAACTAGCATTAGTATGATGAATATGAAAATCCTGTGGAATTTCTTTCAAATAACGGTCGGATAATAAACCTTCACTCAATGGTCCATAAGCAATCACGCCAGCACCGTTATCTTGTAATAGTTTTGCTAAACCGCTAGTTTCAACGTGATTGTTCAACAGATTTAAGCTCATTTGATCGAGGACAAAAGGAGTTCC
>NZ_JBINJY010000020.1:0-10562 GCF_043951805.1 Companilactobacillus sp. FL22-1
ATGAGCAATGAACTTATAAAATATGATCCTGAACTTAATACCATTCCGTTACGTAAATTCACCCCTATTGAAATGAATCTATTTTTTTCAATTATTTCTCGTATGCGTGATAAGGGAGATCAGACAGTTAGATTTTCTTTTGAACAACTTAAAGATTTGAGCAACTATAAACCGACTGCAAATAATCGCTTTGAAGATGATATTCAAAGAACTTATGAAAAGTTAATGGGACTTCATTTTGGAAGACGTAGTAAATCTGGATTAAATAGAGAAATGTTTGTTATGTTTACTAAATTCAGAATTGTTGGTGAAGCTGATTCTCCTTATATAGACATTGAAGTATATAAAGATGCTTTGCCACTTCTTAATAATTTAGACACGTGGGTTAGATATGCTTTAGCGGAATTTAGAGATCTTCGAAGCAGTTATGCTAAAACCGCTTTTAGATTGTTAAAAGGTTTCAGAACAACCGGTTATGCTTTTTTATCAAAAGAAGATTTTTTTGAGTTACTTGATATTCCTAAAAGTTATTGGAAAAAACCGGGAGACGTTGATAGATACGTTCTTAAACCAATCAGAGAAGAATTGACCCCTCTTTTTAGAGGCCTAACTGTTCGAAAGAAATATGGTAAAGGCCGCGGGAAACCAGTAATTGGGTATTCTTTTACTTGGAAGCCTGAAAAGAAAGACGCTAACGACTTCTCACAAGGTCAATTTCAAGATGAACGTCAAAAACTCTTTAACATTCAGCATAATGGTGAATTAACAGAACAGGAAAAATGGCGTGCCATTGATAAAGTTAAGGGGTTAACTCTAGGTTCTACTGAAAAGCAAGCATTGGCTGTCAAACAAGCCGAACATGATAAAAAAATAAGAGATCAAGCACGAAAAGAAGCACTTGCTGAACTCCGAAAGGGGTTTGGAAATCATGCCTAAAACTATTAGAGAACTTGCTAATGAATTGAAGGTCTCCAAGCAGACTATTCAATATCACTACCAAAGACTACCAACAAAGAACCGACAAAAAGATCGTCAAGGTACAAACATGGTTAGCCTTACAGCTGAAAGGATTATTAGAGATAAGGTAGCAAAGCCTTTGGTAGCAAAGAACCAACAAACAGGTAGCAAAAAAGAGACAAAGACTAGCGAAGAAAATAATGAGCTAATCGCTACTCTAAGAAGAGAAGTAGCAGATTTAAAGTCTCAACGTGACAAACAGCTTGCTACCAAAGACCGACAAATAGAATATTTAACAAAGTTGATAGATCAGCAACAGCAATTGCAATTAGCAGCAGTAGCAGAAAACCATCAATTAGAAGAACACGTGCATAAGTTGAGTGGTTTGCTTAAATCTTCCAATTCAACTCAAAAGCAACAATCAAACGACAAGGACGATACCTTGTCGAATAGTGATAATGCCATTCCTATCAAGGATAAAAACGACAAGCAAAATGGAAATGAAGTTGCTAAATATGGTAGTAAGCCAAAAAAAGCATCTAAAAGCAAAGCTAATAATAGTTGGTGGCACTTTTGGTAGTACTTCTATTCCTCTCATCAATTAGTGGTCGAACGCAAAAACATTTGAAAGCATTTGCTAAACAGAATACAAAAGTCAAACAATACGAAATGGCGGGTAAATTACAACCAAAAAGGTGAAAACACAACGGAACGCAAGTTGTTTATATCGATTAAACAGGGTATAAAAAATAAAAACGACCAACAAGGTATATCGAGTGATTGCTTCTATGTTCATGATATAATGGAAATCATCATAGATGCTTACTATAACTACATGAAAATAAGCCTTAAAAATCAACTCTAAAATTTTCTATCTAAAAGGGAAAAGTGTCGCTATCTTTTTAATGTCTATACTAATTATGGGGGATTCATGAAAAAAAATCAGTTGTTCAATAGCCTATCTAACTACATTGATAGTCAAGATCAGTTCGCTGTGATGGTTGATGGGCCTTGGGGTTCCGGAAAGACATTCTTCTTCAAGCACCACTTTATACCATGTATTTGTAAAAAGCATAGAACTGTGTACTTCTCCGTCTATGGTTATGAGTCTCTTAATGAGTTAAAAACAGCTCTATTTAATCAGTTATTTGTTACTAGTCTAGGTATACAAGCTGATAAAGAAACCACAAAATCTAAGATTAAAGACCTTGCTTCTCTCACTAAAGGAACCATAGGCGCTTTCGACAAGCTAAAACCCTTCGTTTCACTCGCACACACTGCCGAAAATATACTAATAAAGAATCAATTGCTATCGCAAAATAAGACGCCTGCTTCGGTTCTGATTATTGACGATTTAGAACGGATTAGTCAACAAATTAATATAGATGTCCTAATGGGATTTTTATTGACAGATATTATTGAAGACTATGGATATAGAGTAATTCTTGTCGGTAACTCCAAAGAAATTCAAGAAAAAAAATTCCTTTCGTTGCGTGAAAAAGTCATAAGTCGAGTTCTCCCATTTACTTATGACTTGAAAAATATAAAAAAAGAATTCTTACAGCATTCTAATATTACCTTTTTACAAGATAATTCAGATTGGCTGGTAGAAATTCTAGAAGGTTATAGTCGGCACAATAAAGGACAATTAAATCTACGCACATTGGAATTTATTCTGTCTACATTTAAACTAATTGATAAGAATTTAAATCAATATTTTGAAAATAATTTAGAACAGAATTCACATAGCAAAGAAATTAAAAGATCGGTTTTTGCTAATTTATTTGTAATTGCAACAGAGTATCGCGCAGGTATACTGACACGTGAAAATTTAAAAAATATTGATCCACTCCTTGACACACGTAACTTCTCTTTTATACACATGAAAGATGATGAGGAAAAATCACCAGCTGAGCAATTAACCATTAGATATCATAATAATACAAATTTAACCAAGGTGATTATGTATGATAGTTCGGTAACCAATGTAATCTTTAACGGAAACTTTTCTGCACAACATTTTGTCGATTGTTGGAAAGGACTCTTCAATTCAAAAAAAGAAATCTCCAACTTAGACAGAATTTCCAATTTTAGAGAAATGACTGATGACCAACTTAAGAATCTTGAAGGTCAACTACTCAAAGATGCCTGTAGTCAAGAAGCTAAGGCTAACGATATACTTTTAACTCTTAATTATTTTAAGTTTTTTGATAAAAATGATATTTATTTCTGTAATGATAATTATTTGGATAAATTGATTAACGCTTTAAAAGAGGCTGTAAACCGATCTTTCGAGAGTAACAAATTACCATACAGTTATGATCCTAATACATTTAATGTTCAATACTCTGTACTTGTAAATGATACGAACATAATGAATAGGATTCGGGACATAATGAGCTCGGCAAAAGATAAAAATCATAGACTAGAAACCCAAAAGCTAGTTAAGGCAATCTTTGATAATGACACTGATACAATACGTAATATGACGCAATCAGGTATAAAAATAAATATTTTTGAAGAACTCCTTGAGTCTAATTATCTTAACAATGCTCTACTTGAACCTAAATCTAAAGCAACGTTACTTGATAACTATCTAAACTCTGAATATCTTCAAATTTCGAATTCTCATGATTTCCATCATGGTGAACAATCGGATATTTCAAAATTAATTGAAAAAATTGAAACCTATACACAAATAGATAATTCAATAGGCCAAATTGATAGGTTTAATTTAAACAATCTAGTCAAGACGTTGAAAGATATTCTAACCAAATTTAAACAATGACATTTGAGTTATGTATTAAGAAAGTAAGAAAGGTAAAAGTCTATTGGTTTCTCAATAAAATGAAGATAACTAATGATTATACGTCCCGGATTAGCTTACTTTCAAATCCTAGATATAAAACACTTTAGGGTCTATAGCTATCATTTAGCCCCTATTTACACCAGAATATTCTTCGCAACCAGTAGTTGCTTTTAGTGCGCTAATAATTAGCGTGCTTTTTTCTCGCTTCAATCTGATAATTAATCTATTGAAAGTGAGGTTATGTTTATGATTTTAGGGCAAAGGATAAAAGAAGAACGAGAAAAAAGGCAGTGGACACAAGATTATCTTGCAGAAACGCTTAATGTTTCTCGTCAGGCCATTTCTAAGTGGGAAGTCGGAAGTACTTATCCCGATATTGATCGTTTAGTGCAAATCAGCAATTTATTCGACATTACCTTAGATAGTTTGATCAAGGGCGATGATTCACTAAAAAAAAGCATAGTTATTACCAAAAACGCAAAGGCACAAACTAATGTCTGGGAATTTATGCGCAGTACTGGTTGGATGATGGTAATTGCAATTATTTATTTAGTCACCAAAATGATTATCGCTGTCTTTAGTTAAGAAACCTTTAGGGACTATAATTACAAAGTCACCCATGTGAGTTCTTGCCAGAAGCTGAAGTTAATCCTTCAACCTGGAAAACCCGCAGAGGTGACTTTTTCTATACATCTCGATTTTTCTGCCAATAATCATTAACCGATAAATATGTCTGTGAATCACCCATCGACTCCGCTATGTCCATAATCCGCGGTGGTAGTAATCCCACTCGCTGGACAAGTTCGTGATCGCTGAACAATTCCCGTGGACTGCCGGCGAAGCCAAACTTCCCGTGTTCCATAACATACACCGACTCAAACTCGGCGGCGACCCAATCCATGTCATGGGTGATGGTCACAACTTGGTGGCCCGAATCAGCCAACTGATGGAAAATTGCGGTCAACTTGCGCCGGCTTTCCCAATCAAGCGACATCATCGGCTCATCAAATAAATAAATCGCCGGATCCACTGCCAAAACTGTGGCAACGCTCAACAGCTTGCGTTCCGACAATGACAGGTCATATGGGCTTTCAGCTGTTTTATCATCCAAGCCAACTCTTTTTAGAGCCGCTAAAGCCTGCCTCGTAATCGTGTCGTGGTCATCCATGACCTGCGCGACATTCCACTCCACCTCTCGTTGAACGGTCGGGTTGAAAAGCTGATCGTCAGGATTCTGAAAAGTAATCCCAACCTTCAGTAACTTTTCGACTGGTTTAAGATCATTAAAATTTTCTCCATCGATCTTAATCACACCGGTTTGTGGTGTCAGCAAGCCCGTCAACAATTTGAAGAGCGTTGATTTGCCGGCACCATTTTGGCCGACAATCGCCACCATCGGATCGGCGAAATGTTTGTCTTCAACATCCAAGCTAAAGGACCGTTCCGGATAAGTGAACGTCAGGTGGTTCAGTTCAATTGTGGACATAACGATTCTCCTTCAGCTCAGCGTCATTCACCGGATACCGGCCATCAGCCAAGTGCCAACCCATTTTTTGAGCAAGTTGCTGGATTGTCGGGGCTGGAATCTGCCAGTCATCTGCCAAATGATTAAACACCTCACCCGGCCTGCCCTGGGCTACCATTTGACCCTCGTGCAGCACCCACACGACGTCGGCGACTTCGCACAAATCGTCAATTTCACTGGTGACAATGAAGACAGTCGTCTCTTTGACTTGGGCCAGCCATTGGAAAAATTGCCGGCGGCCAAGGGGATCCATCTCACTGGTCGGATCATCCATAATCAAAACAGCCGGATTATCCGCAATCGCCGTGGCAATTGCCAACCGCTGGATCTGACCACCGGAAAGGCTCTCGGGACGCAAATTCAGCTGTTCAATCAGCCCCATTTGCGTGGCAACTTCTTCAACCCGTTTTTGAATCAGTCCTTCAGTCATTCCCTGATTAATCAAGTCAAAGGCGATTTCATCGGCAACCGTGTCTGCCAACCCGCTTAGTTGGCCAGCTGGATTTTGCAGTACAACTCCATTCATGGCATTATAAACGGGCCAATTGTCGGACACTCGCTGTCCAAACATGTGCCAGTCGCCCTCAATCTCAGCAGACACAATTTTGGGAATGACCCCTGCCAGCACACGGCACAAAGTCGATTTGCCGGAGTGGCTATTCCCAATAATCCCAACCACCTGGCCGGTATGAACCTCCGCATTAATCTGACGCAGTTGTGGTTGCTCAGTACCCGGATAACGGGTGGTCAAATTTTCAATTACAATCCGTTTATCTTCGTCCATATCTTCCACCCAATCAATAAAATTGCCAATCCAGTCAGACCAATGTGCAGCGTCCGCGACAGGCGATACACGCGCTGGGAGGTTCTGACAGTCCGGTTGAGATTATCAAAACCTCTCAGTTGGAGAGAAATTGACCGCGCCATCGATTGATCCAAGGTCTTAATCACCAATGGAATCAGAACCGGCAGGACTGACTTTAATTTCTGAATCAACGTTTTTTGCGGATTGGTTCCGCGAACTTTTTGTGCCTGCTGGATTTTCCGCATATTGCGCATCATTTCCGGCAAAATATAACACACCGACATCAGAACGTAGACGGTTTTATAAGACAATCCGGACAGTTCCAAATAGGCCGCGTTTTCTGAAATACTCGTGGTCACCATAAAAAAGCCACTGGTCAAAATAATCACCAATACTCGACAACCCAGAGTGGTGGCGTAAATCAGGCCTTCTTTGTAGAACGACACCCCAAGCACAGAAAACAGCACAGTTTGATTCCGACTGTAAAATAACCCTTGGATGATCAGCATGGTGCCAATCAGAAACAGGCTGAATCCCAGCGCCTTAAAGGTGGTCGAACTCAATTTGGAAAATAACAATAGCAGTGTTGCGACAAGAATTAATCCGGCCTGAAGCAACAAATTCATACTGGCAAAGCTCAACAACGTCATGTCCAAGATGAACAAAAGCTTAGTAATCGGATCGATCACCTGGTACCACTTGAGCTTGACCCGTGGCGCTCCAGAAAACAATGTTTTATCAGTCATCATTTATCATCTCTAAAGAAGCGCACCATCCGCTGCGGCAGCTGACGATAGATGAAGAATGCCAGGTAGGCCACGCAGACTTTATCCAAAATATCCAAGACAAACTCATCGGTAAATGAGGCCAGCCACACTGGTGCATGATTGGCGATCATTACCGCAAACAATGAGTCACCCCAAGCGATACCGGTCTGACCACCCCAAAAGATGACGTTGAGTGGCGTTGAAATGACAGCTGAAACGATGGCAATAATAATAGCAGAAACAAATACTCGTCGCGCTGACGAGAACCACCCATTGGCGTGCAAAACTCCGACAGCAATCCCAATTCCGATGCTGGTTATCGCATACACGGTTGAAATTGGCGATAAGGTCAGCCCGTAGATCACGTTGTTGATGAAACCACTGATGGCACCGGCAACCGGCCCAGCCAACATGCTGGCAAGAAAGGTTCCCAAAGACCCCAGCCAAACGGGCAGCTTTAACCCCTCCGCCAAGGCTTTGGCAACATAGTTAATCCCCACGGCAGCGGGAATCAAAGTCATGGTGGCAGCACTTAACTTAAATTTCCACATACTAGTACGATGAATCGGTTCTTTTTTCATAATCTTCTCCTTTGGTTGTATTATATCAAAATCATAGATCTTGGACAGCTTCTCAAAGAGCAGAAAAAAGGATTTCTACAAAAAATGTTTGTTTGATATTTTAAATAGAAAAGAGAGATAAAGTGAAGTTTTTAAATTTTTTGGACTATAAATATTTAAACTGGGTATTATATGCTATTACATTATTTTTTATTGTTTATTACTTTTTTACCGATGATAATATTTTTTTAATTTTAGCAATACTTTTTCTTGTTTCATCTAATTTCAGTGATAACTTAATTGAAGTTCTTACAGAACCAGAAATTCGGTCTATGACGAATGAAGAACAACAGATTATTAAAGCTATGATTTTGGAAAATGAGAAAGTAGTTATCAAACAGATTAGAGAGTATACAAATTTAGGTGTTTTACAAGCCAAAAAAGTATATGAAAAAATAAAAAGGGTCTATAAGTTCCAAATCGCCCCTCAAAAACATTGAAAGAATAGCCCCCAATATCTATAATGTGGATATTGGGGGCTATTTTGTTTCTTTTATCAATAAATAACATCTGCTTTTCAGAAAAATTGTTGGACCTTTGTACTAATTGAACTAATTTCTTGCTGAGATAAAGTGGCCACAACTTCGCCATCTGATCGTTTTGTTGGATCGACAGCACGGACATGTTGCAATAACGCTGTCCCGTGAATTTTCCCGTTATCTATCCTGATAAATAACGGCGATTTAGCATACTTTTCTTGGGTACGATATTTGTCAGAGGTACTGATTGGGACAACTAGCACCGTATTAAAATAGCGATTATAGTGATCGTTGCTTACAACTAAACACGGTCGCTTTTTCTTAGTTTCAGTGCCTTTAGCCGGATCTAAATTAATCCATAAAATAGCGCCTTGTTTTAATTTCATTAATCAAAGTCTTCGCTTTCTACGTCTTTACCCCAATCAACTTCTGTTGTACTGAGATTTCCAAACTTTTTTTCTTGTTCATCAACAAGTTGCCATAGATCCGGTTTACTACGAACAATCATTACTTTACCATTTGGTTCAATCTGCCATTCAATTGTGTCAGTAGACCGAACTTTTAACAGTTCACGTACTGTTTTAGGAATTGTAATCTGATTTTTACTTGTGATCTTCGAGCTAACCTTAGTTACATTACCTGCGCTCACAATATCATCTCCTTACTTTTTCCTTACAAAAATAATAACATAACTGCTTTGATATCTCAAGAAAAGGAGAAAAGACTATGCAACAAGTTGTTTTACCCATCAAAGATTCAAACGTTCTTAAAGAGGTTCAAGATACGTTACTCAATAACTTTAAAGCTGGTCGACGTAACTATACGATTTTTCAAGTTGGTAAAGCGACGCTACTGCGAGTGAGTGACGTTATGGGCTTAAAACAGGCCGATATTTTTAATCCGGACGGTTCTATTAAACAAAATGCGTTTATTCATGACCGAAAAACTGGTAAACCTAATACCTTGTACCTTAAACCTGTTCAAACAGAGCTCTTATTGTACCGTCAATGGCTGCTTGATCATAAGCTGGATTCTGAATGGCTCTTTCCTTCAATTCAACACCCAGAACGCCATATTACTGAAAAACAGTTCTACAAAATTATGAGTAAGGTTGGCGATCTATTAGGAATTAATTATCTAGGTACTCATACAATGCGCAAAACTGGGGCTTATCGTGTTTATACGCAATCAAATTACAATATTGGCCTAGTCATGCACCTACTAAATCACTCAAGTGAAGCCATGACTTTAGCTTATTTAGGCTTGGATCAAGCAAGTACAGAAAACATGTTGAACCAAATTGATTTTGGGTAAATTGGTTTGATTTTGTTGTCGCCAACGGCGACTTCTGATACAGGATTTTAATGGGCCTAGCACAACATAGAATAAATTCTATGTGTAAGTGCGCATTGACCTCGTTTCACTCGGTCTACTGATAACCATACAATCAATTTTTCTCGTTATTTAATTGAGCATATTTTTAATTCAATTTATGTTTGCACCTAAACTAAGATTGTTATGTTTTAAATATTCAAAAAGTGTTGCGGATTAAGCTGTTTTAAGCCATTTTTTTAATCGTTCTGTGCAAAGAATCTTTATAAGTTTGGTAACAAATTTTGAATAACGGTACTGTAAAATCTGTGAATCTAAATTGAAATCATTATTTTGATGTTAGGAGTAATCAAGATGGACGAAAAGAAAGTATTAAAAACTATTGATGAAATGCTTGCTGATCCTTGGCAAGTTGATATTCAAGAATTGTTTGAAGCTTCTTTCAATGAACCTGACGAGATCAAAAAGAATTTGTATGATTCCCTGTATACTTATGTTTTGCAAAAAAGACAAGAAGATATTATTAATCGTCCTGGCTTCGTTATTTAGCCCTCTAAAAGCCTGCTGAGGGCTTTTTATTTTTACTTTGGTATAAATATATATAAATAGTCTTAAAACTGCTAGAAACGAGAAATAAGGCCCTTAAAAACGAATATAGCAGTTAAAGTCTTGTTAAGATTCAGAAAAACTAACTGTTTGCTGTCAATGGTAGCGGACGAGCGTAGCGTGGGAGCATAAGGAATTGACAGCTCTAACCCAGTCTTAACACTGAAATGGCGAAAGCCAAAGTTTTATAGAAACTTTGCTTTCCTGCCTAACGGCGAGTGAAAAAGCGGTCAAGCTGGTTCAGCTTGGACGGGGTACGGGGCGTCAGCGCCCGAATAAACGTGGCTTGCCACACCTTTTAGGCAACGAACAGAGTGAGGCGCAAGGAGCATAGCGACTGGAGTTTAATGTGAGCCGGTTTTTGGCTCACTCCTTTGTGTTTTTTGATTCTAGGTTTTGGCCTCGTGCAGTAGTGCCTCTTTTAAACCTCTTTTATAAACCTCTTTTAAACCTCTTTTAGACCCCTCTTGAACCTTACTCTCCCAAGGCTTATGGAAGTTTATCAACGAGGTTTTGTCTGTTTATCAACGAGGTTTTGTCTGTTTATCAACGAGGTTTTGTCTGTTTATCAACGAGGTTTTGTCTGTTTATCAACGAGGTTTTTAATGGTGATCGTTGATAAACAATCGTTGCTTTTATATAATAGTTGTGGAGGTGTGATT
>NZ_JBINJY010000021.1:0-9611 GCF_043951805.1 Companilactobacillus sp. FL22-1
TCTTTTAGCCAAGCAATTTTCTGAATTTTTAAAGGTAAAGTCCGTAGATCATTAGCCATACGAGATGGGGAAATTCCATGTCTAATCAATATGAAAAACTAGTTGAGCAACAAGCGCGTTTAAAACAAAAAATTGAGCGAGAAGATTTTAAATTACGGCAATCTAAATACTACGAAAATCGGCAAACCCGCAAAGCCCGTTCTCGCCGATTAATTCAAAAAGGGGCTTTGCTAGAAAAATACTTTCAAGCTGATAATCTCTCGGTTGAACAAACCGAAGAGCTTTTAAAAACATTTGCTGACTATGTTAACGCCCATAAACCAAATAAACTCAAAAACGATCAGCCTAATAACTAGGCCGATCGTTTTTATTTTCTGAATTATTCATGGGATTTCTAATTTTTAAATCTGGATTATTTTTACCAAATTCATTTAGTTGTTTCTGTATAGCTGATTCAAAGGTAATTTTTGGATTTATCCAAGGAAAATTACGTAAATTATTTTTGATCACCTGGTCATGCTCTCGTCTGTAAACTGATACAAATTTTTGGCTATTATCGTAGATCACGACATTATCAGCTTTGAATGCAACTATTGCTAAATTATGATTTGATTGATTATAGCGTTTTTTAACAATTTCATCTGGTACTCCGTGCCCACCTTTTTTGACCCGTTCATGAACCCGATTAATTGCTACTCTTTCGTTTTTTAATGCCACGTATAAAAGCGTGACCTCAAAACCATTTTGGTGAGCCCGCTCAATTAAATTTAATTGTGCCTTTCCTTGCCCAGCTAAGATTGTTTCAACATGAATACTCGGCCCGGTATCTAAAGCCGCGTGGAGTTGTTTTATTTCTTCGCGCATTGCCCTAAAGTTATCACGATCTTTATGCCAATCGCCACCCATTTTTTGTAGGATTTCATCGGCATTTAATCGTTTGGAGTGAGTAAATAATTCGGGTCTCGCGCGATATAAAGTGCTTTTACCAGCACCGTTTATCCCAGCCACGATGATGTATCTCTTTAGCTCACTCATGTTAAATCACGAAATGCTTTTCGTTGATAATTTGTTCTTGGCGTTTATCTAAGAGGTAAGTGTGTAACGCGTCAAACAACTTGCGCTTATCAGGATCTGGATTATGTGCTGCTTGCTCCCAAATGTCTTGAATATCGACTGCCCAGGGGTCAGCCAACAATTGCTCAATTTTTTCAACTTCTTTGCTGGATTTGGTCATTTAAAAAGCTCCTATCCCATTTTTTTAGTTTAGCTATCGCCAATTCAGCCACTCAAAGTGTCTATCTTTGCTTCTAAGCGATTTTAAAGCGATTTTAATATAATTATGCATGTAACACTTAAAATGGCTTAAACGAGCTAATATGACGTTTAATTCCAAGAACGCTCGTTATCAATATTTTGTTCTTTAGGGTGTTTGGCCGCATATTCTCTAGCCGCTTGTTGATTCCACCAAACGCCAAATAGGTTTTGCATGGTGCCATACAAGTAGTTTTCAACGTTCTTGACATGTTTCTCATTGCTTCTAAGAACGTTAAAGTAGCGTCTTAAGGCTTTAGTCATCAAAGGTTTTAGTTCTTCGTCGTAAAGCGAGATTATGACGCCAATATCTTGATGATCCTTTTCAACTCGGTACTTAGCATTTAAGATAATGCCAATGAAGCGCCGCATTTGTTGTGGGGTACGGCACCAAAAACTAAGTAGTTGCACAGCTTCGGGTTCTAAGAAAACCGGTAAGCCACTGTCTTCATCAGTTAAGAAGTCATTAGCATGGCTCACGAGATCATGGTTTTGCTTTTCTAGTTCTGCTGGTGAGAAATGAGCTGTGGAAAAGTCCAACTTTTGAGTATCTATATTGTATCTATCTTTATCTTTTTCTTTAGGTTCTTTATATAGATTAAGTCCATTTTTTGAACTTCCGCTCGTAGCAAGGGTTTGCGGGGTGTCGTCAACGAACTTATGCGGAAGTTCATTTTTTGAACTTCCGCTCGTAGCAAGGGTTTCAACGGTCTCCCGCGGAAGTTCATTTTTTGAACTTCCGCTCGTAGCAAGGGTTTGCGGGCTATTTTGACCATATTCACCGCGTAAATAGACATCGGTGGCTTTGACATCAAGTTTGGAAAGGTATAAACGGTTCGGTTCATTCTTTTTAGTTTTCGGGTTAAAACCCATTTGTTTCTGAACGAGTAATCCGATTGATTCCAGCTCTGTTTTTGTTTTGATGGCTTTTCCCTTTGAGCAATTAAACAAGTCCATTAGTTCTTGGTTGGTAAAGATAAAGTAAACATGACCCTCACTATCAACCCAGTTATTGCGCAAAGAATACTCTAAACGGTCTTTGAGGACCATATAAGCTAATTTAGCGTCATTGCTTAAATGTTTGTATTGATCGCCATACATTAATACTTTAGGAAATTGGAAAAATAAGGCTCCATATACGTTATCGGCTTCATAGTAATTGAACTTTGTTGATTTTGTCATAATTAAAACTCCCTTTCTTGACTGACACACGCTGTCTCAAAAGAGAGTTGCTAAAACATTTGATTTGCTTTAAAATACAAATCTGATATGCTCTAACTGAATTACAAAGCCTCACGGCTAAATGAATGCTTTGTAATTTACCAGCATGTGTCTATTTCTTGGTTGCCCAGTCGGCAACTTTTTTAATTTCTAACAACAAAAAATGGACTAAATAGCTTCGGTTAGCTACTTAGTCCATTGGTTTTAATTTGTGTTTTTTAACTATCCTTAACTTGTCCTTACGGGCTGGTTTGCGGTATAATTAACTTACAAATTAAGAACAATGTTCAGACGATTTTAACTTGCCGGTCTAAATCGTCTGAATCTAAGTAGCTGTCTGTTAGCTACTTGCTAAACCTAAAATCCCTGATTCCTCGTGAATCGGGGATTTTTCTGTTTAGCTTGATCTTTGTATTCGGTTGTTAAATTAGTCTTAGTCTAGCATAGCGCTTACCTAGCAGCAACTTTATTTAGTCTTGTATACTTTGCCAGCTTTTGGTTGAAACCAGTAAGCGATAGAAGATACCAGTAAATACTCAAATAATATAAAGACACTAAAATGCTTGGCCGTATTAATATCAAAAGCACTAAATATAAGGAGCATAAGTAACCCGATGAAATAAGTGATAAACAGGGACATTATTTGTAAAATTCTTACGACAATACGACGATTACCACTGATTCTTTCAAAGAAAAGTTGTAACCAATATTGCATTGGAAATAACCACTGGCGAATAAAAAAGCGGTCATCTACTAGGTGCTTTTTGGCAATTCCAATGGCTGGAATTATCCAAAAGACAATAAGGCTGGCAAGCAAAAATGTAACATTTATTGAAATTTCCATAACAACTCCCCCCCCTTAAAGTGACATCACATATTTTTTATAAGCTCATTTAAAAATTTGGAGGCAGACTTAAAATTATGTTCTTTAGCCAGACCATCAAGTCTTTTGCGTGCGCTAGGTTGAAGTGAAAAGGTATAGTTCTTAGTACGTTCCTCTTCATCTTTAAAAACAGGAATAACAAGTTTATCTTTAGTATCAGTTTGCTGTTCTGTTTCATTTTTTTGTAGTGCCTTTTTTATGTTTTTGTTCTCTGGATCGAATGCCATAGGTAGTCCTCCTTTATAATTCACATGTATACGTATTGAATATACATGTGATTAACACGTGTACAAAGCATTTATAACTTTTCCGTGATTTCATTAAATGTTTTGTCCATACTATCAAAAAATTCATGTTGATCAATATATGTTTTGTGGTCTTCAGCCATTTTTGAAAGAGATTTTTTATCCAACGTTGAACGATTGAATAGCTCCTTTTCTGGAACTGTAGCCAATACACTGGGATCGCCTTTTAAGGCTTTTAATAACTCGCGAGATGATCTTGTGTTGTGTTTAATCATGTTGGCGATAAAAAATAATTTGGTCGTGACATAAGATTTTCTAGTAGAGTAATCAATGGCTTCTTTGCGTAATTCGTTAATTCTTTCTTCTAGGTTAAATTTTGCATTATACCCATGTTCGCTAGGTGTGATTGGACTAAGGATAGCATTACTAATGATTACTGCATTCTTGGTAGCAGTAGAAAAATCTGGGTGACAATCCAAAATAATATACTCGAATTTTCCTAAATTTAAGCGTTCATAATTATCTGACAACCACATGTAGAGGAACATGTTTTTGTTAGTCTTATTTTCAATGGTCCGCTCAATATCGTCAAGGTGCATGTCTCCGGCAATTAGACTAATATAAGCACTTATTTCATGTATTTTGACTTTCCCTCGATCTAAGAAAATGTTGCCAACGGTGTCTTGATTGTCGTAAATGTTGTAAGTCTGGGTTAAATTACTTTGGTGGTCTAAGTCAATAAATAAAACATGCTTGCCATTTTTTGCTAACCATTCACCATAATTAAAAGCTAGGGTAGTTTTACCAACGCCGCCTTTTATAGCTGAAAATGTAATAATTTCCATTAGTTTCCCTCCTCATACATGCTAAGTAAGCTTAATAAATATCATTACATGTATAATAGCACGTAGCACGTATATTTGCAAATGGTACATATGATTTATATTCATGAATGATTAGTATACACTAGCTAAGTGTCCTATCTCTTGATATTAAGCTTTTTACGATATCGAATAAAAGTTGTCCGCTTGATCCCGGTATTCCGAGCAACGTCTATGTCACTCATGCCTGCCTGATAAAGCTTAAAAGCATGTTGCAAGCGGGGATCATCTTTGGCATATTGAGGTTTCCGACCATGATATTTGCCTTGTTGTTTAGCCAGGGCAATGCCTTGTTGCTGCCGCTCAATAATCCGCTTACGCTCACTTTCGGCTTGATACTTATATAGTTCAATGATGAGGTTGGTCATGAGTTGACGTAAGTTTTGGTCAGCAATCCCCGTCATAGACGGCAAATTCAACACATCTAGGGTGGCCCCCTTACTTTGAATGGTGTTCATGATCTGGGTTAAATCCTGGTTGTTTCGGCCCAAGCGATCTAGTTCAGTGACCAAGACAATATCACCCTCGCGGATATAAGCCAGCAGTTTTTGCAGTTCAGGTCGATTGGTGTTAGCCCCACTTAATTTATCCGTAAATAATTTATCAACGCCTTTTAAAGCCGCTAACTGTCGATCTAAATGTTGCTCCTTGGAACTCACGCGAGCATAACCGATTTTAGTCATTTTCAGTTCTCCTTTTGGACAGTTCTAATGAACATCTGTAATTCCTAGTATAGCACGGAAATAAAAAAGGCCATTAGGGCATACCCTGTTGGCCAGTTGCTTTGGCTGTAATAATAAAATGCAGCTCTGTTTTTAATTAAAGATATTGTTCATTCAAATGTATGCTTGGCGAAACGATGATATGAGAGAAATTGCAGAGCGATGTACGTGCTACTATCAAAATAAATATTGAGAACTAATGCTTTACTGCATTATCGTTTTTCCAGTGTGCTGTGAAATGAGCTTCAGCATGATTATCCGCAAGAATCCGATGAAAGATTGATACCAACTCATCTGCGCTCTCGGTAAAGGATTGTGCAGAAAACTCGTCAATGGCTGAATGAGAATTAACATTGAATAGTTTGAGATACTGCTCATTATTCCGATAAAATTCATCCTGCTTAATTCCCGTAAACTCGATGTACGTCTCAATAATTCGACGCATTGAGTTAAGCATGGAATTTGTATACCCATGTTTTGCCAAATCACCAAGTTCTATCCAGAGTGCATCATAATTTGTCTGCATATCCCGCTTCGCATCAGTAATCTGAACGAATGACCCTTGCCGCAAATGATAAAAGTCACTCTTATCATATTTTGTCTTGCCGTTCTTGTCTTCAAATGCCCCATACGGAGGAACGTTTAAGTAAAAATGGTAGATTGCAAATTTAATCCGAATTTTTGGACAAATTTGTCAGCATAACCTGATACGGTGTTTGCCAGTCGAGTATTTTAAGCGGTCGCTGGTTAATTTGGAGTAACGTCGTCGTTAAATCTTGAGCACTAATGTGCTCAAAACGAGTCCCTTTAGGATAAAAATAACGTAAATTCCGATTAAAGCGTTCATTACTACCACGTTCAGCTGGCGTATAAGCATGGCAGTAATAGGTCTTAATACCATATTGTGATTCAAGTGATACTAGCCCACTAAACTCAGTGCCACGGTCCACAGTAAAGCTGTGCACCGGACCATTAAAAGTGGTTAGGAACTTAGTTAGTGCTTCATTAACAGTCGCTGTCGTCCGATCTTTTAACCGGTATGCCCAAAGGAACCGTGATTTGCGATCGATTAAAGTTAATAAAACTGCCTTACTATGCCCACGAGGACCAACGACTGTATCTAGTTCAAAATCGCCGATGCGCTTACGTTGATTAATCATCATGGGACGCTGTTCAATTGATCGCCCCAAAGATTGATTATATTTGGATCGTTGGTCAACGTTACGCCGTTGGCGTACGCCATGTTCAGGTAGATCATTCAAAGAGAAACCAATTCTCCCCTGATTTAGCCAATTATAAATAGATTTAGTAGCTAGTTTAAATTCGTGAGCAATCATTCCTGGTGACCAGCTTAGACGTAAATGGTTGAGAATTTTTTGCTTTAACTCATCGCTCAGCTTAGTTTTCCGACCACATCGTGATCGCTTGTATTCGGCATCTGTTTGTGCTAATTCAGCCTGATAAGGTTGACATCGAGATAATTCATAAGAAATTGTTGACGGTGATCGGTTCAGCCGAACGCCCATTTGGATATTGGACAGCCCTAGTTCACAAAAGGTTTCGATTTTAATTCGTTCGGAATAGGTTATACTAGACAAAAGATCAGCTCCTAAAAGATGGGTTTGTGGTAAACACCATTTTAAAGGAAGCTGATCTTTTTTGTCCGAACAGCGTTCGGATTAATTTTACAATCTACCAAATGAATATTATGAGTCATGATTACAATGAAGTCTTTTTGGTGATCAAAGCGTTCTCTTTGCTTCCCTTGATAAAGTTTCTGCATTTCCGTAATAATCAAATATTGCATATCAGAGTCGTTCGAATTCATTGGGTCATCAAAAATTATTAACTTTGGAGACGTAGATGTTTGTATGGTTGTCTCACCTAGTTTCTCTAAAAAATATAATAGTGCAATTACATTTTTTTCACCAGTGGATAACTCTTTCACTCTGCGTAGTGTGCTTTTTTTACCTACAGTTTGTGAAACCTGGTAATAACCAGTCTCTTCATTTTCTGTGTAAGTTAACTGCCACGGAACAACTCCTTGTAAACGTTTGTTGATGTTTTTAATTGCCTGTACCTCGGCTTTCGGCTTCAAAGCATCAATTTGATCATTCAAATTCTGAATGTCCGCTTCAAGGTCTGCTTGCTGTCCTACTTTTTTGTCAAACTCTTCTTTGACATTTTTAAATGTTTTTCTTACATCGTTCATCTGCACACATTTCACATCATATTTGAACTGACCAAGTAATTTGTAAATCATGTTATATCGGAGCTTTTCTTGTGCCTCCCTTTTTTTTGTTGCGAGTGATGCTCCATACTCCTTATTATTCTTCACCAACGAATTGTAACTCGAAAAATCAAAATCTTCTGGAACTTCTATGTCTAATTCGTCCAACTCGCTAAATAAATTTTTTTCTTTGGATTCTAGTGCGTCTTCCAAAGCGTCACAAAATGATAATATTATCTTTTTATGTGCAACTAAATCATCCAAAATATTCCCCGCCGTTTCCTGATATTCCGGATAAAATGCTGCCTGAGTCCATTTCATGCTTATAATTAAGCTTGATAATTGACTTACTTTTTTCTTACCCTCAACAATTCGGTTTTTCAATACTGCCACTTCATCAGCACTAAAGTATGATTCGAGTTCTTGAAAGGTTTCTTCGGAAATAGCGTTTCCACAAAATGCGCAAATCTCTCCGCTCTGATGTTTATGAATTCGCATGCCTTCTTCAGCAAAATTAATCCTTTGCTGATTATTTTGAAGCCGTTTAATACGGTTTTTCTCCTCAACTTTACTCTTGAGAATTTCATTTGTACTTTTCAGATATGCTGAATAGTTAACGTGCTTCCATTCGACAGTATTAACGAATAGTTCCTCGGTTTCAAGCGTCTTCTTTAACTGAGTAACATCAATTTCTTGGAGCGCCGCAGCGTGGGAAATTTCCTTCTTAAAGTCACTCTTATTATAGGTCGTCTTAGATATTTGCGGCCGATATTAGTTTTTAAATCAATAATTAAAGGTTGAAAGAATGAAATTATGCTTAGTCAACTGTGATGAAGTTATTAGTAGGAACAAAATTAGCTTAATCGTCCGTCCTCCAACGAGAGTTGAGCCGAAATACAGTGCGAGTTCTAAGCCTGGTGAATCAGACGACACAGAATAGTTTAACTTCCGTCCTGCGGCTCGCTTGGTTTGGACCGCCTTTTGTACTTTGAACTTTTAGACAAACAAAAAAATCGGTAATCCGCGTAAATTAAGTTCGCGAATTATCGATTTTTTAATAACAGTCAAAAAATTAACTTTATTTTTCCAAGTTAGCTAAACCATCGTTTAAAACTTTCTTCAAAGTTTTTGCAGAAGCAGCCATCTTTTGTTTTTCATCAGCATTTAATGGAGATTCAATAACACGAGCTAAACCTGAACCATTAATAACAGCTGGTGTACCAATGTAGATGTCTTTTAAGCCATCATATTGGCCGTCCATGTAAGCACTAACAGGAAGAACCGCATTTTCATCACGTAAGATAGCTTTTGAAATCCGTGTCATAGCAGTTGCAACACCATAGAAGGTTGCGCCTTTTTTGTTGATGATTTCGTAAGCTTTGTTACGAACCTCGTCTTCAATCTTAGCAAGATCATCAGTTGAAACGCCTTCTTCTTTAGCAATTTCAAGTAATGGTTTTGTGCCGATAGTAGCTGCTGAGTAACCAGCAAATTCTGAATCGCCATGTTCGCCCAAGATGTAAGCATCAACAGAAGCAGGTGAAACATTGAATTTCTTACCAAGAGCCACACGTAAACGAGCAGTATCCAAAGAAATTCCTGAACCAATAACTTTTTCCTTAGGGAATCCTGAGAATTTCCATGTAGCGTAAGTTAAGATATCAACAGGGTTAGCAGCAACCAAGAAAATACCATTGAAGCCTGAGTCAACAATTGGTTTAACAATTGTTGATAAAATCTTCAAATTCTTGTTTACAAGGTCTAAACGAGTTTCACCAGGTTTTTGAGGAGCACCAGCTGTGATGACAACTAAGTCAGCATCCTTGCAATCTGAGTATTCACCAGAATAGATCTTCTTTGGTGAAGTAAATGGAGTTGCATCTTCAAGATCAAGTGCATCACCTTGTGTACGTTCCTTGATGACATCGACAACAACGAATTCTTCAGCAATTCCTTGTTGAGCCATTGCAAAAGCAAAACTAGAACCTACAGCGCCGTCGCCGACTAAAACAACTTTTTGATGATTTGGTGTATTAGACAAAATATAACATCCTTTCAATTTGTAATTTCAGATACAAGTATAACACGTTCAGCATTGGTTTCGCATTCACTAATTAA
>NZ_JBINJY010000022.1:0-5208 GCF_043951805.1 Companilactobacillus sp. FL22-1
TTTAAATATACCTTGTACAGTGAAGTTTATTGATTGTGTGATTTATGATAAAAGATTAATCTTTTATCATAAATCACACAATCAGTAATACATAAGTTAAGCTCAATCTTATTTACGTTTGGCAAGGCCTTCACGAATAATTTTTTCTAAGACATCAACAATTTTTTCGTCATTCTCAAAAGCGATGCGTTTAACTTCTTTATATGTGCTCATGCGAAGTTGAACGGTTTTAGTTTTTTCTGTTTCGAATTGGTATGGACTTTTTAGATTTTTAAGTTGTTCAGATGCCTTTTTACTAACTTTGTTTAAAAAATCTTCTGCCATGATAAATTACTCCTCTAACTGTTGAATTCTAAGTAGTTGTTCATTAAGAACCATTTGGTACATTTGGATTGCTCTTTTATCCCAATGGTCTTTATTCCGTATTCCTTCATTAGCAAACGTTTTAACCCGTTCTTGAGTTCTAATTGAGTTTGAAAAGACCCCTCCGCCAAAAAAGTCTTTTGCTTGTGCAGAAATTTCAGTATCAACTTTTGCACGTGGCTTCATTAAGTACAATATGACACCAACTAACTGAAAACTTCCATTGTATTGTTCACGTAGTTCACCTAAATGCGTAGCTGTTTTTAAAGAACTTGTATATGACTGCTTTTGAGTTTGTAAGACAATTGAGATGAAATCTGAAGCCATGATTGCGTTATTAGTAAAGACATTTATTGTTGGTGGTACGTCAATAAAAATATAATCGTAATTTTGTTTTAACTTTGAAAGCATTTGTGGTAATAGAATATTACGTTTAACCCGACTAACTTTTTCTACAGCACTAATCCATAAAGACAATGTCCAATCTGTAGGAATCATATCAATTTGGTCTGTAACAGACACAATAGATTTAGACAAATTCCCTCCAAGAAGGCCCTCATATAATGAAAGTTCCGGCTTTAAATCGGCTTTATAAGTCTCCTTCATAATTTCAGTTGCATTTCCCTGGGGATCGAAATCTATAAGCAGTACTTTTTTCCCCTCTTGACCCAATAAATAGGTTTCCATTACAGTCAAGGTGGTCTTACCGACGCCACCTTTAAAGTTGAAGTTTAATAGTGTTTTCCCATTCATAGTAGCACCTACCTTTACATAAATATTTTACCATGATTTATGATTAATCACAAATTTTACATGATTTATGATTAATCATAAATCATATCCATAAACTATTTACTTAGCCTTTGCAGAATGATATGCTTTGTTCATAAACAAAAAATCCCAATCCACTCGGGATTGGGATTTTTGCAGTATTGACAAGTAGCTATCTTGCAGCTACCTAGTCCAAGCAATTTCACCACCAAGTTAAAATTGCTTGAAAAAATTGTAATCTTGTTTACGTGTTAATTATACCGCAAGCAAACCTTAAGGGCAAGCAAAGGTAAACTAATTAAAACGAAGATAAGACCAATGGACTAAGTAGCTTGTAATAACTACTTAGTCCATTTTTAGTTCTTAAAAATTAAAAAAGTTGCCGACTGGGCAACTCACAAACAGACACATGCTGGTGAAACTACAAAGCCGATCACGTCTAATGTTCGCTTTGTAATTCAGTTAAAGCATACCAGATTTGTATTTTAAAACAAGTCAGATGTTTTAGCAACTCTCTTTTAGGACAGCATGTGTCAGTCAAGAAAGGGAGTTTTTATTATGACAAAATCAACAGATTTCAATTACTATGACGCCAATAGCGTATATGGAGCCTTGTTTTTCCAGTTCCCTAAGGTATTAATGTATGGCGAGCAATACAAACATTTAAGTGATGCCGCTAAACTAGCTTACATGGTACTAAAAGACCGGCTAGAGTATTCTTTACGCAATCACTGGATTGATGAGGAAGGGCACGTCTACTTTATTTTTACCAATCAAGAACTTAAAGATTTATTCGACTGCTCAAATGATAAGTTAGCAGCCGTTAAAAAAGACTTGGAACGTGCAGGACTACTTTATCAAAAAGCCATGCATTTCAATCCCAAAACTGGCAAAAACGAACCCAATCGACTTTACCTGGCCGAACTAGATATGCAGTCAACTGACGTCTATTTACGCGGTGAATATGCTCAAAAAGAGCCGCAAACCCTTGCTACGAGCGAAAATCCGAAAATCGGACGTTCGCGGGAGACCGCTCAAACCCTTGCTACGAGCGAAAATCCGAAAATCGGACGTTCGCGAAAGTTCGTTGACGACAACCCGCAAACCCTTGCTACGAGCGAAAATCCGAAAATCGGACACGATCTATATAAAGACTTTAAAAACATAGATACTAATAGATACGATATAGATACTCAAAAGTTGGACTTTTCCACAGCCAATTTCTCACCAGCTGAAATTGAAGCCCAAAATCGGGATTTAGTAAAACATGCTAATGACTTCTTAACTGATGAAGACAGTGGCTTACCGGTTTTCTTAGAACCCGAAGCCGTGCAATTACTAAGTTTCTGGTGCCGCACTCCGCAACAAATGCGGCGCTTCATTGGCATTATCTTAAATGCTAAGTACCGAGTTGAGAAAGATCACAAAGATATTGGTGTCATAATCCCACTTGATAATGAGGAACTAAAACCTTTAATGACTAAAGCCTTGAGACGCTACTTTAACGCCCTAAGAAGCGACGAGAAGCATATCAAGAACGTGGAGAACTACTTATACGGCACTATGCAAAACCTATTTGGGATTTGGTGGAACCAACAAGCAGCTAGAGAATATGCGACCAAACACCCCGAAGAAGAAAAGTCGGCCGACAACGATAACAGTGGGTTGTACTACTAGTCCTAAAAGGCTACAAAATCCTTTCTAAGCGGTTTTAAGACTTACTAACCCTTTTATACTTAAGTTAGATTTAAATGGCTTAGACAGAAGAATAGGGTCTTTTAAATGAGTGTCAGAGCTAACCAGGCTAACCAGCTCAAAAGTTCAGCCTTTAGATCAACGCCAAGCTTAAGTGATTTGAGGCCAAGGCTTTATCTATTGATAGGGTACTCAAAAGGTAGCATAATGGTAGTAGTAAAAGAAAGGGGCGAGACAATCATGGCAGTTAAGGAAAAGAAACGGGTACAAGTCCAGATTGATAAAGATTTGGCCGATGATACCGAAGCAATTTTAAGCGAATTGGGCCTAAATCCAACCACAGCGATTAACATGTTTTATAAGCGAATCGTAGCGGAAGCAGCGTTACCGTTTAAACCAGCTCTAAGCGAAGCGGAAAGAGCTAATTTACGCTTTTTAAAGGCGACCGAAGGGACACCAGTCACCGAGTTAAAAGACGCTAAAGGAGTCACTGATTGGCTCAATGATCCAGATGAGGACTAATGGCTTATCAGATTAAATGAATTAATAACTTGGGAGTGTGATTAACATGAAAGACACAATTACAATCAATGACTTTTTTGAAATTGCCAAAGAAACTGATTTAAAAGATTTACTTGATAAGTCATTACATGAGCCAGATCCAGAAAAGCGCAAAGTCTATGACGCTTTATATACCTACTTTTTAGATAAAAGGCAAGATGAGGTTATTAAGCGAAAGGACTTTGTCCGTTGATAGATAAACCCCAATATATAATTGTTGCTGGTGTTAACGGAGCAGGAAAAAGTACGCTATACGATACATTTCCCAGCTTGTTTGACAAAACAAAACGGATTAACGCTGATGAACTTTTAAGACAAATGGGTGGCGATTGGCATAAAGATAGTGACAACTTAAAAGCCATGAAAGAAGAAATCGAACAACTACACTATGCTTTAGACCACCAGCAAAGTATTCACGTAGAAACAACACTGGCAGGTAGAGGCAAAGCTCAACTCAATTTGATTGATAAAGCGCATGAAAATGGCTTTGAAGTGACTTTATTATATGTTGCTTTGCGAGATGAAAATTTAGCTATCCAAAGGGTCAACGAACGGGTACAAAAAGGTGGGCACGGTGTTCCAGTAGCAACGATCAAGAAACGTTATCAGCAATCCAAACATAATTTGCCATTAGTGGCCTTTAAATCTGATAAGGTCATGATCTATGATAATAGCGAAAAGTTTACCTCTGTTTATGCAAGGGAGAAGGGACAAGTTTTTAAGAACGATTTGAGGCATTTTCCTTGGATAAACCAAAATATTACTTATCCAGAAAAGGTGCAAAAGCAGTTACAAAATTTTGCAGATCAAAACCCAGAAGTAAAGCCTAAAAATGATCCAGAAAATAAAAACGATCGGCCTAGTTATTAGGTTGATCGTTTTTGAATTTGTTCGGTTTATGCGCATTAACGTAATTAGCAAATATTTTTAAAAGCTCTTCGGTTTGTTCGACCGAAAGGTTATCAGCTTGAAAGTATTTTTCGAGCAAAGCCCCTTTTTGAATTAATCGGCGAGAACGGGCTTTGCGTGCTTGGCGGCTTTCATAGTATTTAGATTGCCGTAATTTAAAATCTTCTCGCTCAATTTTTTGTTTTAAACGCGCTTGCTGCTCGACTAGTTTTTCATATTGATTAGACATGGAATTTCCCCATCTCGTATGGCTAATGATCTACGGACTTTACCTTTAAAAATTCAGAAAATTGCTTGGCTAAAAGCTTAATCCGATCGTTAGACAAATTAGCATAATCTAAATTGGCTTGACTGATGATTTGTTTACCTAGCCGTTGTTCAATCTTATTTTTTTCGTCCTTGATTTTTTGGTTAAGGGCTTTTAATTTAGCTTCTTGTTTTTCTAGGTTACTTTGAGACATAACGATCCCTCCAATCATATTAGAAATAATTACCGAAACTATATCATATAGGAAACGTTAAGTCAAAGTATAGAAGTTGAAATAGCGAAGCGGAGGGCATACACTAAAAGTGGAGTTAAGGGAATCAGTAGACCGAGTGAAACGAGGTCAATGCGCACTTACACTCCAAATGAATTGGAGTCGTGCTAAGGACATCGCAACCTGTATTAGAAGTCGCCGATGGCGACAACAAAGTCAAACCCATAAATCCAAAGAAAGGTAGTGACCGACATGGCAATTTTTCACATGAGTTTTAGTAATATTAGTGCTGGTAAAGGACGAAGTGCGATTGCCAGTGCCGCTTATCGAAGTGGTGAAAAGCTATTTGATGCTAAGGAAGGTCGCCACTATTTTTATGCCCGCTCGGTTATGCCAGAAAGCTTTATTTTAACCCCCAAAAATGCACCAG
>NZ_JBINJY010000023.1:0-3093 GCF_043951805.1 Companilactobacillus sp. FL22-1
TTGACTGATAGAAAAGTTTTAGTTGATCGATCGCAGTCGGGAAAAGTACGACCATGGCGAGAACATAAGTTAGAGAATTTACAGTATGGTGAATATTTACAAATGTTGCACTACAAGAAAGCCCATCGGGTTAAAGAGTGTGGTGAAGTATTACGTTTTGTGGAAGATAAAAATGGTCACAAAAAATTGGCTCAGACTTGGTTTTGCCATTCCCGTTTGTGTCCGTTATGTAATTGGCGGCGGGCAATGAAGCAATCCAATCAGTTAACACAGATTTTGACAGAAGCTGTTAAACAACGAAAGACGGGCCGGTTCTTATTTTTAACGTTAACTGTTGAGAATACAACTGGTGATCAATTGAAGAGTGAGTTACGTCAAATGGGACGAGCTGTTGCAAAGATCTTTCAGTATAAAAAAGTGGCTAAAAATTTGTTGGGTTATGTACGTTCAACTGAGGTTACCATCAATCACGAAGCAGATCATCCAATGTATCACCACCATATGCATGTTTTGCTTTTTATGAAATCGAGTTATTTTACAGGAACTGATAATTATATTTCACAAGCAGAATGGACTAAATATTGGCAACGAGCGATGAAATTAGCTTATGTGCCGGTTGTGAATGTTGAAGCGGTTAAACCGAATGTGAAACGCCAGAAAAATTCCTTACTGGCTAGTGCCCAAGAAACGGCTAAATATCAGGTGAAGTCCAAAGATATTTTAACTAATAATCAAGAACAAGATCTACAAGTAATTGATGATTTGGAACAAGCTTTGGCTGGTTCCCGCCAAATTAGCTATGGCGGTTTGCTGAAAGAAATTCGCAAGCAGTTGCAATTAGAAGATGTTGAAAATGGCGATTTGATTAATACGGATAGTGATGATCAAAAGGTTGATCAAGTGGTACGTGAGATTGTTGCTAAGTGGGATTATCAGCGCAAAAATTATTTTATGTTAAATGATTTATAGCATGAAATAATTTTTATAAGATTATTTTTTGGCTTGTTGTTTTTATTGCGTTGGTTTGCCGCTGGAGTACCCATTCTGCTTTTTTAGGGTTTCCATTAAATGTTTGGATTACTAGATAATATAATTTATTTTCTGGACTATATAGCTCTACTATGTCTATTTTCGTTGCTGACGTTTCTGAATAGTCTATTTGTTTTATTGTCTTTCTTCCTTTCTCTATAAGTTTTTCGCTTGATTTCATTAAAATCAGCCTCTTTTATTTTTATGATTATGTTTATTATACTCTTCTTTGCTTTGGCCTTTCTTGCCAACAGCAAAAACGGCCTCGCAGAGCCCAAACTTTACGAAGTAAAGTATAGTGGGTTATACTTTACTTGGAAGATAACTCCGAAATGAGGTGCATACAATGAGTTTTGCAGTGGCTAGAATGACGAAATTAAAAGCTGATAATTTAGTCGGCATTGGCAATCATGACCAACGGAAAACGACTAATCACAGCAACGAAGATATTGATGTTTCCCGCTCTCACCTGAATTATGATTTAGTGGCTGGGCGCACTGATAACTTTAAAACGGATATTGAAGCCTATATCAACGAAAACAAAGCGAGTAAGCGGGCAGTTCGCAAAGACGCTGTTTTAGTCAATGAGTGGATTATAACCAGTGACAAAGATTTTTTTGAGCAATTAGACGAAGCCGAAACCCGTAAATATTTTGAAACAGCCAAACAATATTTTGCAGATAACTATGGTGACGAAAATATTCGCTATGCAGTTGTTCATATGGACGAGAAGACCCCTCACATGCATATGGGCATTGTGCCCTTTGATGATGATAAAAAGCTCTCAGCTAAGCGTATATTCAATCGTGAAGCCTTACAGCACATTCAAGAGGAATTACCACAGTACCTCAAAGAAAATGGCTTTGATGTTCAACGTGGTAACAAAAATAAAGAGCGTAAGAATTTATCAGTACCCGAATACAAAGCTATGCGGGAAGAATTGAAAAAAATAGAGACCGAAAAACAAGAGACACAAGCAAAACTTGCAGATACTAAAAAACAGCTTGATGAAATCAAACCACGGGATACCAAGAAAATTGCTAGTAAACCCACCTTGATGAATAAAAATAAAGTCACGGTTGATAAATATGATCTCGCTGATTTGGAACAAAGGGCGGTGACTAGCGACGCTTATAACTTTGAAAAAATTCATCTGGAAGTAGAAAATCATAGTTTGCGTAATGATTTGAGTGAAGCCAAGGGCCGCAACTATGAACTGAGAAAAGAAAATGAGAGATTGCAAAAACTAGTAGGAACGCTTCAAGGCATTATACGAAATGTTGATGAGTTTCTACACAAAAAACTAGGTATTAATTTACCTGAAAAGTGGCTAGAGCGTGCAGGACTAAAAGAACCGTCTAAAAAAGCCCCTGAAAGCTCACAGGAACTCGACAGACATAAATCTGATGAATTAGGCGGTCCACATCTTTAAAACACTTATATGGGCTTAAAATGGCGTTTAAGAGCTTAATTTAACATCTCACTAGATTGAACGTAGTTAACTTTGTGTGTGTCAACGGTAAATCGACGTAGGGCGTTTTATAGCCCGCTGGGCTATTAGACGCCCTAGGAGGCTTTAAGGAGTTGATAGACTAGCGGATAAAACACTTTTGCGCATGCAAAGAAAAGCACACCTGCTTTTTTTGCCTGCCCCACGGCGAGTGCGGGGTGAGTTTGAGCGGGAGCACCCGCTCATTTATGGGGTCAAGCTGGCGCAGCTTGGACTGGGTTCGGGGCGTCAGCGCCCGAGGGCTTAGAAACTGGTCGATTTTGACCAGTTTCTTCTTATCTTGATACTATTAGAAACAACGTCATTTTAAAAAACTGGGATAAACCCTTGACACGACTGGGCTTAGGCGTATTATGAGTTTATAAAATGAATAAAGAAAAAACCCACGTGAGAATTCCTAGTTTGGCGACCCGGAACACGTGAGTTAATCTTGAATATTCGTATTTACTAGACATAGTTTAAAGCTTGAGTTAGTAAGCGTCAAGCCCTTAGTTTTAGTAAATACATAAAAGATTAGCTCTTCTCACGTGGTTGGATGAGAGGAGCTTTTTAGT
>NZ_JBINJY010000024.1:0-2558 GCF_043951805.1 Companilactobacillus sp. FL22-1
GTATCAATACCAGCAGCGTAAAGTGATTGAGTAACTAATCCTGAACAGTCAACACCATAATTTGGAGAACTTGAGGCACCAGAAATCCATGGTTGACCGAGATATTTACGAGCTTGATTAATCATAGCTTCAATATGGTCTGAACGAGTACTGCTGATGTTTGTTTGAAGTGGGGCGATGTATGAATCAATGCCATACCATGTACTTTCCACAAAGCCCATTGCTTCCCAAGTCTTCAAATCAACAACGCCAGTTACAGGAAGTCCTTTTCTAGCTTGAAGAGAACGAACGCTGGCTGCTACAGAACCATCATAGATTGTATGAGCATTAGAATAACCAAAATACTTTCTTACTAAATATGTCTTAATACCTTCAACACCGTTATAAAGGTCGTAACCTACGGCACCACCACTAGGTTGAATTTGTTTATTTTGGATTTGTAACCAACCACTTGGATTTTGATATGCAGGAGCTGTTGTTGCATCGTCACTGTTTAACCAAACGTTGTTAGCAATTTGATAATAAGTTAAACCATTCAGGTTATCAGTCTTGTTGAATTTCCAAACAGAATTGGCTTTAAAGTTTGGTTGACCACTTCTAACAAATCCTTGTTCAGTTCTTGTGTAATTAACCGCACCACTTTGTTTAACTCTAACTTCACCACTTGCGGCAGCACCATATTGCATAGTAACGTCTGAACTGTTAGCAAATTCGTTAGTAGCAACACGATAATAACTTGAACCATTCAATGAAAGTTTTTGGTCAGTATACCAAGGAGTATTTGGAGCTAAACCACGGTTAGTGATTTGTTTACCATCTTGGGTGTAAAGAAAAGTCATTGAACCATTATGTGATACGACAACACCTTTAATTTGTTCAATGTTGTTGGTATTAGCATTTGCTTGTGTACTTGCAGGTGCTTGTGTACTGGCATTTGCATTGGCATTAACATCTTGTTGAGTGGTGTCAGTGGTTACAGTTTGTTGTGTGGCATTTGTTGCTGCATTGTCTGTCACATTTTGGCTGGCTGTAGCTTGGTCGGCAGCGTTATTTGAATCGGCTACTGAAGTTGCTTGTGATACAGCTGTTTGGTTTTGGTTAACATTTGCGACAGTTTCTGTTGCTTGATTATCAGTTGTTGTATCAGCTTTAACAGTTTGTTGTGTAGCTAAAAACATTGTTAAGGCGAATCCACAGGCAACGGCATATTTTGTTCTAATTTTCATTTTTCTTCCCCTTATTTAATAACTGATTGCACGACGGTTTTGTGTGTTCCAGTTATTGATAAATTGATTAATTCCCATTTGTAACGTCTGATCAGTCCAACAATCGTTGTAATAGACGTAATTTTTATCGTAACCAGTAACTACCAAGGCATGGTATGGAAAGCCATACAATGTGTGCCATGTTACTACTGGATGTCCTAAATCAATTTGATACTTAATTGCATCGAACCCTTGACCAGTTAAGTCTTTGGCTGTACCAGCATACTTTTCAACTAGTAATGCGTTTGGAAAAATAGTAATACCTGTTGAATCCCAAGGTTGACCGATATAGCCATATTCAGGATTACTACTACGTGGCATCTCTCTGGCCATCTGCATCTTATCGACTTTGGCACCAGCATATTGCAACATCATCGTCACTGCCGTGATTTCACAACCATTGGGCAATTCTGGACGTTGAGCAATCAGCGGAACACCAGAAATCCAGCTGGCTTCTTTATATTGACCACCATTGATAACAACGTAATCTTGTGGAATCCAAGTATTATTACCAATTTGATACCATTCTTTACCACCGATATTGGCATGGTTGGTAACTTTCCAAGTGCTTCCAGTTGGCAAGTTGTTGCCATGATAAACGGCTTTCTTACTATAGCCTTCAAAGTCATGGGCACTGGCACCTTTTTTATAAACTACCGTTGCATTACCAGAGAATGGTTGAACATATGAACGGTAAGTTCCAGCGGTTTGGTCAGCATATTCGTTAGTTGCGACACGATAGTAACTGGCACCATTACCAGCATCGTGAAAAGTATCGGTATACCAATTAGAATTTGGAGCTAAACCACGGTCAGTAATCCTAACGCCATTGATGTCATAAAGAATCGTAAAATTGTTGCCGACTGTGTAGACACCATCAACGGGCGTATCATGATACGTTGGTTGGGCAGTTTGCGTCTCTGCCTGTTGATTGGTTTGAACCGATTGGTTTGACTGTCCCTCTTGACCATTACTTTGAACATTATTTGTAGTTTGAGACTCACCATTTGATGAATCTTTTGACACATCTGGTGCTTGACTCTTATTATTTTGTTCTGGCACAGGTGCAACAATACTTTGACTATTTGGTGCTTGTGTTGTCGTATCAGCTTTAGCAACGATTGTCGTTGAGATTAGACAACTAGATGCAAGCAAAGTTGCATAGAGTAATTTCCTCTTAAGTTTCATGTTTCCCCCTAAAAACTCATTATCATAAAATAAATCTTATATATCTTTCCTTTTTTAGATAATCCTCCTTTTTTTAACCATGGTATATATGAATAAAATGACCGT
>NZ_JBINJY010000025.1:0-2023 GCF_043951805.1 Companilactobacillus sp. FL22-1
ATGAGCAATGAATTAGTCAAATATCAACCCGAGTTAAATACCATTCCGCTGCGGAAATTTTCGCCCGTTGAAATGAACTTGTTCTTCTCAATTGTGTCTAGAATGCGCGATAAAGGCGACCAGACAGTGCGCTTTACCTTTGACCAGCTCAAAGACTTGAGTAATTACAAGCCAACAGCAAATCGAAGATTCATAGACGACATTAAACGGACCTATGATCACTTAATGGATTTACGATTCGGCAGCCAAAGCAAGTCCGGCCTAAGTTTTGAGCGTTTTGTCATGTTTACCAAGTTCAAGATTAACGGGGACGCAGACGAGCCCTACGTTGACGTTGAGGTGTATCGTGATGCAATTCCCTTGTTAAACAATCTTGAAAGCTGGGTGCGTTACGCTCTGATTGAATTTAGGGAGTTGAAAAGTAGCTACGCAAAAACCATGTTCCGCTTGTTAAAAGGCTATCGCACCACCGGATACGCCTATTTTTCAAAAGCTGAATTCAACGAACTACTCGATGTGCCCAAAAGCTACAAACCAGGTGACATAGATAGAGCCGTCCTAAAACCAATTAGAGAAGAATTAGCCCCGCTGTTTAAAGGCTTAAGCATTCGCAAAAAATACGGTAAAGGGCGGGGAAAGCCTGTCCTTGGCTATTCTTTCGCATGGAAACCCGAACGCAAAGACGCCGAAGACGTCCACGTCAGCAAAACTGAACGGCTAAATAAAGCGCGCTTCAATATCGAGCACAACGGTGAGCTGTCTGACCAAGAAAAATGGCGGGCAATCGATAAAATAAGGGGTCTCAAACTAGGGACGACTGAAGCTGAACGTGAGCAACAAGCCCAACAGAAACGTGAAGAACAGATACGAGCAGATGAGCGCAAGAAAATTTTAGATAGCCTAACCAAACGCAGATAATTCACTAGAAATAATTTTAGTTGGGCTTGATTTTGTTGTCGCCACTGGCGACTTCTGATACAGGAAATTTAGCACAAACACCATCAATTTTAATTGTGGTGTGTAAGTGCGCATTGACCTCATTTCACTCAGTCTTCTGATTCCCTTTAATTTACGTTTAGGGTATGCCTATCGCTCTGCTCAAACAAAACTGACGACGGCAAGTGTGATGGTCAATTCAGACGGAAACAGCGAAGATGGTTTTCGCTTTATTTGGCGGCGGCCTGATGGCCATTTGCAGGCCGCCAGAGGGCAAGCCCGCATACCTCAGCGACAAGATCTGGAAGAATTAACTAAAAAGGCAGAAGACGCTGGCTGGTATTAGGCAAAATCGCTCTTGAAAGATAAATACACTTCCAAGGAACTCCATTCAAGTCCCTGACACCGTCTGAGAGGCTCATTTTTTTCGTTCTAAGGACGTTTACCCCTCCCAATTGTAAATTATACTGGAAAGCATTAAAACTTCTTAGAACGCAAATATGAGCCTTTTAGGACTATCCACATTTCTTTGTCTTCTGTTAGATTTAGTGTTTCTAACCAGTCAGGTTTCTTTCTAAGCGCCGTTTTAGAAATGGTGTAAAAATGTCTGTTAGTTACTCTGGAATTGCTTAGAACGCAAAATATGGCCTTTTAGCACTATTTGGGTCTACCTGCCGAGCGACAGTCGAGGCTTTTCCTGAACCACGTTTTTGATTTTAGCGAGTGAACGAAGTGAACGCTGCAAGTAAATTGTGAGCGTGATTTTCGCTCACTCCTTTTTGTTTTTTGGTTTTGGTTTTGCATTTTGGGGCACGGAGACGAAGTCGGAGACCCCCGCCTCTTTTATAACCTCTTTTAAAACCTCTTTTAAAACCTCTTTTAGGGGGGGGATGAGCCTTACTCTCCCAAGGGGTACAGAAATGTTTGAACGTAGAATTGTCTGTTTATGAACGTAGAATTGTCTGTTTATGAACGTAGAATTGTCTGTTTATGAACGTAGAATTGTCTGTTTATGAACGTAGCTGTTTGACGTACAACGTTTTATAATATACGCTTGAATTGTAATCGACTTGAAAGAAGGTATTTT
>NZ_JBINJY010000026.1:0-1827 GCF_043951805.1 Companilactobacillus sp. FL22-1
ATGGCAAAAGACAAATCAAGATACTTCACCTTTTTGTTATATCCCGAATCTATTCCAGAAGATTGGAAATCGAAATTAGAATTAATTGGTGTTCCAATTGCTATTAGTCCATTTCATGATATGGATGAAAAAACTGATAAATCAAAATGGACACCTGATGATGTCATACGAAATGGCAAGCACTATAAAAAGCCGCATTATCATGTTGTCTATGTGGCTAAAAATCCAGTTACTGCTGATAGTGTTCGGTACAAGATTAAACAGCTTCTAGGTGATCGGAGTATCGCTAAAGTGCAAATAGTCATCAGAAGTATGGCAAGCATGTATTCATACCTTACACATGAGTCTAAAGATGCTATTGAGAAGAAAAAACATAAATATAATAAAAAAGATATTACGCTGATAAATAATTTTGATATTGATAGATATATATCGCTTGATGTGGAAGATAAAGACGACATGCTGAATGATGTTTGTGATTTGATTGATGACCATAATTTGGCAAATATGCGTGAATTGAGACGCTTTTTAAAAGCTCATGGTTCAGAATATGGCATGCCTAGTATCAAGGTCGTTAATTCGGTTTTACGTGCTCATACTGGACTGATAAGACTATATTTCGATGCTGTTTATCAGGAACGCAAGTATGGCAGAGGAGACATAGACAAAGAAACTGGCGAGATACAAGATTGATTAGTGAATAAAAAGTGGGTGCTCAATTCGAGCACCTTTTTTTGTTGTCGGCTAGCCGACTTCTGATACAGGAAATTTAGCACAAACACCATCAATTTTAATTGTGGTGTGTAAGTGCACATTGCTTTAAAAATAGCAATGAAAATAGCAATGAAAAAATCAAAAGAAAATGCTAAAGGCGCACTTATACGTCATCAAAGATGACGTTGCGCTAAAACCACTAAAACCTGTATCAGATTTCGCTTCGCTCAAACAAAACTGACTTGCGTCAGTTGAAACATTCAAAGCAGTTAAAGTCCAGTCGTTATCTCCTTCGGACTTTAACTGCTTTGAATGTTGGCTTTAAATGGGTCTAATTTGCTCTCTAAGCCATTTTAGCTGTTAAATGCATAATTAGCTGTCTGTCAACGGTAAATCGACGTAGAACGGCTTTTAGCCGTTCTAGGAGGCTTTAAGGAGTTGACAGACTCACTAGACCAAGACACTTTTGCGCATGCAAAGAAAAGCACACCTGCTTTTTTTGCCTGCCTCACGGCGAGTGCGGGGTGAGTTTGAGCGGGAGCACCCGCTCATTTATGGGGTCAAGCTGACACAGCTTGCAGGTTTGGGCAGCGCCCATGGTTTTATTCGTGTGGGATATAAATTTGAAAATCAGGGGGGCGAGGGAGCGAATTTTGCGACCGTACTACGACCCCCCTTTTAAGTGCCGAGTGCCAATTTTGGTTAAAAATGGTCTTCAAGCCTTTAATATCAATGGTTACAGAGTTTTAAATCTCGGCGAGTTTTCGGCGAGTTTTTAGCGAGTTTTTAGCGAAATAGAGATTTATAGCATATATTATTGACAATAATGTTGCAAAAAAGCATAATAATGGTGTACTTAAATTTGATTTAGTTTGGAGTAAAAATATGGCTACAAATAAAAAAAGAATTACGGTCAGTCTAACCGAAGACCAGTATTTTACTTTGGAAAATCTTGCGAAAGAAAAGGGTTTTTCTAAGTCTGCAATTTTAGCTTTAGCTTTAGAAAATTATTCAAGAAAGGAATTAGAACAAAAAAAATAAGCGAAAACTCGGCTTGGGCAAGACGATAGTTTCCGCTAAACATTGTTGTTCTATCAAGGCTATTTTAACATT
>NZ_JBINJY010000027.1:0-1798 GCF_043951805.1 Companilactobacillus sp. FL22-1
GGCTTGATAAAATAATTAAGTCGCTGATGAGCGTAAGCGCTTAATCAGCTGGTAGACCTTTGAAAACTGAACAAAGTTTTAACACTAAATTGTGTAGGCCAACATTTATTTGTTGGATTTACAACGAAGTCAATTCGCTAGTATAATTTTTTATGAGTCACAAACTTTTAATATGAGAGTTTGATCCTGGCTCAGGACGAACGCTGGCGGCATGCCTAATACATGCAAGTCGAACGAACTCGCGTGATGATTGAAGCTTGCTTCATGAATCACATTTGAGTGAGTGGCGGACGGGTGAGTAACACGTGGGTAACCTGCCCAAAAGTGGGGGATAACATCTGGAAACAGGTGCTAATACCGCATAACAACTACTTTCACATGATCGTAGCTTGAAAGATGGCTCTGCTATCGCTTTTGGATGGACCCGCGGCGTATTAGCTAGTTGGTGAGGTAACGGCTCACCAAGGCAATGATACGTAGCCGACCTGAGAGGGTAATCGGCCACATTGGGACTGAGACACGGCCCAAACTCCTACGGGAGGCAGCAGTAGGGAATCTTCCACAATGGGCGAAAGCCTGATGGAGCAATGCCGCGTGAGTGAAGAAGGTTTTCGGATCGTAAAACTCTGTTGTTGAAGAAGAACATGCGTGAGAGTAACTGTTCACGTACTGACGGTATTCAACCAGAAAGCCACGGCTAACTACGTGCCAGCAGCCGCGGTAATACGTAGGTGGCAAGCGTTGTCCGGATTTATTGGGCGTAAAGAGAATGTAGGCGGTTTATTAAGTTTGAAGTGAAAGCCCTCGGCTCAACCGAGGAAGTGCTTCGAAAACTGGTAAACTTGAGTGCAGAAGAGGAAAGTGGAACTCCATGTGTAGCGGTGGAATGCGTAGATATATGGAAGAACACCAGTGGCGAAGGCGGCTTTCTGGTCTGTAACTGACGCTGAGATTCGAAAGCATGGGTAGCAAACAGGATTAGATACCCTGGTAGTCCATGCCGTAAACGATGAGTGCTAAGTGTTGGAGGGTTTCCGCCCTTCAGTGCTGCAGCTAACGCATTAAGCACTCCGCCTGGGGAGTACGACCGCAAGGTTGAAACTCAAAGGAATTGACGGGGGCCCGCACAAGCGGTGGAGCATGTGGTTTAATTCGAAGCAACGCGAAGAACCTTACCAGGTCTTGACATACCATGAAAAGCTAAGAGATTAGTCTTTCCCTTCGGGGACATGGATACAGGTGGTGCATGGTTGTCGTCAGCTCGTGTCGTGAGATGTTGGGTTAAGTCCCGCAACGAGCGCAACCCTTATTATCAGTTGCCAGCATTCAGTTGGGCACTCTGGTGAGACTGCCGGTGACAAACCGGAGGAAGGTGGGGACGACGTCAAATCATCATGCCCCTTATGACCTGGGCTACACACGTGCTACAATGGTCGGTACAACGTGTTGCGAACTCGCGAGGGCAAGCAAATCACTTAAAACCGATCTCAGTTCGGATTGTAGGCTGCAACTCGCCTACATGAAGCTGGAATCGCTAGTAATCGCGGATCAGCATGCCGCGGTGAATACGTTCCCGGGCCTTGTACACACCGCCCGTCACACCATGAGAGTTTGTAACACCCAAAGCCGGTGGGGTAACCCTTCGGGGAGCTAGCCGTCTAAGGTGGGACAAATGATTAGGGTGAAGTCGTAACAAGGTAGCCGTAGGAGAACCTGCGGCTGGATCACCTCCTTTCTAAGGATATGATGCTTAGCATCAACGGAAATACACAACGTTAAAACTTTGTTTAGTTTTGAG
>NZ_JBINJY010000028.1:0-1552 GCF_043951805.1 Companilactobacillus sp. FL22-1
GTCATTCACTAATCGAACTAATTCCTCAAATGTCTTCGGAGTTGGGTGTCTGTCCATCCATCGAAGCTTGAATTCACTCCACCAACGTTCCATTGGGGCATTGTCATATGGCGTTCCTGGACGGGACATACTTCTGGTGACGCTATGTTGATCAAGGAAATTATTAAATGAGTTCGATGTGAAGGCGGCTCCTCGATCTGTATGTACCATCGGATGAACATTCCCTGATAAATTGAATGCCCGTTGAAACGTCTCTATTTCGGCCTTTGATGTCTCAGTTTCACTAATATTACTAGCTATCAAGCATCTTCCGTAGAGGTCCAGAACTCCACTTAGTCGTACTTTGTTTTGACCGTTGATCCCCCAAGTTAGCTCCGTTGAATCAGATAGCCAAACTTGGTTTGGTTTTTCTACCTCAAAGTTTTGATCAAGGACGTTATCCTTGATATAGACCTCTTCTTGTTTGGACCTATTATGTTTCTTCTTTCTAGATTGGCAACAAATATTCAGTTCCATCATCAAACGCTTAACTTGTTTGATCGTAACTGGAAAATCAATTTCTTCGTCCATTTCTAAATTGGTAAGGATCGTACCTGCACCAATGGTCCTAGTATTCAATTCGTACCAATGCATGATCCTCTTCTTGAGTAATTTATCCCGTGTCTCTCGAGCAGTTTCAGTTCTATGAAAAAACTTGTTGTAAGCTTGTCGACTTACTCCAATCACTCCGAGTAGGAGAGTTATAGCTCCGTGATGATTCTGACTGACTTCCTTTATTGCTTGGTAAGCCAACCGGTTTTGTTGTTTCACCCCCTGTGCCGAAGTTCCTCTAATTTTTTTGCGAATTCTTCAATTATCTTTTGATCTCGAAGTTGAGATTTCAATCGACGTATTTCTAAGTTTGCTTTATCTAGGTCCGTCATATCTTCTGCAGCTTTGCGTTTACCACGACGATCGAGGAGAGCCTCATATCCATTTTCATTGGATTTTAAGACCCATGATCTAACTTGTTGATATGATACTGAGAATTTTTCAGCTGCTTCGTTGTATGAATGGTGTTCTTTTACGACGTATTCAACGATTTCAATACGTTCTTCAAATGTAGTTTTACGTGACATAATGGGAACTTTCTTTCCAGACGATTTAGTCTTGATTAATTTCCCATTATTATACTTGATTATCCAATCATGTACTTGAAATATATTGCGTAATCCATAATTGTAAACTAATTCTTCTAAAGTGCCTTTACCTTCAAGATAGTCATGAACAACATTCAGCTTAAATTGATAACTATATTTTGATCTGGTTTTGCGGGCTTTGAGTCCATCTAAACCTTCTTGACGTACATGCATCAGCCAATTCTTAAATCCACTTCTACTCACCCCATTGTTTCTTGCAAAGGTCGCTAATGGAACGTCTGAGCTCTTGAACAAACTGATCAGGCGTACCTTTTCTTCAAAACTAAACCTATTTCCAGGCATGCAAAAATCCCTCCATAATCATCGGATGAAATTATATTATTTCATCTGACAACCACAAAGGGATTATCGCA
>NZ_JBINJY010000029.1:0-1485 GCF_043951805.1 Companilactobacillus sp. FL22-1
ACGAAGAAGAGAAAATAGATTTTCAAAGTAAGCATGAAATGTTACTAGGATTCATTTATGTAAATATTTTTTTGATCTTATTTTGTTTGACTATTTTTCTCTTTTTTGAAGTTTTAAAAGTGAACTTAGATTTTGTGATTTTAATTGGTTCAACAGTCATGATATTTGCCTGTTATATTTGGAGATTATAAAAATAAACTAAACATTTGAGCGAAGGGTAAAAAGAAGATGGATTTTAAGAAGAAACGTTTAGCTAAAGCATTAGAAGATAAGACATATCGTGTGAAGTTAGTTCACTCAAAGAAGGGGTGGCTCGCAGTTGGTTTGACATTTATTACACTATTTAGTGCATCAGTACTATCAACAAAGACTGTTGATGCATCGGCTGTAAATAATGTAGCAACTGCTAATTCAACAACAAGTAGTTATGTTCAACTTTATAACAGCGTTACAAGTAATGACATGCATAAAGCAAATCGTGGCCTTGAAAATGGTACTAAATGGAAGACTGCTAAGGCTGTCAAAGGTATTGATGGTGAAACTTATTTGCTAGTTGGTGGTAACGAATACGCTAATGTTGATCAGATGGACTTAGCTGATGAAACATCTAAGCAATCTTTGAATGGTATTGTTCACGTCGCCAATGGGAATGGTCAATATGCTGAATTGTACTCCAATCCATTAAATGGTTCCAAACTGGTTGTAAATCGTGCCTTGGCTAAAAATACTGATTGGAAGACAGACCAAAAAGTTGTAGTAAATGGTACTGCTTATTATCGTGTAGCTACTAACGAATGGGTTAAAGGCTCAGAGGCAACATTGATTTCGGAGAGTTCTCGTTCAGATAAGACTTACATCAAGAATTCTCCTGACGCCGAAATACCATCGACAAATACTAATAATTCAGGCAATACTAATCATCATAATAATGGTGGCTCAACTACGACGCCAGCTGAGCCTGATGAGATGGGTAATATTACTATTAACTATATTAAGCGTTCGACAACTACAAATGACGCTTGGGTCATCAAGACAGAAATAAGACAAGTTAAGATTGGCTCAAGAGTTACACTCATTGCACCAAAACTAGATGGTTATACAGTTGTTCCAGGAGAAGAGGACAGATCATATCTAGTACAATTTGATGGTGAAGCGTTCAACATCCCTTATACTCAGGACGATGCGACAAATGTTGTAGATACATCATCTGTAACTGTTAATTATGTTGATGAGAAGGATAATCAACTAGCTAAATCAGAAACTTTTCCTGTAAAAGTTGGCATTGATTTTTCAACACCTGCCGCATATATAGATGGATATAAATTACAAGGTAGTTTGATTCAAACTGTAAAGACGGCTAAGGAAGGAAATACTATTAATTTTGTATATTCAAAAGAAGATAGTACTACAACACCAACAGACCCTGAAACTGATAAGACAGATGTAACAATCAAGGCAGTTGACGAAAATGGCAAAGCTATTGAA